>JAVBNT010000043.1:0-49824 GCA_031551355.1 Candidatus Xenobia bacterium | reverse complement strand
TAGCCTAAGTTTTTGCGCCTCTTTCACTTCCATTCCACCATATTTACTCTTCCATCTGTAAAAAGTTTGCTCGGCAATATTATGTTCACGGATTATATCCGAAACTTTTCTGCCGCCCTCTTGCTCCTTTACTATTCTGATGATCTGTTCTTCCGTAAAACGTTTTTCATGCTAATCACTCCTAATTTATTTTTTTCAATTTGTGACTAACATTTACCTTGACGAAGTTTTTGGGGAGCAGGTCACGCTTGCAAAAGAGACAAAGGCAATGAGGCTTGAACAATGTGAAAGCCAGGGTCTTGAGACGCTGGCCTGTAATAATGCCTTATAGACTTTGGGCAAACCACCTGTTAGACGGGTGGTGCTGATTTTTGTCACCTTACGCAGTTGCATTGGCTGTATATATCAAGGTGCGTATTTGGGCCGGGTATTTGAACATCGTAGAAAGTTCTGCCCAATTGACCCGCCGGGATTTAACTCCAAGAGCATGCTTAAGGCCCCATTTTGCCTCTAATTCATCAAGATCCACCAGTGGCGATTTCTCTGTAATTGCTTTGTAAATTGGTTTCAAATCTGAAGAAAATTCTTTAACATCCTTGTAATTTACATAACGGGTTGAGGAGCAAATTTGATGAATTATACAACGTTGAATTTCAGTTCGGGGAAACGCTTCGTGAATCGCCTCGACAAAACCGGAGAGTCCGTCAACCGATACAATCAGTATATCATGAACACTCCGATTTTTCAGCCCTGTCAAAACAGTCAGCCAATATTTTGCAGATTCGTTTGCTCCAAGCCAGATGCCAAGCACATCTTTTTTGCCTTCCAAGTCGGTTCCGATTGCGGCATATGCCGCTTTTTTTTTGTTACAAATAGTTAATAGCGGATACGTCTGTCTGATGTTTCTTTACAAGCTGAGGTTCAAATTCACCGTTGCGGTCACGGGGAACCTTAATATCCAAGCTCATTTTCCAACTCTGCGTCTAAGGCTACCTGAATGGGCTCTGAGGTCAACATCCTTACAAAGTTATGAACATCTTCCTTTGTTTTGACGCCGTATTCCTCACCCTTAAGTGGTATACTTAGAGCTCCATTATGCTATATTTTATCCGGGTCCGCCATATGATATTCTTGTTTGTAACCTTGTAAACAGGCTCTAAATCAACAGGGGATCTCTTAATATATATCTTGTAGCCGACTTGCGGCAAAAGAATTCATTTGATGAATCATGCCGCTCTAATCTACATTCTGAAAAATGCTGCTTAAATGCCTCAATAAAACCGGAGAGTTCGTTCTTTGATATGTTCAGTCTGTCCTGAACTCTAAGATTTTTATTATGATGTAAAAATGAAAAATATTTGCAGAGCCGCATTGTTTTGATTTTTAGTCTGTATATGGCAGGTTATGGACGAGTATGGTAGAATATTTACCAACGTGTATTTATTATTTATTGACAGAAAATAATCTATGCTAGATACTTTTTTATATAATTTTAATTATCTTTTCAACTCAACGAATTCCGTCATTGCCTTTGTTTTTGTTTTGGGCTCACTGATTGGGAGTTTTTTGAATGTATGTGCTTATCGTTTGCCTATAGGGCGGTCTATCGTTTCGCCTGGCTCAGCATGTGTGTCTTGTGGGCAGCCGGTGAAATATTTTCTTAATGTTCCTATTTTGGGTTATTTTTTTTTAAGAGGCAGATGCGCTGAATGTGCCTCTCCTTTTTCGTTTAGATATGCTCTTATTGAATTTATTGTGGCTTGTCTGACTGTTTTTCTCTTTGTGTATAATGGCGGTTTTACGCTTGACTTTTTTTACTGGCTTTTTTTTACGGCCGTTTTGGTTGTTGTTTTTCTTATAGATCTTGATCATTGGCTTATACTTGACTGCGTTACTGTGCCGGCCATTATTGTTGGTTTAATCGGCTATTCTTTTCTTGGCTCTGCCGATTATCATGACTCTTTTTTGTTTTTTTTCTTTCCTGAACTGACTTTTTATACAAATGGCCTGTTGTTTAACTTTTTTGATTCTGTTCTTGGAATTGCTTTCGGTTATATATTTTTTTCGTTTATTTCTTTTTGGGGAACCGTCATATTGCGTCAGGAGGCTATGGGAGGCGGAGATATTAAATTTGCTATGGTTATAGGCGCTTTTTTAGGTTTGGAACAGTCGCTTATTGCGTTTATGATGTCGTTTTTTGTGGGATTTTTATTTGTTGTTCCATTTTTACTGTTTTTAAAAAAGAGCGGCAGGGAACCTTTGCCGTTTGGAACTTTTATGGCAATCGCTGCATTTGTAACACTTTTTTGGGGAAGAGATATTTCCGGACATTTAATGGGTTTCTGATGTTTCTTGTTTGATAAACCTGTTGATTAGAAGGAGTTTGTTTTTTTTGAGCGAATGTCATGTCCAATAGCTTTTATGCTTGATATTATCTATGAAGGGAGGTGAGTAAAAAAAGATGGATTTATTTAAGCAACTCTTTGCTAAAAAGGGGGCAATTGGAGGTTTGGACTTAGGTGCCAGCTCCATAAAACTTATGCAGCTTAAACCGAAAAGAGACAAGACCTACGAGCTATCGGCTCTTCTTCTTGGTTCAACTCCAGCCATGACTATAAAGGATGGAGTTATTGTTGATCCAAGGGCTTTGGGAGATAGTATCAAACAGGTTATTATTAGTAATAAGATGAACGTTCAGAAGGTCGTGAGTACTGTTTCCGGTCAGTCGGTTGTTATGCGTCCGATAAACATGGCTAAAATGCATGATAAGGAGCTACAGCAGGCTGTTAAGTTTGAAGCGGAGCGATACCTTCCTTATTCAATTGATGAGGCCCAGATTAAAGGGATGGTTTTGCGCAGAGATTTGGAAGAAGACCCTAAGCTTATGGAGGTTCTTCTGATTGCTGCGCCAAATGAAATGGTTAAAAACACTCAGGATGTTGTTCGCTTTGCCGGTCTTACACCTGAAGCGATCGATATGGAGCCGTTTGCGATTGCCAGGGCTTTGCAGTATTGCGAGCCGGAGCATTACAAACGTACTGTTGCCGTTATAAACCTTGGAGCCTCGTCTACGAGTATTAATATTTACAAATCTGGCATGTTAAGAACGAATAGAACTGTTATGGTTGCCGGTAATAATTTTACTAAAATTATCGGTCAATCTCTGAATCTTAGCTTTGAAGAGGCTGAAAAAATCAAAAAAGATAAGGGTGTTATACGGGTGGAAAAAGATGCCACACCCGTAGCTCCTACTACGATGCGCATTTTCAATGTAATCATTCCTGTTTTAACGGAGTTGATTACGGAGATTCAGCGTTCTTTTGATTATTACAGAGCCAGATATCGTGGTGAATCTATTGAACTCGTAGTTCTTTCCGGCGGCACCGCGAAATTTAGAAATATTGATGATTATATGTCGAACGAACTTGGTATTCAATGTAAAATAGCCAATCCGTTTAATAGGGTAGATATTTCTAATGTACCTGGGTATTCGCCTGAATTGTTGCAGGAGTTGGCTCCATCTTTGATGGTTACAATGGGTATTTGCTTAAGTTGTAGTGGTAAATAATTTTTAGATTAGAGAATGGGAGGTGAATATATGGCAATTAAAGTAGATCTTCTGCCGACCGAACGTAAGAAGTACGGTTTTGACATTGTTATTGCAATAATAGTGATGTTAATAGCAGCCTCGGTTGTTGTTTATTGGTATATAGGAGAGCATTTTAAGCAAGAGGTTAGTAAAAAAAGTGCTAGTTTGGCTGCGATAGAAGATGAGATTAAAAAAGAGAAGGCAGGTCTTCCTGAAATAGAACAGCTCAAGAAGAAGAACAGGGAACTGGAACAGCAGATCAAGACAGTAAAAACTCTTAGATATGATCCTGTACGCTACAGTAATCTTCTTGATGAAATTTCTTACCTGCTTCCTAATAATATGTGGGTTAATAATGTCACTATAGACCCGACTAAGAATACGATGACACTTACTGGTGTTGCAGTTGAGCAGCCTGGAGTTCGTCCGCTTGAATCGATCTCCGGATTTATGAAAAGTGTGACTTCGACCAAGTCTCAGTATTTCAAGACTGCCAGCATATCCAGTACTACAAGAGGTACTACGACAGTGGGGAAGAGTCCTTATACCAGTTATGGCTGGACGATAGAGATGACTTACGATCCTAATGCAGCTGAAAGCGGAACAAGTGCTGAAGCTGAGAAGGCTCCTGGAAATCCTAAGAATGACTCTTCTGGCCATGGAAGGAGCTGAGGAATATGTCACTACCAGCACCAATGAAGATTTTTATTGGATTAATCATAATCTTGCTTATTGGCGGCGGATGGTATCTGGCCGGATGGAAAGCTGATATTGATCAGGCGAAAATTCTGGATGCTGATATAATCCAGAAACAGTCAGATTTGGCGACCGTTAAAAAGCAAAAAGAAGAGCTTCCAAAGGAGCAGGATAAGAACAGACAGCTGCAGGCAGAGCTTAGATCCGTCATTCAGGAGCAACTGACTCCGGAATCTGAAAGCGAGTTTGTTCCGTCTTATATAGCTGACATTGAGAAACTCGTTGAGCAACAGAGAGCAAGAATGGGCGATCCTGATTTCATCGTTGTGTCTTTAACTCCTGAAAATGTTTCCGGCGGTGGAAAATCGTCTGCTCCAACAGCTTTGTCAGGCTATCCGACAAGAGGCTTCCAGATGTCTTTGACCGGCAGATATGCTACGGTTATTGACTTTTTGAGACAACTTGGCGATTTGAAACTTAAAAGACTTGTTACCATCAGCAAAATTACTTTAAGTCCGGTTGGTAGCAGCGAAAATTATTTCGAATCACCAGTGCTTAATGTTACTTTGCCGATCACTGTTTATCTTAGAGAGGGAGGTAACAAGTAATGATAAAATTTCTTAAATGGACTGTGTTGCCGGTTGCTTGTGTGTGTATGACGCTTGCTGTTTCAGATGTGTCTTTTGCACAGGTTGAAATCAAGGACCAGAAAGCCGAGTCTCCAGCTAAGAGTAAAACCCAGGTTAAATCATCAATGCCCTCGGCGTCAACGCCTTACACTCTCGACAGAGGCAGAAGGGATCCGTTTGTTCCTTTCGGTGGAAATGTGGCTCCGCCGTCTACAGTTAGGGATAAAAAGGGCGGCTCTGTTCCGGTGGCAAAGCCTACGTCAGAGACCAAAACGAATGTTACGGTCGGTGGAAGTACTGTAAAGGAAGTTGTTTCCGAATTGCCGGTAAAGGTAACGGGAACGATGGTTTCGTCGGGAACTTCTTACGCTATATTGACGGCGGCATCCGGTTCCGGTTCCAGCTTTATGGTGAAACCGGGTGATAAAGTCGGTGAATATACAGTTCAGAGCGTTTACCCGGATAGAGTTGTTCTTCTTTGGGGAGGAAAGGCCTATAACGTTCCTGTGAAAGCAGCAGCGTCCTCAGCCCCTAAAGCAGGTATAAAGTCCGGCGGCAAAACTACCGGTCAGGAATCTTTGCCTGTTCCTGAAGTGAAAGAAGAGGAAAAAGCTCCTCCGGCTCCTTCAGCTACTGAAAGTAAATCAGAGGAAACAAAGAAAGATTCCGAAAACAAGTAGTTATTGATTATTTATGATGAGCAAATGTATTGATAGTTTATTATTTTTAGGAGGTGGATTAGTAATTATGATTAAACACGAAGGATTGAAAAAAACAATTTTCAGCCTTCTGGGCCTTTGTTTTACAGCAATGGTGGCTTCGCCTGCTTACGCAGCACCAGCCACAATAAATTCTGTAAAGGTGATGGACAGGACTGGTACTATAAAAGTTGTTGTTGATTCAAATGAATCTGTTTCGAATTATACATATAGACAGACAACTCCGAGACAGGCTGTTGTTGTAGAATTGTTCCCGGCGACTCTTGCTTCCAATGTTGCAAAGGACAATGCTGTAAATTATGGTCTCGTTGAAGATGTAAAAGTTGTTCAGTCTGCAGAAAAAGCTAATACTGTAAAAGTTATTGTAAACGTAGTTTCACAGCCCGAGTATAAAATACTTACAGCTGACGGTAAAAGAGGTGTTACGCTTGAGTTCGGCAATGCTCTTGCCGCAGTGAAAAAGAACACAAAGAGTTCCGAGGTCGCTAAAACTACAGCTACAACTACTACAACCAACAAGGTTGCTTACAAAGAGTCTAAACCGGCTCAGCATAAGAAAACATCTGCCAAGAAAACTTATGCTCCTCCGGTAAGACTTGTAAATATGGACCTTGTAAATGCTGATTTAATTTATGTTTTGAAAATTCTTGCTAAAGAACTTGATCTCAATATTGTAACAGATCCTTCAGTTCAGGGATCGGTAACAATGACTCTTAAAAATGTTCCGGCTTACGGTGCATTGAATCTCGTTGTAAAAATGAGCGGATTTGACTATAAGAGAGTCGGTAACACGATTGTTGTCGGAGACCCTAAGCTCCTTGATAAGATTTCCTCAAATATTATGGATATCAGAAAAGGCAATGAGATAACACAGGCTATCCCGCTTGAGCACGCTAAAGCCACTGATATTTCCGCAATGGTATCATCTTCTTATCCTGATTCCAAGATTCAGGCAGATCCCAGAGGAACAGCCCTTATCGTAACTGCAGATCCTGCAAGTATGAAAGCTATCCGTTCTTTTGTATCCCAGCTTGATTATGATGTTCCGGCACCGATTCCGCCGAGAACAGAAATTCTTGCTCTTAAAGGCGCAAAAGCAGAAGAGCTTCTTCCTATTATGCAGAAACTGGTCCCGACACTTTCATATGATGTAGACAAGAGATTAAATGCTCTTATTCTTACCGGTGACGATTCAAGTATTTCTTTGTGCAAAGATTATCTTGAGCAGCTTGATGCACACCTTAAACAGATATCTCTTGACGTTAAGGTTATCGATCTTTCCGAGACCGGTTCAAAATCTTTCGGCGCACAGTGGGGAACATCATCCCAGAGCCCCGGACTGCTTGTAAGTACAGATTTTATGGAGTATCCCAGCAACAGAAATACTGCTTACAATGCTGACGGAACACCTGTGGTAGAGCAGACTTACGGCGGCAGCGGTTATCCTATGTCCATTGGTTACTTCACGAGATCTGCCCTGACCCTTAATCTCCAGATTCAGGCTTTGATCACTAACAATGAAGCAAAAGTTCTTGCATCTCCGAAGATTACAACAAAGAGCGGTGAGGATTCAGAAGTTCATATCGGTGAGAGATATCCGATTGTGTATTATGATCCGAGAGCAGGTCAGTATCAGGTAACTTATGTAGATATTGGTACAAAACTTAATCTCAAAGCGACTGTTCTTCCTGACGGATATGTTGAACTTGCTATAAAACCTGACATTTCCAACCTTTTGGATCTTGTCAACCAGCAGTATCCGAGAACAGCTAATAGAACGGCTAATGCGGTTATGAGAGTAAAAGATGGTGATACAATGGTACTTGCCGGACTTCTTAGAGAAAATGAGTCCATCAATAAGTCAAGAATACCTCTCCTTGGGGACATACCGCTTATTGGTCAACTCTTCAGTAATGAGACCCGTAACAGAACCAAGAATGAAGTTGTCATTATGGTAACTCCTCATATTCTTGCCGACTAGTTTTAGAAAAAGCCCTCGGAGATTCCGGGGGCTTTTTTATTTTATTTTAGCTTATAGTTATGCTGCCGACGGTATTTACTATTATTTTTTGGTAAATCTCCATGTTTCATGGAGGTTTAATTTGTTTTTAGAAGAATTTTAAATATTTAATTTGTTTGATTTCTTGAAGGAAAAATAAAATTTTAAATTTACAATAAGGTTTACTATTTGTTTTTTTGAAGTACAACATTTAATGAAGAGAATACAGCAAGGTGGTGCAGGGAATGTCGGGTAATCTGAGAAATCTGCTTGATGAAGCCGAGAAGCTTTATGAACAATCCAAATGGGATGAGGCTTTGGAGCTTTATAGAAAAGTTCTTGAGCAAGATCCCAATAATGAAGATGCATGTTATAAATCGGCTGCCATATATTCGTATAGGGGATTGATTCCCAGTGTTATAGAGCAGTATTTTAAGCTTATGGATATTTTTGAAAATGCCGGTGATCTTGATCAGGCTGTAGAGGTCGCAAGGTGGATTCAAAAAATTCAGCCTGAGAATGATCAGGCAAGGCTCAGAACTATACTTATATATAAGAAAAAGAATGATACCGATGCTGTCGTTCGTCAGTCTATGCAGCTTGCAAGGCTTTATATTGAGCTTGGTAAAGGTGAAGAGTCGATTATGCTTTTGAGAAGCGCACAGGAGACTTCTCCCGACAACCTTGAGATTGCTCTTGAACTGGCGGAAGTGTATATGAGCCATGGACATATAAACGACGCTGCATCTCATTATAGGAGTGTAGGAACCGCATATCTGCAGCGAAATGAGCTGGAAAAGGCCGTGGAGGCGTTTCGCCGAATGAAAGTCATCATTGCAGATGATCCTCAACTGCTGTTGATGCTTGGGAATATATATCTGATTTTAAGGCGTTATAATGATGCCGAGATTGAATACCGGGCTGTGCTTAGACTTGATCTTGGCAATTCCGAAGCTCTTATGGCTCTGGGAAATGTCTGTCAGCTTAAGGGGCAGTTTAGAGACGCTATTTTGGCATTCAGTAAAATATTATCAATAGACCCGCAGGAAGTAAGGGCGAAAGAAAAACTCGGAGAACTTTATCAGGCCCAGGGAAACCATGTCGAGGCGATAAAAAATTATTTGTCGGCATCGAATATCTATCAGTCGATAGAGGAAACCGAAAAGGCAGTGAGGCTTTATCAGAGAGTGCTTGCTCTGGATCCTACAAATCCGACCGCCTGCAGGGAGCTGACCAATTTAGGTGCTCCGCTTGTTGGTGAAGAGGATGATGAAATCCTAACTCCTTTCCGGCCGCATGTGCCGGGATTGGACGATGATTACGTTTATGAGCCGGAGTCACAGTCGCAACAGCAGACGATGCCCTTGGATTCTGCGCCGTCTTCTCCGTCTGTATCTGTTGATTCGCCTATGGCATCGGACTTCCAGCCTCCGTCAGGTGTAAAAGAATTTGGTAATCAGGAATCCGCGGAGATTCCTCTGTTTGGTGATGTACCGTTTGAAAATGAACCTATCCCTGTAGAGACGGAAATGGTATTGTCTCAGCCGCCCAAATTTGAATCCGGTGTTAAGGATTCTTCGGTCAGGGATAAAATTACGAAAACAAGAGACAAGGGCTCTGATGGTTTTGATTCACGCTCTATATCTGATTCTACGAGGGTAAGGAAGGATGAAGATAAACAGACAACATCCTTGCTGATTCCGAAAGATCAGCAAGGCTCCTCATCTAGCAAACTGCTGCCGAAAGGCGGTGCTGTTGGCGGCAGAAAAGGAAAATCTTCAAAACCTGTGCTGTCAGGAGATTCACAGCCGGAAGAAGAAGATGCTCCTAAGACACCGCTTTTACGCTCCAAGAGCGGTTCGCGTAAATCAAAGCCGACATTGTCGGCAACTCCCAAAAAACAATTATTTGCAAGAAAAAGTGAAATGTCGGATTCCATAGTGGAAAATGCTGATAAATCTGTATTTTCCAAAGGAAAAAGTAAATCATCCGAGGTTGACAGCAGTCCTGCTCCTCAACAAAACATTAACGATACTTCGGCATCTCAATCAGCCCTTGGCGACTTCCCCGGTTTCGGCGAAGCTCAGGCTCCGCCTGCGATGGAAATGCCTTCGTTCGGCGGCGGCGACTTCCCCGGTTTCGGCGAAGCTCAAGCTCCGCCTGCGATGGATTCCTCTGCTTTTGGAGGTGCTTTTCCTGCTTTTGGCGATACCCAGGCAGAAATCGCTGCGCCTTTTTCCGGCAATGATTTTCCTGCTTTTGGTGGAGCGCCACAGACGTCTTTACTGGATCCGTCAGTTTTTGGATCCGGTAATTTTCCTGATACTTCTCAGACTGATCCGTCGGCTGCGGAATCTGTTTTTTCAATGGATTCCAATTTGGGAGATCCGTTTTCTTCGGCAAAAGATCCTTTCTCTTCCGTAGCTCAACCTCCGGAACAAAATATTTTTGCGCAGCAGCCGCAGTTGTCTGCAGACTCCGAGATTCCGCAGGCGAGTCCTTTTTCATTTGACTCGTCTCCAGTTGCTGAGAGTTCGGATTCTGTATTTTCTTCATCGGTGTTTACACCGGAGCCGCCTGTTGTACAGGACTCTGTTTTTGACACTCCTGTCGTGTCGGAGGATTCTTTACTGCAGGGTGATACTTCCGGCGAGCCGGAGCAACCGCCTTCTGCTGATACTCTGAAATCGGTCGGCAAGGACTTTGGTGAATTACCTTCTCCCTCTGCTTCCATTCAGGATTCTTCGGGAACTGCCGCCGCTGATGGCTTTGTCTATTCGGGTGAAGTGAAAAATACGAATGAAGATTTGTCCTCATCCTTGAGTGACAAGTTGAATTCAGGAGATTTGTCTTCGGCCATAGACATTTTCAACACGTTATTGGAAACTAATCCTGCAGATAGGGATCGCCGGCTTGAACTGGCTGAATTGTATTTTAATAATGGCCTTATTAAGGAATCTATAGAGCAGTATAAAATTTTGCTTGAGAAAGAAGAGTCCAATATTGATTTCCTTGCAAAGTTAATGACTATATCTTTGTGGGATAGAGATATCTCACTAGCAGAGGAAACGATGCTCGCAATTGCCAGAATTTATATGGCTAATAATGAAACCTTATTGGCTCTCGAATATTATCAATCGGTTTTAGCGATAAATCCTGATAATATAGAAGCAAGAGAAGAACTTATTGATATATATTCTCAACAGAAAATAGACAAAGCCGCACTGCACCATCTGAATATGATTGGTCAGGTTTCCGTTGATAAAATCAGTCCGGACAAAGCCCTGGCCCTTTTGAAAAAAGTTTATTCGTTAACCAACTCGGAAGATGTTTATGTAAAACTTGCGGCTGCTTATGAAAAAGCCGGCCTTGCCGATGATGCTATTTCTGCGTATAAAGAGCTGCTGTCCCGTTTCAGGGAGAGAAATGATTTACAAAAAGTTTGCTTTGCTCTCGAAAAACTTAAAGCCCTTATTCCCGACGATGTGGATATTTATCAGCAGCTTTCAGTTATATACGGTGAACTGGGGGATGAAGAACAGTTGTTGGCCAACAAGTTTGATCTCGGTAAATATTTTATAAGCAGAGACAATGTCGATGAAGCTATGACTGTTTTTGAGGAAATAGTCAATTTGAGACCGATGTATTTTGAAGCAAGAGAAAACCTTATAAATATTTACTTTGATAAGGAACTTCTGGATAAAGCTTTTGAACATATAAAAATTCTTGCAGCGCAGTACATGGATAAATCTGAGTCGGCTGAAACGGTGAAACTGTATATGAGATTTCTGTCCGTTTCTCCTGACGATATCTCTGCCAGGAAAGAGTTAATATCCGTTTATCTTGATTTAGGAGATAAGGATAATGCGTTAGGCCAGATGCAGCTTCTGGCTGAGAAATTATCGGCTTCCCAGAAATGGCAGGAAGCAGTTGATACATATTATCAGATAATTGATATGGACACTGAGCAAAAAGAGGCTCGTTATAAGGCGGCGTCTGTTCTTGCAAATCATCTTTCGGATACGGAAAAGGCCCTTGCTTTTTATGCCGAAAATTTTGAACAGGATCCGTTTTACACTGAAAATACCAAGGCTTATGTTTATCTTCTTTTGGAAAGCGGCAAGCCTGATGATGCGATGCAGGTTCTGTCCCGTCTGATTTCTATGGATGAGTCCTATGCTGCCTTGAGGGATGAGATCGTCGAGTCTTATAAAACCAAGGTGGAGGAGTCTCCGGAAAATCTTTCCTATCGTTTCCATCTTGGAGTTATGTATAAGCAGCTTGGCAGAATAGACGATGCTATAGAGCAGTTTCAGAAGACGAAGCGTGACTTTGGTCCGACTTCCCTGCAGCTTGCGTTGTGTTTTTCTATGAAACCGGGTATGCGCTCCATTGCGATAAGAACGTTGGTTAAAGCTTTGGAAGAAAACCGCGGAACTGACGAAGAAAAGAAAGAAATGCAGTATGTCCTTGCCGGCTTTTACGAAGAGTCCGGTAAAAAGAAAGAGGCTTTAGAGTTGTATAATGAACTTGGGACGGACTACAAGGATGTCGCCAAAAAAATTGAGGCCTGTCAGCAGTAATTTTATCACTATACAACGTTGGGAGGTAATTATGTCCGGTAAAGAATTTGAGCTTGGAATTACCTATAAGCAGCTTGGCAGGATAGATGATGCTATAGAGCAATTTCAGAAAGCGAAGCGCGATGACGCATTGATGATTCCTTCTACCCTGCAGCTTGCGTTGTGTTTTTCAATGAAACCCGGTATGGAGTTCATTGCGGTAAGAACATTGATTCATGCTTTGGGAGAAAACCGCGGATCTGACGAAGAAAAGAAAGAAATGCAGTATATTCTTGCCGGTTTTTATGAAGAATCCGGTAAAAAGAAAGAGGCTTTAGGGTTGTATAATGAACTTGGGACGGCCTACGAAGATGTCTCCCTGAAAATTGAGGCTTGTCGGCAATAATTTTTATCACTATACAACGTTTGGGAGGTTATTATGTCCAGTAAAGAATTTGAAATGTTTTCAGGGCAGGCCGATAAACTTGCAGCTCAGGGCAGACTTGAAGAAGCTGTCGATATGTATCAAAGGGCTCTGCAGATAGAACCTCATAATGCAGTTGTTCGCCACAATATAATAAATATCTATATGAAGGGCGGCGAGTTTGAGGCTACTGTTGCGGAGTATCTTGCGTGGGCAAAATCATGTCAGGAACGCGGCATGGTAGACGATGCGCTTTCAGTTTATCAGGAACTTATAAATCTGGAAAATCAGGCGGCGAAGAAAAGCTTTTTGATGGGCCAGAGGGGCGCTGTCGGAGATGTAATTAAAGAACTTGTGAGCAGTGTCCGTGTTGAGGTTTTTTATAATGTAGGTGTTTTGCTTCAGGCAAAGGGACATTTTGATGATTCCATAGAGTATCTTAAGGCATGTCTTGAATTGGCTCCGCCTGAGTCAGCGGCGAGAATTCATATGGTTCTCGGTCAGGCTTATATGAAAAAAGGTATGGATAAGGAGGCTGTAGGCGAGTTTCAGGAAGTTGTGAGACTTGCTCCTATGGATGCCGCATATGCTTACGAGATGCTTGGTGAGATATATATTCGCGGCGGCAGAACTCCGCAGGGAACGATAGTGTGGTTTAGGAATGCCGGTGATTTATATATAAAGAACAATCAGGTTCTTGATACAATCAGAGTTTTTGAGCGCATTTTGAATTTTGAACCCAGAAATAAAGATGTTTTGGGACGTCTTGGCGAGATATACTCGCAACGTGGCCAGATGGATAAAGCAACGGAATGTTGTCTGAGGCTGGCCTCGATATATTCTGATGAGGGATTTCTTGACAAGGTTGTTGTCTTGTATGAGAAACTGATAGAATGGGTTCCTGACAACAGTGAAATAAGACGTAAGCTTATTTCTATTTACAGGGAAATTTTGGAAATGGATTCCGGTAACTTATCGGCAAGACATAAGTTGATTGGCTTGCTTTTGAATGACGGTTCCGCAGAAGAAGCTATTCCTGAGTTTTTGCTTTTAGCTTCGACATATCTTGAAAAAGGTATGCTTAAAGAAGGTTTATCGGTATGTGAAAAGATGCTTGATATAGATCCGGACAATATTAAGGCGAACGAGATTGTCGGAGAAATTCACTATCGGCAGGGAGATACGGACGTTGCGCTTGATCAGTTTTTACATGTAGTAAAACTGCTTCGTGAACAGGGTAAGGATGAGGACGCAAGTCTTTTGAATAAGGAGCTTGTCAAAAAATTTCCGCAGCAGATTGAGCTTTATTACCAGCAGGCAATTGAAGAGAAGGAAAAGGGTAATTACGAAAGTGCGATAAAAATTCTTGACTCTATTATCAGAGATAATCCGTCTTATAAACAGGCGATGTTTGCTAAAGCTGATATATTGCTTAAAATGGACCGATGGGACTCCGCTCTTGAGATGTACAGGAAAATTCTTGAGCTTGAACCTAATCATATTGAGGTTCGGAAAATATTGCTGGAAAGATATCTTGCCAATGATGAACTTAATGAAGCGCTTGAGGAAACCCGCCTTATTGCCGAGCATTTGTTTTCAAAGGGGGATTATAAAGAGGTAGAGATTCTTTATAGAAGAATTTTGGCTTTTCTTCCCGACAATGCCGAGCTGCGGGAAAAAATTTGTGAAGTTCAGGCGGCCAGGGGACATGTTGAAAAGGCTATTGCCGGATATCTGGTTATTTTTAACATATACCGGCAGTTTGAGATGTTCGATAATGCCCTTAAAATGTGCAATAAGATTCTGCAGCTGTCGCCGGAAAATTTATTTGCCCAGAGAACGGTTGCGTCTCTTTACCGCAATATAGATCCTGCACAGGCAGTTTTGAAATATGCTCAGCTTGCCGAGGTCTACATCGCCAAAACGCTGGACCTTGCCGCTGCGGATATTTTCTCCGAAATTCTTGACATCGAGCCTTCGGCGAGAAATTACCGTCAAAAGCTGATTGATATTTTTGTAAAGAAATTGAAATTTGAGGATGCCACCAGCCATTACCGTATTTTGCTGATGGACTATCTTTCCGAAGGCGAGAACCAAAACGCGAAAGATATTGCGCGTGAAATAATTGCTCTTCAGCCGTTTAATCTCAATATGAGGGAAGAAATATGCTCCATTTATCTGGAATATGATCTTATGGCTGAAGCTATTGAGATTCTTGAAGAGCTGGTCCATTTGTATAAGGATAAGGATGAGGCAGATAAGGTTATAGAAATAACAAGAAAGCTAAGTGAGCTTTCTGAGCGTCAGGGAAACCGCTCGTTGTCCTGGGATTATGCTTTGAAGGTTGCCGAAGCTTATTATAAAAATAAGCAAACTGAACTTGCATTGAATGAGTTTATGGCTGTTCTTCAGAGTACTTTACAGTTTGGTGAATTTGAACGTGAAGAACTTGTGTTCACCCGTCTTGAGGAAATTTATTTTGCGGAAGAGAAAATAGACGATGGTATCATCGGTTTTGAGAAAATAGTCAAGGATCTTATTGATGACGGACATATGGACAAAGGGCTTGTCCTTCAGGAGCAGATAGAAAAAATATATGAGAAAAAAGGAGATTTTGACAAGGCTGTAGAGATTTTAGGATTTATAGCCAGTCAGTATGAGGAACTTGGTAATTATTCCGAATCCCTTAGAATCAAAGAGGCTATTTCTTCGATTTATCTCGACTCCAACCGTATTGACGATGTTGTTGAAAATTATTTCTCAATGATAGACCTGTTGCTGAAACAGGGACTTCCTTCCGAAGCTTATGAGCATTTTGATAAAATAGAGCAATGGAAGCCTGATAACTCGGAATATCTCCTGAGGATGGCTGATACTATGTCTAGCTCAGGTTTTATGACGGAGAGTCAGCCATTGTTTGAAAAACTTCTGAGTATTAACCCCGATTCTTATGAGGCGATGTCTAATCTGGCTATTATTCACGCAAATAAATCGGAGTATTCCGAGTCTATAGCTTATGCGAGAAAAGTTTTGCCGAAAGGCCTTTTATCTTCGGTTATAAAATCTTATAGGAAATTGGTTTTTGACAGTTTTGATGAAGGCAACGCACGTATTTATCTTGGTCGTTTTTACGAGGCGATGGGTTTTTATGAGGAAGCTGTTTTTGAATATATGCGGGCTTCTGAAATGGAAACATCGCATCTGCCGGCCTTGAATGCTATTGGCAATGTCTTCTTTAAACAGGGATTCTTTGAGCTTTCAATTGAGCAATTTAAGAATATTTTGGATTTGGACGCACCTGATGAGGAACAGCAGGAGACGAGATATAATCTTGCCAAAGCTTACTTTGAGCAAGGTTTGTTTGAGGAAGCTTTGAATATGTATCAGGAGTGTTATGCCATAGACATACGTTTCCGTGACGTTGCCGAGCAGATTGCAATTGTTTCGGATAAACTGTCTTTGTCCTGATGATTTTGCCGGAGGCTGCAGTTGGTTTTTCAAAATTGTATTAATTTTCTTTTGTCTGGAAATACGGCTGTTTTTCTTTTTTGTTTGTTGGTTATTTTGCTTGTGTGGGATTATTTTGACAGGCCATCCAAAATAAAAAATGCCGTAAGGGAAAGCTGTGGAGCGCAGGAGCAGCCGGATCCGTTTCATATAATATCGTCAAAAAAGGACGAATGATATTGTGCCTGTGTTTTATTAACTTATTTGTTGAAGGACAATAAAAGTATAAATCAGAAAATTCACAATCGTCTTTAATTTTTGTTTTGGGAGGACGCAAACTTGATTTTGCCAGTAGGAAACCCTTTATTTGAACATACGAACCTTAGCCTGATGGATGTTCAGGTTCTCATGGACAATCTTGCAAATAATAAATTCAGTGGATATCTGGCACTGGAGCATGACAGGAAACTCAGAGGCGGCTTTTTTTATTCACATGGAATCATTAAAAACGCTTTTGAAATTGATGAAAAAGATCATATTAAGCTTATAAAGAATCAGCGTCTTTTAAATAAGATGAAAGTTCGTCCTTATGTGATAAGCACATATGTTCTTTCTCCGAAAATTGTTGATGTGCTGTCCTCCGTTTATGTCTATGAGTACGTTTACAGGGATTATGATATTAAGAAAAAAGATTTCAAGAAACTTTTGTCTTCGATAGAGATTGATGCGGTATCCGGTTTTGCCGTTATTTATGTTCAGGGCGAAAGCCGCGAGCTTATTTTTTCACATGGAAAAGTTGTAACTGACAGCTTTGCCAATGAGTATGGAAGAATTTTATGCCAGCCGGAACAGTTTACCGCTTTTGTTTCAAGAGTTATGAATGATGGTGCCAGAATGAGCCTTTTCGGTGAAAAATCCGATAATATTGAAACAAAAGAGATTGCCGCCAGACAGGCTTTGGAGAATGAAAAAGAGCTTAGAGTCAAGATTATGGGCGGATTGATTAAGAGTAATGACGCAATAAAAGTTGAAGAAAACTTTTATAAGGATTGGGGTATAAAACCCTCGGCAACAATACAGGTGGAAATTGAAGCACCTGATGGAATGGTATATGTTGTAAAATGTTCCAGCGGCAAGAATCTGGCGGGAAATGTTATGATTCCCTCAGCTCTTTTGAAAAAATTCAATTTGACTGAGAGTTCAATTATTAATTTGAAACCGCAGATTTAGTTAGGAGAAGAGGTGTTTATGGAGTCTCTGAAAAATGCATTAGATGCTTTTTGTAAAATAGATGGAGTTAAGCAGGCTTTACTGGCTGATGCCAATGGTGATGTTCTGGAATCGGTTGGTGACGACTCTCATAATTTGAGTTCTCCATCTTCTCTCATTATCAGTATTTTAGGATTATGTACTGATATGCCTATAGGCTGTGATATAAATGAACTTACGCAGTCGTATATAGAGTTTCAGGATATTAATTTGATTTGTGTTCCTGTTGCCGGCGGTTATTTTCTATCTATAATAGCTGCAAGCGGTGTGAACCTTGGGCGTATAAGATTGGAGATCAAGAAGAATAAGAAGATAATAGAGGCTGCTGTTGCCTGATTTTTATTTTTGGTATCAGCGGATATCTTTTATCCGTCTTTTCTTTTGAAGAGAATTTTTGGGAGGGGGAGTTATTATCTCTTTACTTAATTTTAAATCAACCATAGAGCGTAAGCTAGATGAGCTTCACGTATTGAAAAATGATTACAATGATGATGTTTACGTGGGAATGGCAATTGCTGAATGCAGTTTTTTGCGCGGAAACCGCTTGGAAGCCCTTCAATTGTATCAGGATATTATTTCTTCCGACGGAAAAAATATTGAGGCGCGCATAAATATTGCCGTTATTTATATTCTGCAGAAACTTTATAAAGAGGGCTTTGAGGAGCTTTTCAACATCGTTAAGAACGAGCCGTTTGATATATTTTCGTATTTCCTTTATAAATATTTTTCATCCAGGCACCCGGTGCCGGAAGATTTTCCGGCGTCTTTTTCTGAGATTAAAGCGCATGAGTTTTCTTTGAAAGAACTGCAAATCATTCTGATGCGTATTGAAAATATAATTGATTTTGTTAATATTGAGATTGCTGATTATGATGAAATTTCGCGGAAACAGAAAGAACAGCTTGTTTTCAGATATATATATGAGCTTGCATTGCGCCGTAAGGAACACTTGCAGGATGCTTACGATTATGCCCTGGGGATGAAAAATGCAATATTGGATCAGGTAAGGGCTGAAGAAGAAGAAAGGCTGGCTGTCCAGCGCCGCCGTGAAGAAGAAGAGGAAGCACGCCGTGTAGAGGAAGAGAATAAACGTCTCGAACAGCAGAGGCTTATTGAAGAGCAGGAGCGTCTGAAGGCGGAGGAAGAGCTTCGCCGTCTTGAAGAGGAAAAGAGACTTGAGAGTGAGCTTGCCGAGAAATATTCAAAAATTTGCTCGGTTATTGAGCCGGAGATTCAGGCCTTTGTCAAAAATAAGGGTGTTATCGGTTCTGTTCTTTTCAATCGTGAAGGCAATAATATATCGTCCTGTTTCAATGAGGCTGCCGATGAAACAAAGCTCATATCTTTTGCTAATTCGGCGATCGAGAAAATATCCCAGCACCGCTTGGGGAATGCCGAGTCGGAGCTTGTTTATTGGGTTCTTGAGTTTGAGCGCGGTCTTATAGCTATAAGGCTTATAGGTTCCGGCCATGTATTTCTTACCTTGGCAGGCAGTGGTGCCAACTTTGGAGTCTTACGTTTTAGTATTGAGAAAATCAAGGATAGCATTGAACAGTCTTTAAAGTCTATTGATGCCTGATAAAATTATGCCGAAACGATAGACGATTTTTAATTGATATAATATGGTGATCTTGTGAGAATTTCTTTTTTGCCGTTTTCCGGCAATTTTTTTTTAAAGCTCTTGCCGCTGCATAAAATAGCTTTATTGAAAGACTATTATCTAGGCAGCTGCCGCAATGTATCCCCTCCGAGGATAATTTCTTTGCGTATGCTTTCTCCTGAGAATTCTTACTCCGTATATTCCGGTTGTGACGGCTTTTACGGTTTAAAGGAAAACAATTCCGTTTCTGTTTCCGCCGAACTTTCTATTGAGAGTATTCAACGTTTGGTCGATTTTGCAGCTGTTTCCGGTTCGGAGTTTTTGTTTTGGGGAGATAATGTTTTAAAGAACCCGTCTTTTTTTGAGTTTTTGAAATATATGTCTCTTAAAAAGGTACCATGCCGTATTTTAACGCGTTTTGGGCGTTTTGAGCCATACATATCATTTTTTCAAGACAATACGATAAGGGAAATTATTTTTTCTTTTGATGAATCGCCTGCGCAGAAAGCTTACGCAAAGAAATCCTTCCTGTATGATGATTACCGTGAAACCATTGATTCTATAAATTTTTTGATAAATTTTCGCAGGAAAGCAGTTGGTAAAAAATATCTTGTATCCGGATCCATGATTATAAATGCCGATAATTGTTATCTTTTGGATGATATGATTTCTTGGGCAAATGTTCATTGCATGGATCGTTTTTATTTTTTCCATTCTCCGCTTGTCTCATGGGAGCAGGGGAAAAAGCAAAGCGGAGTGTATCTGGACTGTTTTGGAACATCTGTTTCTTCATGGGAAAAGAAGGTTGCCAAATATACGAATGTGGAGCCGTCATCACTTATTTTGCAGTTAAGGACCCTGAGCAAGAACAGGTATAAGACTTCTTACAGTTTTTCTCCTAATCTCAGGCCATGGCAAATTCCTATCTATTATAGTGACTTCAATTTTTCCGCTGGTTTTGACAAATGTTATGCACCATGGTTCATGATGAATATTACTGAGTCGGGAGATGTTGTGTCATGCTCCAACCATCCGGATCTTATACTTGGGAACATCAATACCGGCAGTCCAGGGGATCTGTGGAATGGGGAGCGTATCAGCGAGTTCCGTTCAGAGGTTATGTGTAACGGCCGTTTTTCACTGTGCAGCCGCTGTAATTGTCTTTATATATAAATTTTTATAAAAATACTTCCAAGATACTTGGATAAATGGTATTGACATCTTTGTTTTTTTGTATTAAAATAGGCTAGCCGTAGCGCAAAAAAGTTGTTATTGGGAGGGTTTTCCTTGAATACTCCTGTTGTAAAAGAAAAAAATATTGAAAAAAAATGGTATGTCGTTGATGCTACAGATATGATCTTGGGCAGATTGGCTACTAAAGTTGCAAGAATTCTTTCAGGAAAGAATAAACCGGAATATGTAGACTATATTGATATTGGTGATTTTGTTATTGTCACAAATATTGATAAAGTCAGAATGACCGGAAACAAATGGGCTGATAAGATGTATTATCGCCATACCGGATATCCAGGCGGACTGAAACAGATTAACGCAAGTGATTTGCAGAAGAAACACCCGGATCGTATTATTCTTCATGCAGTGAAAGGTATGCTGCCGAATAATAAGTTGCGTGCCCCAAGATTGAAGAAGCTTAAACTGGTTGTTGGCTCAGAGCATAATTATGCTGCTCAAAAACCGGAAAAAATAGATTTATAAGAGAGAGTTGTTTGGAGGTAGAAAGTCAGTGGCCAGAGCTAAGATTACGCAGAAAACAGTGTCATATTATGCCACAGGAAGAAGAAAAAGTGCTATTGCAAGAGTTTGGATAACTCCTGGAAAAGGCGCTATCACGATTAATAACAGACCTGTTGAGACATATTTCGGCAGGAAAGTTATGGAACTTCAGGTTCGTAAACCTCTGGAGTTGGTAAGCCTGCAGGATAAGTTTGATATTTTTGTCAGATCTACCGGGGGCGGAGTTGCCGGTCAGGCGGGAGCTGTCAGACATGGTATTTCAAGAGCACTGACTGTTTTTGATGAATCGCTTCGTTCGGTTCTCAAAAAAGAAGGTCTTCTTACCAGGGATCCAAGAGAAAAAGAGAGAAAGAAATACGGTCGTAAGAGAGCAAGAAAAGGCTTCCAGTGGACCAAACGTTAATTTGATTTTAAGGGTTTTATTAAAAGAGGCTTTAGCCGGGAGGCATAAGTCTCTTTTTTGTTTTCATTAGGGAGGCTTAGAGCAACTTGATTTAACATCGCTGATGCCTATCATATAAAAACTATCCGGTATTTTTTACAGTGATGATTCTTTTTCGTAAATCATTTGATAATGGCCACGGCATATTTGTATTCTTCACGTCCATTATAAAGTATTGTCTACGTTTGTGCCGTTTGCTCTAATACCGGCAGGCAAAATATTTCTTACCCGTCTTGTATTTATCTGTTGTTGACACAATTTTAGACTAATGTATAATGAGTTGTGGGGCAATGTAAATGGAAAAAGAGCAGGGAGCTAATAGAAGAGTGACTGATTTTTTTAACAGAAAAAATTTATTTCTTATCTTGGCGGTATTTCTTTTTACGCTTATAGCCTATGGACAGGTAGTTAATTATGGTTTTGTATGGGACGATATTGCTCTTTTACTGAATAACCCTTACCTGAAGATGCCTTTTTCGCGCATTTTTGATGCTTTTATACCCGGTTTTGTTACGGACTATATTTATACCCCGGTTGCTTTTATGATTAATTTTGTCCTTTTTAAAATTTTTGGAGCATCCCCGGTTGCTTATCATGTATTTAACCTCGTGTTTTATCTGTTGACGATTGTGCTTATATACCGTTTTTTTTTGATTACGATGAAAAAGCAGGAGCTTGCTTTTTTATCAACTCTGTTGTTTGCGGTTCACCCGCTTCATTCCGAGATTATTAGTTGGGTGGCATGTGACGGATATATAATATCAATTTTTTTTATGATGGTTTCCTTCAATTTGTTTCTTAACCTGATTTTTAAGGACTGTAATTTATCTGAAAAAATATTTAATTTGTCCTTTCTGGTTGTATTCTATATAGCTTCTTTTCTGAGCCAGCCGATTAGCGTAGTTTTTCCGGCACTTCTACTTGTATATGCCTTTATTTTTTTTAGGCATAAGCTGCTTTTTTCCTTAAAGATATCCGTTCCTTTATTTGCGTTGTCGGCATTGTGCGTTTATCTTTCAACACTTGGGGTGGCCTCCGCCCGATATAATCCCCAGCATCTGTTGCCGTTTAAAGATAAACTGGTCGTTATCTCACAATATCTGGTAAAGAGTATTTTTCCCTTTGAATCTGTACCGGTGTATCCGATGTCATATAATCACAGTTTTTCTGTTTTACAGGTGGTTTTTTATATTTTAATTTTGCTTGTTTCTGTTGTATCATTTATAAAAATAAATAATAAATTTTACAGATTTTTTATTCTTTGGTTTGCGGTTTCAATTTCTCCTTATTCTCACTTGTTTAATCATTTTTCAACTATAATGTCTGACAGGTATCTTTATTTACCTTCTGTTGCCTCGTCAATGCTTTTAGCTTGTATTTTACACGATATTTCCGATCGTCTTGGAAAACTCGACTATCTAAAAACGGGTTTTTTTGCTTCTCATGCAGTGACCCTTGTTGTTCTAACTTTATATATATCAGCCTCGTTTGTTTATTCTTCGGCGTGGAAAGACAGTTTTTCATTGTGGAACTATGCTTATTCCAAAAACAAAACAAACCATATTATCCTTTTTAATTTGGCTTTGGCTTATCAGGAGCGGAACAAATATGAGGAGGCTCTTTTTTATTATGATGAGTTCTTAAAAATAGATCCGTGCGATCCGTCCGCCTACATAGGACGTGCGCAGGTAATGCAGAAGCTGGGGCGTTATGATGAGTCACTTGAATCATGTGAAAAAAGTTTGGAATTATTTGCTGCAACGGCAGTTACAATGGAGCTTCCTTGCGGTGTATTCCAGGATTTGATTGGCTATTATTTTTCAAAAAAGGATTATGAAAAAGCCTGGGAGAGCTCCATTGTAATGGCAAAGATAATTAAAATTACATCTGAAAATGATAATCTTAAAGCGTCCGTTTTTTGTATGACAGGGACCATAAGTTATTTTTACGGTAAAATAGACGACTTTATTAATTACTATTCGGATGGTGTATTTCTGTTGGAAAAAAAATATCCCAGTATACTGCTGAGCGCTCTCAGATGCCATAGAGACGGCCGCTATGAGGAGGCCATTAAATATTATAAGCAGTTTCTTAAGATATCATCGGCACCTGCTGCTGATATTCCCAGACTCTTACATGTTGCGAACCTTGCATTGCATTATTCCACCGCCGGTAAGGAAAAAGCTGAATTTTTTTTACGTCAGGGAATCGTTCAGAAGGATCAGGCGTCTTATTTGCTTGAGAATCATAAATATGAGCAAGCTGAATTGTTAATGAAAGAAATTTTATCTAATGATCCGTATTTTTTGCAAGTTAGACAAATGCTTGATGATTTTTATGCGGAACGAGGTAAGCCCGCCAGTCAGATTTGATTGTGTGATTGGCGAATTTTTATTTTTTTACATGATTTGCAACCGGTATAGTCTTTTAAGGAGTGAGCGGAAAAGTGAAAGATTTTTTTAACAGGAAAAATTTAATTTTTATGCTTGTGGTATTTATTTTTACCGTTATAACCTATGGTCAGGTCGTTACTTTTGGTTTTGTATGGGATGATATTAATTTTTTTCTGCAAAACTCTTATACTCACTTGCCTTTTTCACACATTTTTGACGTCTTTATACCCGGTCGCTTTACGGAGTGTATTTATACACCTGTCACTTCGATGATAAAGTTTATACTTTTTAAAATTTTCGGACAATCACCGGCACCCTACCATATCTTCGATTTTACTTTTTATCTGCTGACAATTGTGCTTGTATACCGGTTTTTTCTGATTACTTTGGAAAAACAGGAAGTTGCTTTTCTATCGGCTCTTTTGTTTGCGGTTCATCCGATTCATTCTGAGGTCGTCAGCTGGATGTCCTGTGACGGATACATAATGTCGATGTTTTTTTTAATGATTGCTTTTAATTTGTTCCTTAACCTGCTTTTTAAGGACTGCAATCAATATGAAAAGCTGTGGAGTATCTTATTTTTAATTTTGTTTTATGCTGTGGCTATTTTGAGCCAGATCGGGAGCGTTGTTTTTCCTGCGCTGATTCTGGTATATGCTTTTATTTTTTGCCGGCAGAAGCTGCTCTTTTCTTGTAAAATATCAATACCTTTGTTTTTGATGTCTGCATTGGGCACTTATTTTTCTGTGCTCGGCGTTGCGTCCGACAGGTATAATCCGCAGCAGGTATTGCCTTTTCAGGATAAACTGGTTGTTATATCGCAGTATGTTTTGAAGAGTATTTTACCTCTTGAGATGATGCCGGTGTACCCGATGCCTTATGACTACAGCTTTTCTGCTTTACAGGTAATTTTTTATATTTTTGTTTTAGTTCTTGCCGTTGTTTTGTTTATAAAAATAAATGATAAGGTTTATCGATTTTTTATTCTTTGGTTTGCCGTTTCGATTTCCCCTAACTCTCATCTGTTCTATAATTCTTCCGTTTTACTGGCGGACAGGTATCTTTATTTTGCTTCAGTGGCGTCGTCAATGTTTATGGCCTATTTTTTATATGGCCTTTCCGACCGTCTTAAAAGAATTGATTATATAAAAAACAGGCCTTTAATTTCTTATGTGCCTGTTATTATGGTTCTTGTTTTTTATATAATCTCGTCATTTTTTTATTCCTCGGCATGGAAAAACAGTTTTTCATTGTGGAGTTACGCTTACTCAAAGAACAGTACAAATAAGATGGTTATTTTCAATCTGGCTTCGGCTTATCAGGTTGAAGGCAAGTATGAGCAAGCGCTTTTTTATTACGATGAGTGCTTGCATAAAGGCTCAAAGGAGTTGAATTTTTATATTCCCATTGCTTATATGAAAAGAGCGGATGTTCTTAAGAATTTGCGGCGTTATGATGAATCTCTGGATTCATGTAAAAAAAGTTTGAGCTCATATGCCGTTGAAAAGGCTGTCTATCCGCTTTATTATGAAGTTTGTATGGATTTAATCCGTTATTATTTATCGGAGAGGGATTATGAAAAAGCCTGGGAAAGTTCCGTAGTAATGGCTGGAATGGTAAATACAACAAGAGAAGTGGATGCGGAAAAGGCCGCTGTTTTCCGTCAGGCAGGAAGTGTTAGTTATTTCTATGGAAAAATAGATGACTTTGTTTTATATTACTCGGAAGGTGTATTTTTGTTGAAAGAACAGTATCCTGCCATATTGTTAAAGGCGCTCAAGTTTCATAGAGAAGGACTTTATCAGGATGCTGCGCATTGCTATGAGCAGTTTCTTAAAACGTCGGCTACCCCTGTTCCCGATGTGCAGAGGCTTTCCCATGTGGCTAATTTGACGTTATATTATTCGGGAGACACGGAAAAGGCAGGGACATTTTTACGTCATGGAATCGTTTTGAGAGACAGAGCGTTGTTTTTGCTTGACAAAGGAAAATTTTCAGAAGCCGAATCTCTTATGAAAGAAATTTTATCTAATGATCCTTATTTCTTTGAGGTAAATAAAATGCTCGGCAAATTTTATCTGGAGCGCGGCGAAACGGCTAAATCAATTTATTATCTACAAAAAGCCCTGCAGTTCCAACCTGCGGATGCGGAACTGAAAGCTGCGCTTGATAAGTTATTGCCGGCTGGGAAATGAGTTTCAGGAGTTAAATTTTTTATAGCAATTTGTTATTAAGATATCATTATTTTTAAGGAACTTTTTAAAAATGGCTGATTTTCTTAACAGAAAAAATTTATTTTTTATATCTGTTTTGCTTATTTTTACATTTATATCTTATGGTTCTGTGGTTGCTTTTGATTTTGTTTGGGATGATATTACTCTTTTTTTGGAAAACCCCTATTTGAAGCTGCCTTTTTCCCGCATTTTTGATGCTTTTATACCGGGTAAAATTATTGTGTGTGTGTATACGCCTGTTATTTTTGTGTTGAAGTTTATTTTTTTTAAATTTTTTGGCAATTCACCGGTTCCGTATCATCTATTTAATTTTATTTTTTATCTGTTGACCATAGTGCTGCTGTATCGTTTTTTTCTGTTGACCCTGAAAAAACAGGAGATTGCTTTTTTATCGGCTTTGTTATTTGCGGTTCATCCTATTCATTCGGAGATTGTTAGTTGGGTGTCCTGTGACGGATACATACTCTCAATGTTTTTTTTGATGGTTTCTTTTAATTTGTTTCTTGATTTGCTTTTTAATACCAGTAATTTCTCGGAAAAAATATTTACTATCGTTTTTCTGGTTTTATCTTATATAGTTTCTTTTCTGAGCCAACCGATGAGCGTAGTTTTTCCGGCGCTGATCCTGGTTTATACGTTTATTTTTTATCGGCGAAAAATGTTTTTTTCTTTGAAATTATCACTCCCGCTGTTTGTATTGTCGGGATTGTGTATTTACCTTTCAATGATTGGTGTGGATTCTTCCAGATATAACCCTCAGAATCAGTTACCGCTGCAGCATAAGCTGGTCGTGATTTCTCAATATCTTGTAAAGAGTATTTTTCCTTTTGAGGTTATGCCGATGTATCCTTTGCCGTCGGAGTATAGTTTTTCTGTTTTTCAGGTATTTTTTTATCTTCTTATTCTTGCTCTCTCCATTTTTCTGTTTATAAAAATAAATAACAGGATTTACAGGTTCTTTATCCTTTGGTTTGCGGTCTCAATTTCTCCTTATTCCCACTTGTTTAACAGTTCTTCCATTCTGATGTCTGACAGGTATCTTTATTTGCCTTCTGTAGCGTCATCAATGTTTTTAGCGTGTACTCTGTATTATATTTCCGACTATCTCAGAAAAATAGATTATATAAAAAACAGACTTATTGCCTGTCATGTCGTGACTGTTGTTGTTTTTATTTTATATATATCGGCTTCATTTGTTTATTCTTCTGCGTGGAAAGACAGTTTTTCCTTATGGAGCTATGCTTATTCTAAAAATAAAACAAATAGTACGGTTATTTTCAATTTGGCCTTGGCTTTTCAGGAGCGAAATGACGATAAAGAAGCTCTTGCCTTTTACGATCTATATCTGCAGAAAATAACGCGGGATCCGGCTGCTTATATGGAACGTGCACGCGTACTTCAAAGGCTGGGGCGTTATGATGAGTCTCTGGACTCATGCCGGAACGGTCTGAAGTCTTTTGCCGAGTCAATAGACAGCCGGCGGCAGCTTAACTGTAGTGTGTGTCAGGATTTGATTCGCTGGTATTTTTTGCATAGGGATTATCAGAAAGCCTGGGAAAGTTCGGTTATCATGGCCGAACTTGTCAGGATGACGTCCGAGGATGATTCCGTTAAGGCTTCTGTTTTTTGTATGACAGGAATCATTAGTTATTATTACGGCAAAATAGACGACCTTGTTAATTATTATTCCGAGGGCGTATTTCTATTGGAAAACCGGTATCCGCAATTATTGGTAAAGGCTCTCAGATATAACAGAGACGGATGTTATGAAGATGCCATTGAATATTATCAGAAATTTATTAAGTTATCAGGCGACCCCACTCCTGATGTAAGGAAGCTTTTACATGCGGCCAATCTTAAATTGTATTATTCCGGAGCGGGTAAGGATAAAGCCGAGTTTTTTTTAAGGCGGGGAATTATTCAGAAGGATGAGGCGTGTTATTTGCTCGAGAACCATAAATACCGCGAAGCGGAATCCTTAATGAAAGAAATTTTATCGAATGATCCGTATTTTTGGGGCGTTAAAGAAATGCTTGATAAGCTTCGCAAAGAACACGGAAACGTTTCCGGATAAATTTTTGCCGGACTGTATGTTAAGGAAATTTGCAATTAGGATTATCATATTTTGAGGAATGAAGGAAAAATGGCTGAATTTTTTAACAGGAAAAATTTGTTTTTTATATTTGTCGTGTTTCTTTTTACATTTGTAGCTTATGGTCGGACCGTTAATTATGGCTTTGTCTGGGATGATGTTCCTCTTTTTTTAAATAATCCTTATATAAGATTGCCGTTTTCGCACATTTTCGACGCCTTTATCCCGGGTTTTGTTACTGAATATATTTACACTCCCGTTACTTTTATGATAAAGTTTGTCTTGTTTAAAATTTTTGGAGCCTCGCCGGCTCCCTATCATATATTTAACTTTATTTTTTACCTGTTGACTCTCGTGCTTCTTTACCGCTTTTTTCTGCTGACGCTGAAAAAACAGGAGATTGCTTTTTTATCAACTTTTTTATTTGCAGTTCATCCCGCTCATTCGGAGATTGTCAGCTGGAATTCCTGTGACGGCTACATACTCTCAATGTTTTTTATGATGATTGCTTTTAACCTGTTTGTTAACCTGCTTTTTAAGGACTGTAATTTATCCGAAAAAATATTTAATCTGGTTTTTATGGTTTTGTCCTATATAATTTCTTTTTTGAGCCAGCCAATGAGTGTAGTCTTCCCTGCACTGGTTCTCGTATATACATTTATTTTTTGCCGTGAGAAAATGTTTTTTTCTTTTAAATTGTCACTGCCGTTATTTGCGTTGTCGCTGCTTTGTATTTATCTTTCGTTAATTGGCGTTGGGGATTTCAGGTATGGCGTTCAGCACAGTCTGCCGTTTCAGGATAAGCTGGTTGTTCTTTCACAATACCTTATTAAGAGTATTTTTCCCTTTGAGGTAATGCCGATATATCCTCTGGCGTCTGAATACAGTTTTTCGATTTTGTCGGTGATTGCTTACATTCTTCTCCTTGCCGTTTCCGTTTTTCTGTTTGTAAAAATAAATAACAGGGTTTACCGTTTTTTTATTCTTTGGTTTGCAGTTTCAATTTCTCCTTATTCACATTTATTCAATCACTCTTCGACGATGATATCGGACAGATATCTTTATTTGCCTTCCGTATCATCGTCAATGTTTTTGGCATATCTTCTTTATTATATTTCGGATTGGCTAAGAAAAATTGACTATATAAAAAACAGGCCTTTAATATCTTATGGAGCTATAGTTGGCGTTCTGGTTTTTTATACTTCTTTCTCATTTGTATGTTCTTCCGTTTGGAAAAATAATTTTTTATTTTGGAATTATGCTTATTCCAGGAACAAGACAAATAAAACAATTCTTTTTAATTTGGCTTTAGTTTATCAGGAAGCAAACAGATTTGAAGAATCTCTTTTATTTTGTGATGAGCTTTTAAAAATTGATTCCGGTGATCCTGTTTTTCATATAAGGAGGGCGCGGGTTCTTGAAAGACTGGGCCGTTATGATGAAGCGCTGGTATCATGTAGGAACGGCCTTAACAGTTATACAACGGCTGAAGTTAAGGGCCCCCTTAAATATGGGGTGTGCCAGGATTTAATTCGTTATTATTTTTCAAAAAAGGATTATGAGAAAGCTTGGGAAAGTGCAGTTATAATGACGGAGATGGCAAAAACGACACTGGATGATAATTCTGTAAAAGCCTCTGTTTTTCGTCAGGCAGGTATTGTGAGCTATTATTACGGGAAAATAGATGATTTTGTTAAATATTATTCCGAAGGTATTTTTTTGTTAGAAAATTTATACCCCGAAATATTGGTTAAGGCTGTGTTCAGTCACAAATCCGGACGCTATGAAGAAGCCATAAATCAATATCGACAATTTCTTAAAATGTCGGAGAATTCTGTTCCTGATATACAAAAACTGATACATGCAGCTTGTTTAAGTCTGCGATATTCGTCGTCAGGAAAAGAAAGGGCAGAGTCTTTTTTACGCCAGAGTATTGTTATGATGGATGAGGCGGTTGTTTTGCTTGAGAATAAAAACTTTGATAAAGCCGAGTCTTTAATGAAAAAAGTTTTGTCCAATGACCCTTATTTTCTTGAAGCAAATAAGATGCTTGGCAAATTTTATCTTGAACGCGGCGAAACGGCTAAATCTGTTTATTATCTGCAAACGGCTCTACAACAGGATCCTGCTGATCCGGAATTGAAATCGCTGTCAGTCAAATTGCATAAATTACAGAAGTGAGTTTCTTTGTGAGAACAACTTTAGACAGAACGGCTCTCAAACTGGAGATGGTGCATAAAATTTTGTGTAAAGTCCCAAGCCGGAATTTTTAAGAATTTAGATACTTACTTCGACTCTGTTACCGAAGTAAATCATTAGATGGTCTGAAAGAGTGCTCTGGTTTTTGATGGGCATAGCCACTTCTCAGTAATAATCATAGTTGCTAAATATAAGATTTTCCCTCAAAGCGTCATCGGAAACGAAGTTGTACACTAAAGTGTATAAATAAAAAGGAGCAGTCACGTAAGTAACGTAACGGCTCTTCTTTATCTATTTGCTTAAAATATTGTTATTTATTCTCCTGTTTTTCCGGTGTGGCAGGAGCTTTTTCTTCTTTCTCAGTCTTGTCGGTACCGGCATTGTTTGCCGGCTTTGAAGATTCAATCTCTTCCGGCTTGTCGGAAACAAGCGTCAGGTTCATGGTGTTTTCCGTTACAACGGTACTCTTCTGTTCTTTTTTGGTCTTCTTGTCCTTAATTACTGTTATTCCCTTGATATCGGCTTTTCTTTCCGCTTTTACAACTATTCCGCGTTTAAAGTCATAAAGGAAGTGCCCGGTTGCAGTACCTTCTGCGGAGATATCAACATCTACCGGACTCTGATCTTCTGCAGCTTTGTCTTTTATGAGTTTATGACTGGTTGTGACCTGTTCGTCAATTCTTGCACAGTCAATATTATTGAATTTTTCGTAACCTTTGAATGTGAATGTTGTTTTTACCGATGCTTTCCACTTTGTCTGAGGATTTACAGGAACTTCATTTTCAACATTGGAATCCCAACTCTCGCCGACTTTCTTTTTTCCTTCCGGGAAAATGGCCGGAACAAAAAGATCCTGTGATGCACCTTCTTCTTCTTCTACTTCCGTGCCGTCTCTTTCAATTATTTTTCCTTTTTTGGAGATCTTGAGATTGGTTGTTTTTCCATCGGCCTGCGTAACCGGTGTGGACTCTGTTTTGCCGTCAACTGTGCGTGAAATAACTACATTGCTGAAAGTGTGGTCGACTGTTCTGTCTCCGTTTTCGGCAATTTCTTTGGTTTTTTCTACAAAGCTGATTTTTGTGGAACCGGCACTTGTTCTTTCTTCCTGAGAGCCCTTCTTATCTTCTTCACCCTGAGGGGTTGCGGTCTGCTTTGAGTTTAACTCCAACTCATATTTAAGAACCGTATCTTTAGGAGCTTTATATTCAAAATCAAGCTCTTTGGGATTCCCGCATCCTGCGATAGCCGAGATCATCAGAGGAATTACGGCCATTGATATTATTTTAAAAATTTTCTTCACGCTATTTGCACTCCTTAGTGATTTTGCCAGTTTAAGGTTTCTGAAGCCCTATATCAAGCTTCTAGTAATTCTTGGGAATTTGATATATTCCTTCAAAATGACAATATATTTTTTGTGTCGGAGGTATTTTTTTCTTTCGGCAGAATCGTTTAATAGTTATATAGTATTTATGGGAGGTCTAAGTGAAGCCAGAAACAGTTTTTGACGGTTTACCGGGTCGTAGTTATTTTGTTCTTGGTAATGAAGCCATTGTAAGAGGGGCTCTTGAAGGAGGCCTTCAATTCTCGGCAACATATCCGGGGACGCCTTCTTCCGAAATAGGGGATATTTTGTATGCTATTTCCGAACGTGCGGATGTTTATTTTGAATTTTCCGTTAACGAGAAAGTGGCGATGGAAGTCGCTGCTTCAGGCGCGGCATGCGGTTTAAAAAGCATGGTCTTTATGAAACATGTGGGACTCAATGTTGCGTCCGATCCTTTTATGACTTCTATTTATACCGGGACAAGGGGCGGTCTGGCGATCATAGTCGCAGATGACCCGTCGATGCATTCTTCACAAAATGAACAGGACAGCAGATATTTTTCCCGTATATCAATGGCTCCCATGCTGGAGCCGGCAGATCCTGCAGAAGCTTACAGTATGATGAAAGCGGTGTTCGATTTGTCGGAGAGTCTGGAAGTTCCTTTTCTTGTGAGAACTACAACAAGGGTTGCGCATATCAGATCTGCTGTCGATTTTGGCGAAATAGACTCGTCAAGACGCAGCGCTAAGTTTGAAAAGGATCCTGTGAAATGGGTTCCGGTTCCGGTCAATTCTTCTAAAATGCACGCAAGCCTTTTGGCTAAACTTGAAAAAGCAAAAGAAATGTCGGAAACGTCTCCGTTTAACTATGTGGTTGATAAAGGTAATTCAGGAAAAGGAATCATTGCCTCAGGTTGTGCTTTTAACTATGTTATGGATGTTGTGAATGCTTCCGGAGCGGGGGTTAAGATTTTGAAATTGGGAATGACGTCCCCGATTCCGGAAAAAAAGATTGCTGATTTTATTAAAACATGCAGTGAAGTTATTATTGTTGAGGAATTGGAGCCTTATCTGGAAGAGGCCGTCAGGGTAATCGCCCAAAAAGAAGGCATCAGCGTTAAAATTTACGGCAAAGTAGAAGGCCCGTTTTCGCGGCTTTATGAATATAATACAGATCGCGTTGCCAAGGCAATACTCCCGATTCTGGGTATTGCTCCTAAAGAAGAGAGGCTTGAAATCCCTCCGATCGATATGCCTGCCAGACCCCCGGTTTTGTGCCCGGGATGTTCACATCGGGCCGTTTATTACTCCGTAAATACGGCACTGCGGAAAATGGGAATTAAAGACACTGTTTTCCCGAGTGATATCGGCTGCTATACTCTTGGAGTAGCTCCTCCTGCCGCTGCCGCCGATTATTTGCTGTGTATGGGTTCCAGTGCCGGCACCGCCTGCGGAATATCCAAGGCTCTTGGAAAAAAAGTCGTTTCATTTGTCGGTGACAGTACTTTTTTCCATTCCGGACTTCTTGGTTTGATCAATGCCTATCACAATAACCATGACTTTTTATACGTTATTCTTGACAACAGTACGACGGCGATGACCGGTCATCAGCCTCACCCGGGACTTGGCGGCAGATTGGGAGGCATTGACGCCAGACCGGTTGATCTGGAAGCGATGGTCAGGGCAATAGGAATTGATTTTGTAAAAGTTGTAGACGCTTATCATTCAAAGGTTTCCGTCGATACATTTATGGAGGCTTTGAGCCATAAGGGACTTGCAGTTGTTATTGCCAAGAGGCCGTGCGCTCTTGCTTTTTCAAGGACGAATGCCAAACGCTACGTATTCAGTGTCAACGAAGATAAATGTACCGGCTGCTTCGTTTGCCTGAGCCAGTTTGCCTGCCCGGCTTTCTATAAATCGGAAAAGAAGGCACATATAAATTCAGCTCTTTGTTTCGGATGCGGAGTTTGCAGTCAGGTTTGTCCGGCAAAAGCGATCGAGGTGAAAAAATAATGAATAAAAACTTTCAAATCATAATTGTCGGTGTCGGTGGTCAGGGAATTTTGACGGTTTCCGATATTTTGGGAACGGCTGCTATTGAAGAAGGGTTAAAGCCCATAATGAGTGAGGTTCACGGAATGGCTCAAAGAGGCGGCGTCGTTGTTACGGAGATGAAAATTGGTAATTTCTTCAGTCCGCTGGTAGGCGACGGCAGTGCCGATGCCATTTTGTCATTCGAACCGCTTGAGGCTTACCGTGCCCTTGAGAAGGCTCATAAGGGAACGTTTGTCGTAACGAACTCGGAGCCGCTTGTTCCGCCGAATGTTTCCATAGGAAAGGCTGTTTACCCGCCGCTGGACAAGATGTTCGGCAATATAAAAAACATGGGGCTCGGTTTTATTGCCATACCGGCTATTGAACTGGCTGTCAAAGCCGGGACTTCACGTGCAGGTAATGTAGTCATGCTTGGGGCGCTTGCTGCCGTTCCCGGATTTATTTTATCCCGTGAATCTTTGGAGAAGGCTATTAAATCAAGAGTTGCCGAAAAATGGCTGGATGTGAATATTAATGCTTTTTCTCTCGGTTATGAAGAGGCAAAGCGTCAAATTTTTTAAGTGATTTTTTGATGTTTTGATATCTGTTGCCGGATACTGTTGTTTTGCTGCAGTGTCCGGTTTTATTTTAAATCAAACAAAGGATTGTAAATGGAATGGCTTTGAATAATTTTTTTGCAGAAAATATTATAAAGTTTAGAAACAGGCGGGAATATTCACAAAGTGATTTTGCTTCCAGACTCTGCTTGCCGCTTGAGCAGATACAGAGCTGGGAGAGGGGGGAGTTATTGCCGCAGATTACGCTGTTGCCGGCCATAGCGGAGATCTTGAATGCCGATATAAACGTCCTTATGGCTGCATTGCCTCCAAACAGCAGCCTGACGATTTATGAGGAGGCTTATAAAGGAGAACAATTTTATTGGGGGTTAGTACCGTCGGTTACCTGTTATAAAATAATGGAACTTATGCCTCCTGAACGTCCTTACAGATTGCTTGATATTGGTTGCGGAGAGGGTAGGGACGCCGTTTTCTTCGCTAAAAACGGCTACGAAGTTACGGCTTTTGATATTACCGGCTCGGGAATAGACAAAGCCGTAAGGCTGGCGGCACAGAATGGAGTAAAGGTAAATTTTGTCAGGGCGGATCTACTTACGTTCAGACCTGAAAGCGAGTTTGATATCGTTTATTCAAGCGGAGTGTTTCACTATATTCCTGAAAATCTCAGAGACGAAATTATTGCCGGTTATCAGCGTAATACATCGGTTGGCGGGCTGCATAGTATCAATGTGTTTGTTAACAAACCTTTTATTGCCCCTCCTCCGGAAGTTGAACCGACAGCGGCAATATGGCGCTCGGGGGAACTTTTTACCCATTATACCGATTGGCTGCTTGAGGAGTGCCGTGAGATTATTTTTGACTGTAATTCATCAGGAATTGCTCATAAACATTGTATGGATACATTAATTGCCAGAAAAATGCAATAATCTGCTGGATAGAGGAACTTTTGTGTTTTACTCGAATCTATTTTGTTTACCTGTTGGGAAGTCATTATTTTTTATTATCTTAGCTTTAATTTTTTTTTGCTTTAAGGAGGTTGGTTTTTATGGAAATGGAACGTTATCTTTTTACTTCAGAGTCCGTGACGGAAGGTCATCCCGATAAAGTTGCGGATCAAATATCTGATGCTATTCTTGATGATATTTTATCAAACGATCCTGAGGGAAGGGTTGCTGTTGAAACTTTCGTACACACCGGGTGTGTTCATGTTGCAGGTCAGATTTCCACACGCTGGTATTGCGATATACCGAAAATAGTAAGAAATGTTGTCAGGGATATCGGTTATACGGAATCGGAGGTTGGTTTTGATGCCGATACCTGCGGTGTACTCGTTTCTCTTGATGAGCAGTCACCGGATATTGCTATGGGTGTCGATAAATCCTTTGAATGTAAAGAAGGCCATAGTTGTTCGCCTAATTCTTCAAATGATATCGGTGCCGGCGATCAGGGAATAATGTTCGGTTATGCCTGTAATGAGACCGAAGAATATATGCCTCTTCCCATTGTTCTCGCGCATAAGCTTTGTAAAAGACTCACAGAGACGCGAAAATCAGGTGTTTTGCCTTTTCTGCGTCCCGATGGAAAGTCACAGGTAACGGTTGAATATGTAAACGGCAAACCTGCAAGGGTAGACGCTATTGTTGTTTCGTCCCATCATAAGGACAGTGTGGATTTGGAAAAGCTCCGTGAGGCAATAAAAGATCAGATTATTGCTAAAATAATTCCTGCAGAGCTGATGGATGCTAATACCAAAATATATGTAAATCCCACAGGACGTTTTGTTGTCGGCGGACCTATTGCCGATACGGGGCTCACGGGACGTAAGATAATTGTTGATACATACGGTGGAATGGGTCGTCATGGCGGCGGTGCTTTCTCCGGCAAAGATCCTACGAAAGTTGACAGATCCGCCTGTTATGCAGCACGCTATGTCGCCAAAAATGTTATTGCTGCCGGACTTGCAGATAAATGTGAGGTAGCACTTGCATACGCTATCGGAGTAGCAAGGCCGGTAAGTATCGCCATTAATACTTTCGGCACCAATAAGATGCCTGTTGACCAGATACTTGAAGCTGTCAATGCTGTTTTTGACCTGAGACCGGGTGCAATAATAAGAGATTTGGAGCTTAGACAGCCGTTATACAGACAGGTTGCCGCTTATGGCCATTTCGGAAGGAACGATCTGAATCTTCCCTGGGAGAGAACGGATAAAGTTGCCTTGTTGAAAGAAAAGGCCAGCTGCGCCTGTTCGAAATAGTTCTGAAAATAGTTTGAATAAATTGCTCAATAGAAAACCGGCATTTTAGCTGGTTTTCTAATTTGTGATAAATTTATAGTAACATCAAAAAATCCGCAATTGAATCATTGCGGATTTTTTGATGTTACTATATCTGAAACAGCTGCTTTTGACGTTTTTTATCAATCCTGAATTGCATATGTCCTGATTCAGGTCTGCCGTTTTTTTATAAAACATACTACTAAAACCGCAAGAGATAAAAACAGCGTTATGGCTGAAATCCATGCGCCGGTAATGAAGTAGGGATCTTCGTATCTTATCGTAAGTTTTTCAACTTCTTCCGGGATATTTATTTTTATATTTTCATAAGTTTCATAGATCCCGCATTTATATGGTACTGCCTTTATTTTTAAATCGGCGGGCAGATTATTGAAATATATTTTATAGCCATCTATGGGAGCCAGCGAGATGTTTAGTTCTCCGCTTTTAGGCGTATTTATTGTGATTTGATTGATTCCATATTGGAATTCGACTGCGTCTTTCGGGCTGTCGCTGAAGTATACGATTGGCATAACGTTTTGGTTTTTGAGTATAATAATATCATCATCGGCATAGCATCTTTCAAGGCTGCCGTATTGTTCGGCAATCCTGGCATTCTCTTCGCTGTTTTCCGTCACGATGTATTTTACGCCTTTTTCGGAAAGTATCTGAAACAGCAGTTCGTCAGGAGGGTTTTGATATACCGACATATATTTTAATCCGAGACTGTTCTTCACGTTTATTTTTGATACAAGCGGATCATAGCCGGCAAAATGATATAGGTCTGACTGCATGGCTTTAAACCCTGTCATGAGTTTGGGTGCCAGGTATCTTGGGGATTTTCTAACCCATCCTGTGAAAAAGCGTTGCTTTTCCTTTCCGGAAAGAGCGGAATAAAATTGTATCGGCGTCTCGTATTTTAACCCATATTTAAGAATATCTGCAGAATATACGATTAGTCCTGTGTTTATCATAATTGAAAAGAATACCGCCAATGGTATGAGGAGATTCCCGAAGCGTTCTTCCGATTTTATTGCTGCATTCCATACCAGTATTATTAATACTGAAATGAAAAATACAAAAAAGATATAGTATTTGCATGGCCATCTGAACATGCTGAACGTGGGCAGAAAAGACAGGTATCCGTATAATTTGGTACTTAAGAGAAATGCTGCAGCGCCGCATAAGGAAAAGATGATTAATAACTTATATTTTGTGTTTTCTCTTATTTTTTTATTTAATAGAAATAAAGGAATTAACAGGGATGTTATTCCAATATAAAATACCGGTGCCGGTGCTTGAAAAGCCCAGGAGGAAAAATCAAAAAGCTGAGCTTTAAAGAAAGAGTCCAATGTTAATGAATATTGTGTTATTTTTTCAAAAGTAAGAGGCAGGCCTCTTTCATCTGACAGTGTAGCCGCTTTATACATTGGCAGCAGCACTGCCATTGCCAATAACGCGCTTACAATATATGAACATATGAAACTTATGAAAAATTTAGGCTTGAACCATTGTTTGAGATAAGCCGAGATTGAAAGGAAAATCAGTTCGAGGACAAATACAATATGGAAAAAATGTATGTGTCCGTTAAAAATCATTAAGGCTCTTAAAACGGCAAGTATCAGCCATGAAGTTACCGACGGTTTTTCCGACAATTTTATTAAAAACAGGAAATTGAACGGTATCCAGAATGCGGTATACGCTACAATGAGCCATGAGCGGCTTGCACTGAAAACAAACGGCATGGTTATCCATAAAATGGCTCCGGCCATAGCGGTGTAATTTTTGCATTCCAGTTTGATCAGAAAGAAATACATTGATATGGAAGAAAGCATCAGGAAAAGAAAGACAAGTATTTCTACACTCCATAAGTCGCTGTTTGTGAACATATAAGATAGGAAGACGGCCAGATATGCAGGGATGAAAAGAACACCGGTTTGACCTTGACCTAGATATGCCTGCCCCATATATTGGTGGAAGTCCACTACCGGTATTTTCCCTTTTTCGGTAAGGACTTTATAATTATACCCATAGGTGGATGCAAAATTTGTATTATCGTCGTAGCTGAAATACCCGGGACTGATAATTTGTGCAGATATGAAGAATATTGTGAAGATAAAAATTGTTATAATTAAAAAAAAATTTTTTTTCATTTTTTTAGTGTATATTTATCATAGAATCTATGAAACCTTTATGGGCTGAATAGAGTTGTATGCGGTATTGTTTATAAAAAGAAATAACGGGAATCTTCAAGCGGCAAAGCCCGCCAACATATAAACGTAAACCCACGTTTCAAATGCGACAGTAACAAACTCTGTGATAAGGACTTAATAGACATTGTGCCTGTCATTGTTATGGTTTTTACATAACAAGGAGCTGAAATTACCGAAATCTATTTAAAAGATTCCTAGTCGTTGTAAACAGGGGGCGGAAGACAGGGCCTAAAAGCTAAAGCTCCCTGCAAACAGATACTTAAAAAATTCTAAATATCGGTGTAAAAACCTTTAAAGGGTAAATTATTTGAGAGGAAGAATTTTATATAATTTATGATTATTGAAAAGATGTTTAAACTCAGAGACTTATTAAAGCATGGCAGTTTAAAGGATATTTGGAATAAAAAATGTTATTTGCAATAAAGAAAATTTTTAAAAACTCTAAAATACTTTTTTCTCTTGTCAGCACGGCTATTTTCTTTACACTTATACTTATTTTTATTCCTGTACAGTATCAAACCATTGATGATTATTGGATGGCTATGATGGTAGGGGGGGCTTGGGGAGAATACAGTCCCTTTATTTCAAATATAAACATTGTTTATGGCTTTTTATTATCATTTTTGTATAAGGTTTATCCTCTCCCCTGGTATCCGCTTTTATTAATTTTATCGTTATACTTATCTGTTAGTGCGATAACATTTGCCATCTCAGACAGATTTAATTCCTGCATGATTGGTTGCTTTGTTTCGATTCTGCTCCTTTCTATAATTTTTCCTGATAATTTTCAATTTACATTTGTTGCTTATTTAAGTATTATTGCGGGACTTGTTCTTTGGGTAAACAGCATAAACTCAAAAAGGCAAGAAGTTGCGGCAGTATTTTTTATATTAAATGCAGGAATGATACGGGGAGAGTGTCTTTATACGGCCCTTATTTTCGTTCTATTACTTTTGTGTATTGATTTTTTTATAGGCAAAAAAAATCCTGAAGAGTCTTTGAATTTAAAAAAAAGGTTTTGGTCTATAATAGGAGTCTTTATACTTTCCATTATTTTGTACCAATTAAATAACTGTATATATAATACGGGGGAATATGGCTTAAGAGAAAGAGTTGCAGCTACGGATTACATTAGAATACCTGCAGACAAAATTAATGATATTTGTTTGCAGGCCAAATGGAATGAAATTGATTATATGCTATTAATATCTTATAATTTTGACGATAAAATTTTTACAAAAGATAAGTTGATAAATTTAATAAGTGCAAAAAGACAATATTTGCTTGATAAAAAAGAATTTAAGACTCATATGGAAAGCACAATTAAAAGATTCCGGCTTTCAACAGGCAATATTGTTTTTCTGCTGTTTGCATTGTGCATCGTAACCGGTTTTTTAAAAAAAGAAACCATACCATATTCTATGATTTTGCTTATTATTCCAATATTACTGGTGTTTTTATTTTGTTATTTGGGAAGAGGACTTACCAGAGTTACCATTCCACAATACATGACTTCTATAATTTTGGCTGTTTTAATATATGGTTTTTTTGAGAAAAACTTTTTGGATAAAATAAAAAACAATGTTAATCGATATGTAAAAATTGTAATGATAACAACTATAGTTGTTATCATTACCTTTGTTTGTGCGCATATGTGCTTAAAATCAGATTTTTATAAAACTTCCAGATATACGGATTACAGGGAGCTTTTAAGTTATATAAATTTGCATAAAGAAAACTTTTACATCTATGATAGTTTCAGCTATGTAAATAAGTCTTACGGCATTTTTGAAAGACCGGTATTTAATCAATTTGAAAATTGCGTTCCTAGCGGGGAATGGTGGTGTGACTTTCCGATTAACAAAAAAATAAAAAGAAATCATGGCATAGATAATATTTTTACGGCTTTGTGTGAAAAAAAGAATGTCTTTTATGTAATTGCAGAACGTTCTGATGACAGACGCTCTGAGTTCCCATGGTCGTCTGATCAAGTGGCGGCTTTAATTGCTCTTTTTTTAAAAGAGCATTATAATTTGGATGTGATCCCTGAGAAAATAGAAACTTTTGGTGGAAAAGATAAAAATATTTATGCGGTATTTAAGTATAAGCTTAAATACGAAGAATAAAAGGTTTGAAATGATGAAATTATTTATACCGTTTTAAATTGGTCTGTATTTTTTTATAATCAAAACCACGGCTGATAAAAACAAGGTTATAACTGATATCCATACGCCCGTAACAAAATACGGGTCTTCATATTTCAGAGTGACTTTTTCGACATTTTCCGGAACATTTATTTTTATGTTTTCATAGCTGTCATATATTCCTTCCTTAAGTGGTACGGCTTCTATTTTTAAATCGGACGGTTTTCCGTTGAAATATACTTTGTAGCCTTCTATCGGCGCCAGAGAGATATTTATTTCCCCGCTGTTTTCTGGAAAAATGTCTACTTTATTTGCTCCATAGACAAATTTTACTTCTTTTTGCGGACTGTCACTGCGGTATACGATCGGCAGATATGTTGTATTTAGAAAAACGATTATTTCGTCATCAATATAGACTATTTTAAGATTGGCAAAGCTTTTGCAGGCTTCCAGTGTTTCAGGCTTGTTCTCAGTTACTAGATATTTTACTCCTTTTTTTGACAGCAGGTGAAACAGTTCCGGACTGGCATATGATTGGAATGTCGATATGTAGTTAAGGTTTAAACTGTTTTTCAGGTTTACTTTTGCGACCAAAGGGTCATATCCGGCAAAGTGGTAGAGGTCAAAAATATTGGGCATAAAACCTACCATTAATTTGGGAGCATCAGTCCTTACGGAATTTTTTACCCACCCGGTAAAGAAACGTCCTGTCTCTTTACCGGACAAACCGGAGTAAAAAGGAATTGGCGGCTGGAGTTTCATCTGATAACCCGGTATATTTCCGGAATAGAACATTAGTGAAACATTTGAGACCAGGGAAATTGTTATTAGTACAGGCATAAGCAGTTTTCCTGAAACAGTCTGTATTTCTGTAACCGAGTTCCAGATTAGAATTACTGCTATAACCAGAAAGAAAACGAAAAACAGATAATATTTGAACGGCCATCGGAACATCGAGAAGGTAGGGATGAATGACAGATAGCCGTAAAATTTGGTGCTAAGTATCAGTGATACTGCACCACCGGATAAAAATATGTATATATGTTTTGCGTAGGAAGAGTCTTTTATACTCTTGTTTATTACCATTAAGGGAATTAGCAGCAGCGGTATGCCCACAAAGAAGATTGGACTGCTGGTAGGGAAGATCCAGTAGGAAAAATCGAAAATCTGGGAGTTAAAGAACCATTCACAGGCCATTGAATATTCAGTGATGGTATTGAATGTCAGCGGTGCGCCCCTTTCCGCAGAAAGCGTCATTGCTTTATACATCGGCAGGAGCATCGGCAGCGCCAGAACTGACGATACTGCATATGATGAAAGAAAATATAATATAAATTTTTTGTGGAGACCGCTTTTGAAAAGCAGCGAAAATGATATGAAAACTATCTCCATTACAAACATTATATGGAAATAATGGATGTAACCGCAGAAGAGCATGGCCGTTCTTATAACAGAGAAGAGCAGCCACTGTTTCAGGTCATAAGTTTTTGACAGCTTTGTCAGGGCCCAGAAATTAAAAGGGAGCCAGAAAGCCATATAGGAGATGAAAATCCAGGACTTGCTTGTAGTAAATACAAACGGCATGCTGATCCATAAAAATGCTCCCGCCAGAGGTGTCTTTTCCTTGCATCCCAGTTCCTTTAGCAGGAAAAACATTGCGATGCATCCGGACAGCAGAAAGAAATAGGCAAGAATGTCTGCAATCCAGTAAAGCTCATTGGTAAATAATTTTGAAATCCAGGCGGCAATGTATACCGGAAAGAACAAAACTCCCGTCTGGCCCTGTGCCAGAAATACATGTCCCATGTATTGGTTGAAATTGATTAGAGCAATGTCCCTGTGCTCTGTAAGCGTCTGATATGAATGTTTATACGCACCGATAAAATACAGGTTGTCGTCATAACTGAAATATCGGGGAAATATGAACTCCAGAGAAATAAAAATCGTTGTAAAGACAACAAAAATAAATAGAATATTCTTATTCAATTTCATAAAATCGCCTCATGTTGTTAGGTTTTTGCAAATATTTGTACTGGCAGGCTCGCTTTGTGGCATTATTTTACCTGAGTTTTTCTACAGAGTCGATAAAATTGCGGAAATCTTTTATGGGCTGTATTGATGTGTAGGCCGTACTGTTCATAAATATAAATGTAAATACTGTTGTTATTGTCAGGATTTGCAGCATTACCGAAATAACCAAAACGGTAAGATAAGATGTCCATCCGGGAATTGCGAGGGTGGTAAAAAATTTTATACCCATTAATATAATTAAAAACATAATACAAAGAAATATAAGAAAAACAGCCGTTATAACAGCTCTCAATCCCACAATATCTCCGAAAACGAGAATCCCTGAAAGCCCGTGGTTTACAAGGGAAAGGAAATTCATTTTTGACTTGCCTTTATATCTTTCTCCGCGTATTGTCGGTATTGTTTCATACTGTATTTTGGATTTTATCAGTGTAGCCGGAAGATGTGACCATATTTCATTGAAAAAAAGCAGCTTCCTTAGTTTGTCGTGAGGTATAATACTGAAATTACCGAAATCTATTTTTTTAGACGTGGCCAATTTGAATAAAGCTTTGAAAATTTTGTAAAAAAATACAAAAAGAAAACCTTCAGACCTTTTTTTTCTTTGTGCGCATACGATTTTTCTGCTTGTTTTTGCTTTTTCTATAAGTGCGATTATATCCTGCGGACTGTCCTCGCCATCAGCATCCATTACGATGACATAGTCACAGTCTTCCCTTTGAGCAACTTCATTTAAACCGATTGCCAGGGCTTTTTGATGGCCAAAATTTCTGACCAGATTGAGTATTTCCATACTTTTGATTGATTTATAGTTATATTCTGCTTTTATGGACTCGCCAATGGTTGCCGAAGAGCCGTCATTTACTACAATGATACTTGCCGTAAGGCCGTTATTTGACAAAACACCATCTATGTTTTCAAGGAGTATTGAAAGAGATTCCCAGTCATTATAAACTGGGGTCAGAATATATAGCATAAAAACTTTCTCCGGTAAAGATGTAGGAACACTGTTATGCTGAGACTTTTTCTTTATAAAAAATGAATTTCCTTTTATTAAGACGGGCAAACGGCGTCTCGGCGGTTTCTATCTGACTTTGAACGGAGGAACCGCCTTAAACTATAAAGAAATTATTATCATAAAATTATAAACAATGATGGTTTGATTTTTTTTGAGAAATAATATTATATGGATGAACAAATTTATCAAGAAATAAATAACAATGAAGAGCGGTTTTGGTGGTTTTTAGCCAGACGTTCCATTGTTCATTACCTTTTAAAGAAATATGTGGAGACTCCGCAGAGCAAGACCGTTCTTGATGTCGGCTGCGGTACAGGAATGATGGCTGCTTCATTGGCAGGTGTTTTTGGTTCCGTGATAGCAGCCGATATGGAGGCTTCTGCTGTGGAAATTGCCCTGCAGAAGGGGTTGAATGCGGTAAAAGGCTTTCTTCCTGACGGTATGGGAAATGTCAGAGCCGATGTGGTTTTATTACTGGATGTTCTTGAGCATATTGAACAGGATGCGGCATCGGTGTCTTGCTGTCATAAGCTTTTGAATGAGAATGGAATTTTGCTGGCGACCGTGCCGGCATACCCTTTCCTCTGGAGTGACTGGGATGTACTGCATCACCATAAACGCAGATATAAAATGAGTGCATTTAAAGAGCTTTTTTCAGCTGATTTATGGAAATGCGAACTTGTAAGTCATTATAACACATTGCTTGCCCCGCCGGCTTTTGCAGTGAGGCTTTTAGGGCAAAACGACGATACCAGTTATACTCCTCCTCCAGCTCCTTTGAATATGATTTTGAAAAATATTTTTGCATTTGAGAAACATCTTCTGCCAAAAATACGGCTGCCTTTTGGCCTGTCAATTATAGGGTTATTCAGAAAAAGGTAATTGGTATTCCGTAAAGGTTTAGGCGGATTTAATTTTCCTGATTTATTTCCGAAATTTTATTATTATTTTCGTCTTGCTCCATTTCGTTAACAGCCATTTTGAGCATACTTATTCTGTGCCCGGTGACTTTTTCGATAACGAAGGAAACGTTTTTATCTTTTATTATTTCTTCTTCTTTAGGTATGTGTCCGGCCAGACCGCATACGTATCCGCTTATTGTTTCAAACTCTTCGTCAGACAGCTCGAGACCGGCAAAATCGTTTACATATTCTATTGACGTTTTTCCGTCTATGGTGTAGGAACCGTCTTCATTGCGTATTATCGGTTCCATATCTTTATCATATTCATCGGCAATATCACCGACAATTTCTTCAATAACATCCTCCATCGTTACCAGCCCGTCAGTTCCGCCGTATTCATCAAGTACAATTGCCATGGCGATTTTAGCTTCCTGCATATCCCTGAGTATTTCATCTATTTTTTTATTGTTGGGTATAAACAGCGGTTTTCTCATAAATTTTTTGATCGGCATATCCATCTTATGTTCTCTAATTGCCGGAATTAAATCTTTTGTGTGCATAATTCCTATTACTTTATCGATAGATTCTTCATATACCGGTAGTCTTGAATACCCATGCTCCATAGCAAGATCTATTACTTTTGATATTGGTGTTTTTCTTTCAACGGCGATTATGTCAAGTCTGGGGATCATTATTTCCCAGGCGGTTGTGTTTGATAATTCGAATACACTGGTAATCATATCTTTTTCTTCTTCTTCCAGCACTCCCTGCTTGGAGGCTTCCTCCACCATTATCAGCAGATCCGTTTCCGTCAGTTTGCGGGCTTCCTTCAGCTCACTTTCTTTTGGCAGCATGGGTTTGAGCATAAATGTTATTACCGCAAACAGAGGGTATGATATGTTGTATATAAATTTATAAATTCCGGTTAGCTTCAGAACTACTTTTTCAGCCATTCCCGGTATAATTTGCCAAAAAATAATGTCGGTAATGTTGATGATTATTAATGAAGCGACCAACTCAGTAACCGGAGTTTTGGGGAATATCCCTATTAATATTTCATTGCAGAATCCATAACCGATGATAGTTCCGCATATTAATAATGCCGTGTTATGCCAGGACTTCATAATGACGGTTATACTTGTAGGGGATTTAATCATTGAGAGCAGAAGTGCGGCGTTTTTTTCCGCTTCCAGCTGCCTTAGTTTTGTCAGGGACAATGTCGATAACATATGGCGTAGAAATGACAGTGTGCATACGGCAATGATTGAGATTATTGAGGCCAATATCTGATATAGGCTTGATTCGTCCAAGATTTAGGTACCCTTTCTTTACTGATATAAAAACTAGTGTGATGCGAGCATAAATATTACTATTGTCAGTAGTATTCCGATCAGAGCTCCGATTACCGTTTCCTGTATTTTATGAAAATTTGCTTCTATTCTGCTCTGGGTTACGAGCAGCGCCAATGCCAGTGCAAGTATTCCTGCAACAACGTTGTTGGTTATTATCAGTATTGCGGTGGTTGCTCCGAACGCCAGCGCCGCATGCCCTGATGCAAGGCCTCCTCTGGTAAAGGTTCCTTTGCCTCCAAAAGCTTTGAAGACGGCTATAACAATCAATATTAAGGCAATTATTATTAAAATTATATGTGCATAATGTTCTTTTACTCTTGAGGCAATGTCAAGTATAACGGGTCTTTTTATTGCCGGAAGAATTATCAGGTATCCGCACGCCACTGCGTTTATAGTTGCCACGAGCACAGCTCCGGCCGCCAGATCTTTTGCTATTTTTGCCAGTGGATGGTTTGAGAGTGCCAGTAAATTTACAACGGATTCTATAGCCGTGTTGATAATCTCGGAAACGATAACCAGACTAATAGCGGTTATTATCATCATAAAATCTATGCGATCCATGTCAAGCCACAGGCAGGCTAACAAAACGCATATAGTTATGATAATGTGTATTTTCATGTTACGCTCTGTTTTCAGAGCATAAGTGATTCCCTTAACAGCGTGATTAAGTGAGTCGGTAAAATTAATTTTTTTCATCACGTTCAGATGGTGTCAATATCAATTTTTTCAACAAGCTCTGCTCCCATGCGCTCCATTTCTTTAAGTTCTTTTTCCGTTGTGTCATCATATCCCATAAGATGCAGTATTCCATGCGCCGTCAGCAGTGCAAGCTCTTTTTTAACGGAATGATTTTGCTGTGAAGCCTGCTTTATGGCCATATTTACCGATATTACAATATCTCCGATCAGAATATATTTTTTAGTTGGAGGAGACACAAGCCTGTCGCCCTCGTTCATTGAAAAGGACAGCACATCCGTCGATTCATCAAGTCCCCGGTGATCTTTATTAAGACTCCTCATTATTCTGTCGTCTGTGAGAAGCATACTTAGCTCACAGTTGTACCCAAGCTCAAGCATGGATAATATTTTTTCACCGCAGGCGGCGACAAATTTTTTATATCCTCTCGGAGGTTTACCCTGTATATCGACAAGAACTCTTGCTTTACTCATTTGTTCTCCTTTGTTTTAAGAAGTTTACTTTTTAAACTCATTTTTTTGTTTTTTCTCCGGTGCAAAGTCTTTGAGCAGTTTTTCCGGATAATCAATCCTTGTATGATACATGCTGGCGATATTTTTCAAAAATACCCTTTTTAGAGTTTTTATATTTTTAAAACTGATTTCGCACTCATCAAACTGACCGTTTTTAAGCATATCATCAATTATTTTATTTATCAGCGCGTCTATCCCTACCTGATTTCTTCTTTGCAGTGCTCTGACGGCTGCTTCAATACTGTCGGCCATCATTACGATTGCCGCTTCTTTAGTCTGCGGTTTCGGGCCCGGATAGCAGAAATCCTGAGCTCTTACTTCGCCGCCCTTTTTCTTTGCCTGATGATGAAAGTATGTTATCAGCGACGTGCCATGATGCTGGGTTATTATATCGATCACCGGCTCGGGAAGCTTATACTTTTTTGCCAGCTCTGTCCCATATTTCACATGTGAAACGATGATCAGCGTACTGAGAGTCGGAGTCAGTTTTTCATGCGGGTTGAACATTCCGAACTGATTTTCTATAAATAAGGACGGTCTTTTTAATTTTCCGATATCATGATAATAAGCCCCGACCCTTGCAAGCAATGCATTGGCGCCAATAGCATTCGCACCTGCTTCGGCAAGATTTCCTACAAGTATGCTGTGAACGTGTGTGCCGGGTGCTTCATTGACCAGACGCTGCAGGAGGGGCTCAGACGGGTTGGCTATATCAAGCAGCTTTATGTTCGTTACTACGGGAAACAGATTTTCTATAAAAACAAGTCCTCCGAGTGCTATTGTACAGGAAAAAATGCCGTTTACGCCGCCATATAGTATCGGGGTCCATACCTGGGACGGATCAGGACTAAAGGTGTCCATTATAAAAGCCATCAGCATATTAGTGCCGACAACCATCAGCGAAGCTTTCATCATTTCCGAACGTCTTGTTATATTTGCAAAACTCATTATTGCAATAATACCGGTGACAAGAGACACTATACCGATGGAATAGCTGTGAGAAAAGATGGAGAGCATAGAGCTGAGCAATATTGTCGACAATATTGATACGCGTGCATTTGAAAGAACATGTATGAGGATGGATGCCGAGGCAATAGGAGTCAGATACATGATTGCCATCTCATTGACACTACTGTTGGCGGTTATTTTGCAGATTGTGGCTGTTGCTATTATTATGGCCCCGATGAGGGTGAAGATTCTTTTGTTGCCAAGCAGTTTGGGTATAAATGTTTTTATATCATAGTATAATAGCGCAAAAATTATAAAGGAGAAAAAGGCGGACGCTACGATGCCCTGAATTTGCATCCGGCTTTGGTGCATATTCATTGCTTCAAGCAATTCGAGCTGCTTGGGGGTTACGACTTCCCCTCTTCTTATGATTATTTCTCCCTTGGAAACCGTCATATACCTTGGAGCGACAGCCTTCATCTGCTTTTCCTGCTCCGTCTTAACTGCTTTCCAGTCCTGAATCATATTAACTCTTATTGTGTTGGTGGCGATTTCTTCCACCGCCTGCCTGTATTCGTAAGGTATGTTCTGCTGCTTTACAAGATTTTTTGTTTTCTGGATTGCTTTGGGAAGGGTTGACTGCTCAATGCCGGACGCCATTACAGTACGAACAATGTTCTGGGTCATGGGTGCGACAATGAATTCAAGGAAGTCGTTGTCGGAATTTAAAAGCAGTTTCATTGATTCGGGAGTTATCGAGAGCGGGACTGTTTTTGTTATTTCAAGTTTTTCTTCAGATGTCAGAGGTTTGTTTTTGAGTTCTTTAATTTTTTCAAAGGTTAATACGACGTCCTTCAGAGCCGCATCGGTTTCGATGGGATCTTTGGACATTATATTTTTTACTTTGTTGGCTGCTTCAAGCCTTGCCTGTTCCGTGGCGACCGTATCAAGTCTTTCAAAATTTTTACTTGAACGGATATCTGCTATAGCAACTTTGCCGACGGTAATTGAACTGTCGGGCAGATATCCGCTGGCGAGAAGTATTGTCAATGAAAGCCAGAGACATAGCGCTATTAGTGTATAACCGATATTTTTTTTGTCAAAAATCAGCAATATATAACTTTTTATATTTTTAAAAATCGACATCGTTTTTCTTTCGGCAAAAAACAAGTTCTATCCTTTGATAAGTGACTTTGTTAATGCAGCTAAAATTATTTACTGAAGTTGATTTTGGTAAATCAAAAAGCCACATCTATAATGATGCGGCTTAAATTCAATGTTATTAATTTTTCAAATACTAAACTGCCGCGCCTAACTGGATCTTCTCCTTCTCGCAGCTTCAGATTTTTTCTTTTTCTTAACACTGGGCTTTTCGTAATGTTCGCGCTTCTTCCACTCGGAAAGTATACCGTCACGTTGACATTGTCTGCGAAATCTTTTTAAAGCGGAATCTATTGATTCGCCTTCTCCCACGCGAGTTTCCATTTTCTCACCCCCTCGCAATCAAATTACCTCTACTTAACGGACATCCGTAAAGTCGGGGGACTGCTAATCTTTTAAGATTATATTGCATATGAACGGTTATGTCAATACTTAAATGTTGTTTATGCAGGATTCACGCATGAGACACTTATTTTGTCTGCCAACAGACATTTTAGTAAGCTTTCATAAGTTACATGCGACTCATTCCTTCCCGCCGACAGCTTTTGTTTACTTGATTTTTTGCGAAGACGCTCCGGAACCGACCTT
>JAVBNT010000023.1:0-85247 GCA_031551355.1 Candidatus Xenobia bacterium | reverse complement strand
AGAAGGCGGCATCGGGATTTGCCGCCGACAGAATATCTGTAAGGAAAGTCGAAAAGCAACAGAAATGCCAAACCTACTTACTATCCAATTTTAGGAGAATTCGCATAACTATTCAATGTGTCTTTGGTTTGACGCTTACTTAACATCTCCACCAATTTTAACGATTTTTTCTTTTTAAAAGAAAGGTTTCTGTGTCACCAAATCCAAGTTGCTCTCACTGCGACGTAGTGACCTACGCCGCGCTCGTAGCACTTGGATTTGCTTTAACACCTCCGCCAATTTTAGCGATTTTTTCTTTTAAAGGAATCGTTTTTATGTAAGCTGTAAATTTATTGAAAAACTTACTTAGCTAATATACTCAAGTGTTTATTAATGTCACGCTTTCCGTACATGATGCGGATAATTGTAATGTGTTTTTTCATTTCATCAGGCAAATAGAATACCAGATAGTTGTCTACAGTTAGAACACGGAGTCCTTTTGAGTGCCATGGTTCTTTATCATATAAATGATGCCGAAACGGCATATGTTCAAGCGAATCTGCTGCGTCCATTATGCGCTCTGTTTGTTTTACCGCGATTCGGGGCTCAAACAGAATCAAAGATATGTAATCAAAAATACTTTGTAAGTCCTGTAAGGCGTGATCTGTATAGTTGACTTGCCAGATCATCTTTGCATTTTTTCTCTTACTTGTTCGGATGACAAAACTTTACCTGCATCCAGACTGGCAAATCCCTTTTCTATTTCGGCATTGAACTGCTCTGGCGTTAAATCGGAATAATCAAGGGGTGCATTCTGCGGCAAAGTAATTTCAAAGGGGATTCCTTTACGCAGGACAATCTGATGCAGAAACAAATTAACGGCATTAGCCATAGGAATGCCGAGTTTTGAAAGAATCTGTTCTGCCTTTTCCTTTATAGCGGGCTCTACCCGTGTGTATATGCTTGATGTTTTTGACATTACAATCAGCTCCTTTTAAGATTATTATATTTGATTGTATCGCTAATAGCAAGCTTTTTGAGGAGTGTGGAGAAATTGATTTAAACGTCAATATGAATGATTTTATAGACAATAAAAAATGAGTAGGCTTATTTTTACTTTATAAAATACATTGAACTCACATTATTTTAGCTGGATTTCCATTGTTTTTCTAACGGTGTCTATTGAAATAAATTTTTCTAAATCTTCATTAGGAAAACAGTCCTGAATACTTAAACCTCGTTGAAACCGGCTTACTGCTTTTTTGCCGAATTTTAATTTAACGGAATAATTTTCCTGGCCTGTTTTGCCGAGCCAGGCTCTTAAAATAACGAATCGCCTGTCGTTGACCGATTTTGCGGAATAGTGCAGTTCGTCCTCTGACATAACAACGCCATCACACCAAAAACCTTTAAGCTGCTCACTATTTAGCCCTTTGAGGCTCTCACATATTTTGTATTCCAAAACGTCACAGTCCAACAATGTTTTTTACTCCAAACTTATTTTGTTTGTTAAAATCTAAAATATTACAGTTTTTGAATTTCTGAGTGTTTTACGCTAAAACTCGTTTTCCTGACTTTCCGCCGGCCTGGATAATAAGTTTTCTGATTTCAGAATTTTTGCAACAATCCAAAACAGTCTTTCCATATTTGTTTTTCGCATTGAGATTAGCCCCGGCTTCTATTAAAGCGGTGATCACTTTCGGTTCAGCGTTAAAACTCGCCGCATACATCAGAGGAGTTACAACATCTTTATCTTTCGCCTCGATATCCGCTCCGGCTTCTATTAAAGTTTTAATGATTTCCGGTTTAGTGTTGTTTCTTGCCGCATACATTAGTGGAGTTAACCTGTATTTATCTTTCGCCTCAATGTTAGCTCCGGCTTCTGTTAAAGTTTTAATGATTTCCGGCTCAGAATTGTTACCTGCTGCGTACATCAGAGGAGTTGCACCGTATTTATCTTTCGCCTCGATATCCGCTCCGGCTTCTATTAAAGTTTTAATGATTTCCGGTTTAGTGTTGTTTTTTGCTGCAGACATCAGAGGAGTTTCACCGTCTTTATCTTTTGCCCCAATATTAGCTCCGGCATTTACCAGAGTTTTAATGATTTCCGGCTCAGAATTGTTACCTGCCGCATACATCAGAGGAGTTGCACCGTATTTATCTTTCGCCTCAATATTAGCTCCGGCTTCTGTTAAAACCCTGATAATTTCCACCTCAGAATTGGCACTTGCTGCAAAAAATAGGGGAGTTATTCCATCTTTGCTTTTTGCCTCGATATTAGCCCCTGCCTCTATTAAAGTCCTTGTTATTTCCGGATTAGGGTTGTATCCGGCAGCATACATTAAAATAGTTACCCCTTCTTTGTCTTTTGCCTCGATATTAGCTCCGGCGTTTATTAAGGTCCTTATGACTTCCGGTTTAGTGTTTTTTGCTGCATAAATTAGAGGAGTTGTACCGTTTTTGTCTTTAGCTTCAATATTAGCTCCGGCGCTTATGAAGGCTCTTATGATTTCCGGTTCTTTGTTTCTTGCTGCATAAATTAGAGGGGTTGTACCGTCTTTATCTCTAGCTTCAATATCTGCTCCGGCTTCTATTAATATTTTAATAACTTCAACTTTATTATACGCTGCCGCATACATAAGGGGTGTTGAGTCATTTTTATTTTTAAGATTAACATCCGCTCCGTTTTTTATGGCAAGGGAAACTTTCTGAGCTGTTCCCGTTTTTACCAGTTCTTCAAAGCTAATCCTGTTATTTTTAGGCAGTTCTGCGCTGCAAGTAAAAAAATAAGCAAAGAAAAAAAACATAAATGTTTTATGAAATAATTGTTCATTTTATTTTCTCCCACTTTGTCGTTGTTCAAACATTTTTTTATATTATTGTCTTTTTTTTATTAATATTAAGTATAGAAACAAAATTCCTTTTTATTTGATAATAGAATCAAGCTGTTTGGAAGCTGAGTGGCAATTACACTTGGAGGAGTATTCATTTTGCAGCTCATTAATATTTGCCTTACATTCATATTGTCAATTTGCATTGATTTGTAAACTCTGATATAATATAAATAAATGCACTAATTCCATTCCATATATATATGCTATGGAATGATAAAGGTGAATTTGTGAAGCTTAAAAAAATAAATAAAATACAAAGTCTTTTCAATAATAATATTACTGTGATGAAAGCTTTCGAGTTGCGGGAGATTGGTTTTTCAAGTCGCAATATAAAAGAAATGGTTGCCGCCGGGATGCTTGAAAGAATTAAACATGGGTATTATTTGCTGTCTGAGAAGGCGCACGAAATATCTGATATTTTAATTGCAGTGAAACTGATTCCACAGGGTGTTGTTTGTCTTTTTACGGCGATTGAATATTATGAATTGTCTACAGTAAATCCATCGTTTGTTTGCATTGCATTGCCGCGCAGTGTCAATGTCCCTACTCTGCCGCAATCCGGATATATAAAAATTTATCGAATGGCGGATAAGCATTTTAAACTAGGTATATCCGAGACGGAATTAAATGGGGCTAAACTACGGATTTATGATATAGAAAAAGTTGTATGCGATTGTTTTAAATATGACAAGGAAATTGAAAAATCCATTGCTTTGGAAGTGCTTAAGAACTATATTTCGAAGGGAAATTGTAACATACAGAAGCTTCTTGAATATGCAAAAATAATGGGGAAGAAGAAAGTAATGCTTCCCTATGTGGAGGCAATGCTTTGAGTGAGAAAAAATCATCATCTATAAGGGCTCGCCTTAAAAATATTGCGAACAATGAACATAAACCTTTTGACTTTGTGCTTATGCTTTACTTTATTGAGCGGCTATTGTATCGAATATCAGTTTCAGAATACAGTGAGCAGTTCGTTTTAAAAGGCGGTTTACTTCTGTATACAATTATGAATGAGCTGGCTCGAACTACTAAAGATATTGACTTGTCTATCAGGCAGATGACGAATGATCTTGATGACTTGAGGAATATTTTTGTAAAGATCATCGAAATTGAAGTGGACGATGCTATAATTTTTGACAAGGAAAATATTACAAGCGAACGTATCAGGGAAGATGCCGATTATGAAGGGGTAAGGATAAAATTAACCGCCTATTTGGGAAATGTCCGTAAAACCTTACAGTTTGATATTGGATTCGGTGATGTTATTGTTCCTAAGCCACAGACAATGGAATATCCGACCCTGCTTAATATGCCCAAGCCAATTATTCAGGCATATTCAAAAGAATCAATCATTGCTGAAAAGTTTGAGGCTATGCTGTATTTGGCTGGCGCTAATAGCAGAATGAAGGATTTTTATGATATTTACAGCCTTTGTCTAAAATTCAATTTCGACGGACGATTACTGCTTGAAGCTATGACGAAGACACTGACACGGCGTGGTACAGTAATATCCGATAATCCCACAGTTTTTTCGAATGAGCTTATACAAAATATAGACAAACACAAACAATGGAAGGCCTTTCGCCGTAGAGCAAATGTCGCGGAGGGAATTGAGTTTGATGAGGTATTGAAAATGGTACGGAAGTTTTTGAAACCGGTATTTAAGTCGATAATTGAGGAAACAGAATTTTTCGGGCAATGGAATTGTGAGTTGCAAAAATGGTGACTAGTTATTGGCTTTTTAAGCAAAATTATTGCTTCCAGATTAAAAGCTGGCTAATTGTATCAGAAGACTAAGGCAAATCATTAAAAACGGGGGCGTTGATTAACGCCCCATTTAAATTATTGTATAAGCTTGCCCGGTTTAAACACTACTATTCTCCACTGACTGTCTTCCAGTTTCATATGGATTGTTTTTTTGTCTTCTTTCATTGTTATTACTGCTTCGCTGCCATTGACTTCTATACTTTCAATGGTTCTTTCGGGGGCAATAATTTTTAGAATCTCGTCTCTTAGAGGAGTATGCGTCATTTGCAGCGAGAAAAAATCGGGCGGTGACATATTTTCTATTTGCTCGGTTGTCACGTTAAGCTTGTCCAGTTTTATGCGCTTTTTTTCGGCGGGAACTCTCAGTAGAACGGTTTTGAACGGTTTGAAGACAAAGTCATCATATTGTTTTTGACTTTCATATGCCATTGAATTCCATGTTTGCGGCCAGTTTTTGTCGACAATGGATGTTATAAACTGCTGATAAGCTTTTTCTACATCTTTTTTGGGATCTTTGAAAAGGCCGCATCCTGACTGAAGTAAAATAACGGCCAGAAGTAAGATTGCTGTTTGTTTGAATTTCATAATTTATGTTTCCTTGATAATTTTAGTTGAATTGATTTTTTAGAGTTCTATTGTTTGACGCTGCTATCCTTTTTGCGCTGCTGCTTTGCAGGGAATTTATTGGTTTAAATTTTTTATTATATTGATTTAATCTTTCTTTTTCTTTTTTGACATGTTACAATATCTTTCAGGAGCGATTTTGCTTATCAGGAGGGTGCTTATGAAGTATTTTGCCTTAATATTTTTTGTTTTGCTTATTTCCCTATCTGCTGTCCAGGCCCAATCTCCGATAGTTAATACGGAAGCGGACGGCAAAGCCTGTGTCGTGGAAGCGAAGAAAGTTCTTTCATGGCTTGGAATAAAAATCGACAGGGATATATATATACGTGTCGAGCCGCTCGAGTATCTCCAGACTCATTCTTCTGGAGAGCGTTCAGGAGATCGGACTTTTGCCTTTTATCAGGCCCATAGTCCGGAAGCCATATGGATTCCTAAAGGTTATTCCAAAGATATACTAATACCGTCATGTGTGCATGAACTTGTTCATGCATGGCAGACGACAAATTGCCCGCTGCAGGACCGCGCTGTTTCGGAAGGTCTTGCCTGTTGGGCGGAAATGAGAGCCTGCCTTTTTATGAAAAGACCTGATTTGGCAGGAAGGGCAATGAATGGCAGCGGTGATCCGATCGAGAGGAAGGTTATTCAGCGCATGATGGAAATAGATAAAAAAGACGGACCGGAAGCTGTTTTGAACTATGCTAAAAAGACCGTCAAATTTCAGAATTGATAGAGTATGGAGCCAATTGAAACAAAGCGGCTTAAAATTATTCCCCTGACGCCGGAGCATCTTTTTTTGTGCCGTCAGGGGCGTTTTTTAATGGAGCGCAGCCTTGGTCTGACTGAAACTTTCGTGGAGTATGATGATGATACTGTTAAAATGGTTTCAGAGTCACTGGAAGAAATGATCCGCCTTGTGCGCCAAAATGAGAATCGCTGGTATTGGTATACAAACTGGGAAATCATATTAAAGAGTGAAAACAGAATTATTGGCGGACTGGCCTTTTATTCGCAGCCTGATGATACAGGCACTGTTGAAATAGGTTATGTAATCCAGGAGGCGTATAGGTCGGCGGGATATGCTTTTGAAGCTTTGAGCGGAATCATTTCATGGGCGTTCGGTATGGAAAATGTAAACTTCGTCAGGGCGGAGACCTTAAAAACCAATGATGTTTCCATGGCTCTGCTTGAAAAACTGGGTTTTGAAATTTTTAGGCAAACAGGAGATACTTTGTTATGGCAAAAGGCAAAACCCCATTAAGGATATATTTATGAAACAGATAAATGATAATCTTTTTTTATTTAACTACGGACTTTTTAATACCAATTGTTTTATAATTAAAACCGCAAGCCGGCTTTTTATCGTCGATACATATATGGGACCGGAATCCATTGCCGATATGAAGAGTTTTGCCGGGCAAATGGCTGAAGGCAGGCAGTGTTTTGTAATCAATACCCATCATCATTATGATCATATCTGGGGAAACTGTCTTTTTGACCCTAAATCGATCATCGCCCATGAAAATTGCCTTGAGCAGATGAAAATGTCTGCATTGGAGACTTTGGAGGGCTACCGGCAAACAAATCCGCAGTGGATTGCCGGCGATGTCAGGATTGTTTTGCCGTCAATTACGTTTTCAGAGCGCCTTTCGTTTGCGGATGATGATTGTACCGTTATTCTGGAGCATTTGCCGGGGCATTCATCTGATTCAATATTGATTTGGTTGGAACCGTATCATATCTGTATTGCCGGTGATTCCCTTGAAGATCCGCTGCCGCTTGTCCATGAAGACTCGGAACTGGCCGGAGCCGATGTGCTGCTTAAAAATTTAAAATTGCTGGCGCAAAAAGCTCCCGTATCGGTATTTCCGTCGCATGGCAACAGAACGGATCCGGCTCTGATTGCCGACAATATTTTTTATCTGGAAAGTTTGCTGAAAAAGTCACCTCAAAGAGAGGCTGATAAACTTGCCGCGGCTGATTTTCTGAGTAACGGCACTGTTGTTGCGGATGAGTTTTATATTGACTCTCATCGGGAAAATCTTTTAAAAACGAGGCGGCGTATTGAACTAAATGGACAATAACCGCCATTTTGTGTTATGATGAATCTATGGCTATGAAAGTTTTCAAAGTATTATTTTTTATATTTGTCCTTTCAATATTTGTCTATTCCATGTTTTATTATAAGGTGCCGGTTTCTCCTTTAGGCAAAGTTGCTCCCAAGGAAGTGCCTGCGCCGGTTATTATGGAAATGACAACGTATGAAGGCATTGTTAATTTTGACGGCAGTCTTTACGAAGCTTACAGCAATACCGGGATGACCGCTGAGGTTGATGAGCGGAGCGGCACTGTTTCCGCCGGCGGGGCTCCTGCCGCAAGCGATAAAACAAAAGACTGCAAGACCTGAACACTTTAAAAGTTTTTTTCGGCTGCTGTGGAACAGTGGCTGTAAAACAATGAAGCCGTCTGTAAAGGCGGTTTTTTATTTTTGTGATTTAGCCGTTTGGAAGACTAAGGTTCTATATACTTTGTGGTCCGGCTTTACCTGCTCTCAAGCATTTTTTCGCTTTGGATTATATGATTTTCATAGTTATTGATTTTAAAATTGAGCCGCTCCAGAGTTTTTTGCATCTCAGCCATTTTTGCGGTAAGACGGTCCCTTTGTTCTATTAAAATCTGTTTTCTGGATTCGCCGGTAGCTTCTCCTTGCTGGAAAAGCGCTACATATTCTATCAATGCCTCAAGCTGTATACCGGCTCCACGCATACATTTTATAAATTCAACCCAGTTGCAGTCGGCGTCCGTATAGTTGCGTATGCCGCCGGATGTCCTCCCTACGCAGGGAATCAGGCCAATCCGCTCATAATAGCGGAGCGTATCGGCGGAGAGTTCGTATTTTTTGCTTACTTCGGCAATTGTCATGATGTGTAATTCCTTTGCTGATTTTTACTTTAGAATTAAAAATCTATTGCGCGTTATGCTGCAGCCAGTTATCTATTTTTTCTTCCGCTCCCTTGCCGCCGTCGCCATAAATTTCCAGACATTCAAGAACTTTGGAATTAGGGCACAGTTTGGCAATGTCCTGAGGGATTTTTGCGAGTCCGCCGCCTCCATGGGTACAGAATGGCAGGATTTTTTTGCCGGCCAGATCACTGCCGGAAAGGAACGAGGCTATTGGCGGAGCAATTGTACTCCACCAGTTGGGAGTACCGATAAAGATCGTATCATAACCGGAAATATTATCAGGCTTTTCCTGCAGTTCAGGCAAAAAAAACGCCTGAATTTCTTTTTTTGCCTGTTCCACAACTTCTTTGTATCCTTGCGGGTAAGGATTTTGAGGCTTAATTTCACATAGCGTTCCTTCGGTTGCGGCGTTAATAATTTGCGCTATTTTTTTTGTGTTCCCCGAATGAGTAAAGTATACGATTAAGTTTTTGTTTGCCATATTTTTCCTCTTTTCTACAGTTTTTGTTTTATTATGAATAAATTGCCGTGATGATTAAAATTTATCCGCACAATAATGAGCATAACATCTGGAGCTTGCTCCAAGTCAATGGGGTGAATCATTTTTTTGAGAATAAAGCATGTCTTATGGGAATGCATTTGGATTGACGATTATTTGATTTACAATGTTTTGTTAACGAAATTGAAAATTTTTGTTAATATTTTTTACAATTAAGGCGTAATTGTCAATATTTGTTAACAATTTGGCAACAAATATTGTTTATGATAGTTATAGAAGATTTGAAATTTGCAACAAATACATTTTTTAGGAGGCAAAGAATTATGAAAAAAATCTTGACAACATTGGCTGTAGGAGTTATGGTTCTCGGTTTATCGGCAGCATCCGATGCGGCGACCGGAGTAAGGGTTGGCCCTTCGCTAAAACAGTCGGAGGTCAAAGTCACTACACAAAGCACATACAACGTATCAATAGATCTTTATAACGGTAATGCCAGCAGCTACTACGGTTCCAAAATGGGAAGTTTCAAATATTCGTATACTCCCTCTGTTAACGGCGAGATGGGCGCTTCCTTTGAGCTGCTTGAAAGCTCCGGTTATGGCCCGATGAACTGGGTTGACAATTCTTCTGTAGGTTTCGGATGGTATTACGGCGGTGCAAATAAACTTACGGCCGACTTACTAGACTGGAGCGACATTGTTTCCGTAGCCAATAATACAAGAATTTGTCCCGGCAGAACACAGGCCATTTTCGGTAACGGTTCCCGTTTGGCGATAAACTCCGACGCTGCAAGTATCGCTTCCGTTGGTGTCGGATATGCCAAGGACTCTATCGGAAGTTCAATTGTTGTGAAGGATCAGAATGCCCTGAACAATTTTTATGAACAGAATAAGACGACGACCAGTATAATGGAGCTGGTAGGCTCTTCCGTAGAATACGTCTATCTTGACGGCGTTCTGACTGCTGTAACGAAAGAAGTCATCAACCAGAAGAATACCGACATCTACAACCTTGCAATCATCAAAAGCGTATCACCGATAGTTCTTGATGTCAGCGGCAGCGGAAAACTCCAGGCCTCAAAGGGGCAATACCTCCCTCACGAAGGCGTAGACCTTAAGAACACCATCATAGCCGACTTCTATGGTGACGGTTTTGAAATAGCAATGGAATGGGTTGGTCCTCAGGATGGTCTTCTCGTAGCTCCAAAAGCAGACGGAACAGTAGATATGAGCTGTCTTTTCGGAACAGCCGGCGGATATGACAACGGTTTTGAGAAACTGTCACTGTATGCCGATGCCAACGGAATCGTTAAAGGCGATGCTCTCAGCTCTCTCGCAGTATGGCAGGATACCAACGGTAACGGAATTGCCGATGCCGGTGAAGTAAAATCGTGTAAAGAGCTTGGCATTACATCAATAAGCGCCAATCACAAAATGTTCGTAAGTTCCTTTGAAATGAACGGCAAAACCCAGAAAATGTGGGATTGGTGGCCGAGCGCAACGGAAGTCACTAAAATAGCCAGCAAATAGATGTTGTAAGGTTGTATAGCCCGGAAAGGGGCCGCTTAAAAAAAGGCGGCCCCTTTTCCTTGATAAAAGATAATCGTCAGCACCTGTAGGGCGCCTATTCCGGCATTTGCCGGACAAATATAATCAGCCTCTTAATGTTTTCTTTATTTACAGACGGGTCAGTAATTTATCAGTTTTTTGTAACGTATTCTGTGCGAAGCGGAATCGCTACCGAGTCGTTCCTTTTTCTTTTCCTCATAATCGGAGAAATTGCCGTCAAACCAGTAAATTTCGCTGTCGCCTTCAAAGGCCAAAATATGTGTGGCAATGCGGTCAAGGAACCATCTGTCGTGGCTGATGACTACCGCACATCCTGCAAAATTCTCCAATGCGTCTTCGAGTGCCCGCAATGTGTTTACGTCAAGATCGTTTGTCGGTTCATCGAGCAGAATAACATTGGCCCCCGATTTCAGCATTTTGGCCAGATGCACCCTGTTGCGTTCACCGCCGGAAAGCATGCCGACTTTTTTTTGCTGGTCCTGACCGGAGAAATTAAACCTTGCCGTGTAAGCTCTTGAGTTCATTTCCATTTTTCCGAGCATTATTGTTTCCTGATCGTCTGCGATACATTGCCAGATTGTTTTGTCGGGGTCCAGCGCATCCCTTGACTGATCTACGTAAGCGAGCTGTACGGTTTCCCCGATGTTGATTGTGCCGCCATCCTGTTTTTCCTGCCCGGTGATCATTTTGAACAACGTTGTTTTCCCTGCTCCGTTGACTCCGATGACGCCGACAATGCCTCCGGGTGGCAATGAGAAGCTGACGTTTTCCATCAAGAGTTTGTCTCCGTAAGCTTTTGAAACGTCTTTAAAATCTATTACCACATCCCCGAGCCTCGGACCGTTGGGGATGAATATTTCCACGTCTTTACTGCGTTTTTCCACATCTTCCGCGACCATTTTTTCATAGGAGGTTATACGGGCCTTTGATTTGGCGTGTCTCGCTTTGGGACTCATTCTGATCCATTCAAGTTCCCGTTCCAAGGTTTTCTGGCGATCCGACTGCGTTTTTTCTTCTACTCTGAGCCTGTCCTGTTTTTGTTCCAGCCAGGAAGAGTAATTGCCTTTCCAGGGAATTCCATGACCTCTGTCGAGCTCAAGAATCCATCCGGCAACATTGTCCAGAAAATATCTGTCGTGGGTTACAGCGATAATTGTTCCTTCATATTGCTGCAGGTGTTTTTCCAACCAGGCGACAGATTCGGCGTCCAGATGGTTAGTCGGTTCGTCCAGCAGCAATATATGCGGTTTTTGCAGCAGCAGGCGGCAAAGGGCCACTCTTCTTTTTTCTCCGCCGGAAAGAACCTTCACCTGTGTCTCGCCGTCAGGGCATCCAAGCGCATCCATTGCCTGCTCAAGCCGTGAGTCAAGGTTCCAACCGTCGAGCGCGTCGATTTTATCCTGAAGGACTCCCTGTCTTTCAATGAGTTCGGTCATTTCATCATCGGATATATCTTCGCCGAGCTTTTCACTGATTGAATCGTATTCTTTCATCACCGAAACAACTTCCGACAATCCTTCTTCTACAATTTCACGGACGGTTTTTTCCGGATCCAGAGGCGGTTCCTGAGGAAGGTATCCAACCGAATACCCGGGCGAGAATGTAACCTCACCATTATATTCCGTTTCGACCCCGGCGATTATTTTAAGGAGTGTACTTTTTCCGGCTCCGTTAAGTCCCAGAACACCTATTTTTGCTCCATAGAAAAATGAAAGGGAAATATCCCTTATTACGGGCTTTTTGTCGTAAAATTTATTAACCTTAACCATTGAAAATATGATTTTATTCGGATCTCCGCTCATTAGCAACTCCTTGATTTTTTATTATTTATGAAATAGGGCTATTAAATTACAGATTACATGCTTGTTCACATCCTGTAATTAAAGAGCCCCTTATATACTGATTTTTTTATTTTTGAGAATTAGTAGACAAAATTCATATTAAGTTCTATATCCGGATGTATGCTGGCTTTTACGGGACATCCTTTGGCGGAGGCTTCAAATTTCCTTTTTTGAACATCGGTTATTTGAAGTCCTTTTGGCAATGTCACGGTTACGGTGAGTTTTCCGATTCTTCTTACCGGAGATGCAGACATTTCTTTCGTTACTTCCGCTTTGGCACCTTTTATATCAAGGTTTTCCCTTTTGGCGACCGCGCCGATCATTGTCAGTATGCATCCTCCCAGTCCGGCGGCAATAAGATCCGTAGGCGAGAATTTAGTGCCGTTTCCGCCGTTGTCGAGAGGTGCTTCGGTTTGTATTGTTGAACCTGATTGTTCATGAGTTATTTCACAGTCCAGATTTCCCTGGTATATCGCAGTACTTTTTACAGACATGTTTCCCTCCATAAAAAATTGTCGGTCTATAGATTTGTAGTCTTCTTTTTTTTATCAATCATTCCCTCCTTGCTTTACAGAGGCTTGTAATCAGGCAGGAAAAACTATTGAAAAGGCGGTTTTTTTGTGTTACGTATATTGATTTGCCGTTTGCTGTTTTTGATTTGTTTTTTATTTACTTCTGCATCGATTTGGGCGGCTGACTGCGATGAGATGCTCGTAAGGTTCAAAGGCGAAGCTTTGATTGCAGGCAATTTCAGTAAGACCTGTTTTACCGAAGGACGTGTGATATTGACTGAGGATTCTCTATGCGGTGAATATACTACTCCGCCGGTAAAAGTTCCGTTTTTGTTTTCAGAACTTATACCGTCGTTTACTGTGGATTCTCCTCAAGAGTCTTCTTTTGTTGTGCATATAAGATTAAGCCCTGATGGTGATGCCTGGTCCCCTTGGCTGTTTGCCGGCAATTGGAATACAAATAAAAAAGGTAGTGTTTCCAATGAGTGGGGGAGCGTAAAAATTGACTATCTTGTGACTAAAAGAGCTGTTTCATTTTTTCAGATGCGTTTTTCATTGAACTCCCGTAAAAAAGGGGTGTCTCCGGCTATAAATTCCGTTACCGCTGCCGTATCGAGTCAAAGAACTGATAAAGGGCTTAAGTTGTCCAGGAATTTATCGGTTTTGAATCGTATGGAGAAGACGGAACTCAAAGTTCCGTTTCGCTCTCAGGGATGGGCGGACAAATCTATTTCCGGTCATATCTGTTCTGTTGTCAGTACGGCAATGGTGATGGATTTTTGGGGAACTAATGTAGATACGGAAGAATTTGCAAAAATTGTTTATGAACCGCGCCACGATATGTTTGGCATCTGGTGGAGAGCTGTTCAGGGGGCGTCTGTTTTTGGTTTTGACGGATGGGTTCAGTATTTCCGCAGCTGGGATGATGTGTCTGAATATATCTATGCCGGTATTCCGGTTGTCGCCTGTATCTGCTTTGATGACTATCAATTGAAAGGCAGTGCTACGCAGGCTTCCGACGGTCACGTTATCGTTATTTCCGGTTTCGATGCCAACGGTAATGTTATCTGCCGCGATGGGGCTTTTAAGGACGCCAAAAAAGGAATTATTGTCTACAGCAAGAAAGATTTGACCGAAGCCTGGTTTGACCGTGGCGGCGGTGTCGGTTATGTTATTATTAAGCAGAATTCAACTTATCGGCCGTAGATTTTTTCAGATATTTTTTGTATTTATTGCAACTGAAAATTACAGGGAGGCGTTTATGAGTCATGAATTTAATATAGGGCTTTGTCAGATGAAAGTCGTTTCTGATAAAAAAATAAACCTCAACAAGGCTGAAGAGATGATCAGGCGCTGTGCCGGTGAGGGCTGTATGCTCGCCATTCTTCCGGAAATGTTTTGCTGCCCGTATGATACTGCTCTATTTGCCGAGTATGCCGAATCATCTGCCGAGGGTCCTGTTTATGATCTGTTTTCGCGCCTGTCATGTGAGCTGGGCATTATTATCGTCGGCGGCTCGATGCCTGAAAGGTCACAGGACGGCTCAATTTATAACACATCCCTGATCTTTAATGCCGACGGACGCCTGATAGGAAGGCACAGAAAGGCTCATCTCTTTGATGTCGATATAAAAGGAAAAATTTCCTTTAAAGAGTCTGAAATACTTAAGCCGGGAAATGAAGTTACGGTTGTGGATACGCCTTTAATTAAAATCGGCGTAGGTATTTGCTATGATATCAGATTCCCGGAGCTGTCCAGGGCTATGGTGTTAAAAGGCGCCGAACTTTTAATTTTTCCGGCAGTATTCAATAACGTAACCGGACCTGCGCACTGGGAGATTTTAATGCGTACAAGGGCCGTAGATAATCAGGTTTACGTGGCAGGAGTGTCACCTTCATTTGCGGCCGGTTCTTCATATCAATCTCATGGACATTCTATGCTTGCCGACCCCTGGGGCAGTATTGCTGCGTCTGCCTCTTTGGGAGAGGAACTTGTTATCGGCTCGATAAATCTTGAAAAAATTTACGAAATCCGTGCCTCCCTGCCTCTTTTGCACCACCGCAGGCCGAAACTTTATTGAGCCTGACGGCTTTAGATCTTTTGGGTTTCCGGACTTTGCCTTGCCATTTCAAGATTTAATGCGGCTTCTTCATAGCTGCTGTTTATCGAGAGCGCCTTTTCCCAGCATTCTATTGCTTTTGCCATATCTTTTTTTCTGGCATAAACAATACCGAGGTTATTCCAGGAATAGAAATCCTGAGGGTTGAGTGATAATGCTTTTTCGAAAGATTCCTTTGCTTTGTCAAACTCGGCGGTCGCTGTGTATACCAGAGCCAGGTTACTGTGGGTATAAGGATCTTTTGCATCTATCTGCAGAGACTGCTTAAGCAGTGTCTTTGCGTCGTCTGTTTTATGTCTGGCGATCATCGATGTTGCAAGATGATTTAACACCAGAGTATCGTCAGGCGATATTTCCAGCGATTTTTTAAAGCATTCTATTGCTTTTATTGAATTTCTTAGTTTTTCATAACAAAGACCCATGTTATTGAGAGCATACGTGTCTTTTTTGTTTTTCTTCATAATTACGGAAAAACACTCAAGCGCCAGTTCCGTCTCTTCATTTGAATAGTATATGAATCCTGCATTGCCGAGAGCTTCCGTATTATATGGATCCATAGTGAGGATTTTTTTATAGAGTTCAAGCGCCTGCTCGTAATTCTTTTGTCTCATAAAGCAAAGTGCTTTGTTGTTAATCGTATAAATATCGTCAGGATCAAGCTCAAGAGCTTCATCGAATATTTTTAATGCCTTTTCATAGTCTTCGAGTATCAGGTATGTCCTGCCGAGACTGTTTCTGGCATAAACATCATCCTTTTGTATTGCCAGAGCCTTTTCAAAACATCTTATTGCATCCTGCCATTGTGAAGTGTTGTAATAAACCATTCCCAGATTATGGTAAACAACCGCATCCTGCGGATGTGTTTCTATTATTTTGTAAAATTCGGTCAGCGCCTCTTCCCATCTGTTTTGCTTAACGAGTATTCTTCCCAGATTATTTCTGGAGTAAATGTCCGCCGGGGCAAAAGTTAATGCTTTACGGAAAAATTGTTCCGACTCGGTAAGATTCCCCTTTTTTTCGAGCAATTTTCCCAGGTTGTTATGCGTGAAATGATCCTGAGGATTTATCTGCAGTGCTTTTTTGAAATATTTTTCCGCCTCTTTCAGCTTGTTGTTTTTTGTCAGCGCAAGACCTATTTGATTGCAGGCATAGAGATCGTCGGGAACAGAATCAAGCCTCTTTTTAAATTCAATTACCGCTTTTTCCGTTTCACCCAGTTTAATAAATATGAGTCCTTTATTATAGTTGGCCTGTGTATATTCCGGAGCTATTGCCAGTGCTTTATTAAGATTGGCAATAGCTTCATCGTAGCGTTCCAGCTTTGTAAGGATCACTGCTAAATTGTTGTATAGAGACGGGTTCTCTGGTGACTGCTCTATTGCGCTGCTGTAATCGCCGACGGCAGTCAGCAGCTCTTCTGATGCGGCCTCATCAAAACCGATTACTTTGAATTCTCTCAGGGATTCTGACTTTAGCTGTGCTGCAGGCTCTGTAACTTCACCTTTATAGCTATAGTTTTCGAGGAATGTCAACGTTTTGTGATATAAAGCCCTCGGTGAGACTTTAAATATTTTTTTTTCAGTATTTACCATAGGTTCAGTGCTCCTGGATTTCGCTGTTTTTTGGAGTGATTTCTGTTGTTTTATCATCAGTCGCGGCATGCATAAGACTGTTTGCCAATATCATATGCTCCCTGGCCTTTTGTTTTTGTCCTAAGAGACCGTAGAGTCTTGATAGCTCAATTTCATTCCAGCATTTCACCGTAAAAGATTTTATATATTCATCCAATGCAGTCAGCTCCGATATGTATTTTTCGGCATTTTTTTTGTCGGAACAGATACGGCTGTTTAGTATTGTCAATGCCTGATTCAATATTTTTTCTTTATCTTTTCTGTCTGTAGCGGAGATTACTTTTACGGCTTTCTCTTTGTCATTTTGTTTATAGAAAGCCCATGCGGCAAAAAAAATGTCGATCCCTTTATAATTTTTTCCTTTGGATAAGTTATACCGTTTTATTGTTTCCGTATAGTTTTCCGCCAGTATTTCCGCTTCTGATTTGTATAGCTTTTTTAAGTAGATAATCTCGGTTTCGGCCGACAGCTTTATCAGTTCCGGCATCACTATTTCCTTTTGATTTTTTGAATCCGCCGTTATAAAAAGCAGCAAAGGCATTGTTTCATTTGACGGATCTATTTCGAATGCTCTGTGAAAATATTTTGCGGCTTTTGCCATTGAGTCCGTGCACCAAAGCAACAGACCGTGCTGAAGCATATCGTCATAATTTGGTCTCGATTCCTGACCGTGTATTTTTTTTGACCATTCCAGTGCTTTGATCAGTTCTCCGTTTAATGAATTATAATCCCTGACGAATTTCATTGCTTTTACATGTGATGGATTTTGCATTGAAAGATCTGTAAAATATTTTGCTGCGATATCATACTGTTTTTGCTTGTATGCCAGCATTGCCATTCCCGACAGTGCCGTTTCATCCTTATCGTCGAGTGATAGAATCATTTTGAAAACATCGTGGGCATCTTCGGTTTTTCCTTTGCTGAGAAGCAGCTGTGCCCTCATTGCCAGAGCCTTGGTATTTTTTCCGTCCTCTCTTAAAATGGAAGTTACAAGCTTTGCGGCTTCTTCTGTTTTGTGTTCATGCAGATAGAGCTGCGCCTGAAGTATTTGTGCGCTTTTATTGTCCGGCTGTTTTTTTAATATACGCTTTAAGGTTATCGAACATTGGTCAAACTGTTTTTCCGCAAAATAAGTAGTTGCGATGAGAATAAGCGGAGCCGTTTTTTCATTGTTAATTTCCGCAGCTTTTTCCCAGGCTTCGATGGCTTTTTGCGGCTCATTTTTTGCCAGCAGTATTTTGCCCAGCATCTCGTATCCATCATAAGATTCATGCGACAACTGCAGATATTTTTTTATTTCGCTCATTGAAGAGTCATATTTTTTTTCAATAAACCAGGCTTTGGCTAAAGACAAATGTACAGGAGCAAATTCCGAATCTATTTCTATTACCTTTTTCATTTGCTTGACGGCTCCAACTGTGTCGCCCTGTTTTAGAAATTCATTTCCGATTGCATTTATCGACCATAAGAAATTTGGATCGTATTTTATTGACTGTTCATAGTAATCTATTCTGTCGGCAGACTTTTCCAACAGACGTCCGTAAAGAAAATTATAATACTGGCTGTTGGACTTTGAGTTTAGAAGTCTTTTGTATTCGCTTTGAAGCATCTCTTTGGACTTTCCTACAGACAGACTGAGGTTTTGATATTGGATATGTGCTTCAATGTAGTTGCCGTAATATTTTTTTGCCAGTTGATATTCATTTAAAGCACCCTCAAAATCGCCCTTTGTTTCTAGTAACCGTCCCTGAAGAAAATGTTCTTTGGCTTTTTGCCTCGATTCTGTACACCCTGTTATACAAATAACCGCAGCGAGCAGCGTGCATAGCAAAATAGTATATTTAAACAATGTATTCCTCCGGCCGCAACCAGATTTTTTCTGCATGAAAGCCAGATTACGCAGAAAATTATTAAATGGTCGTTTTCATCACTTTTTTAATTTGACGGGAAGCAATCCCGCCCGATGTTAATATTGTATCGTCTATTTGTTGCTTAGCTCTTTGTCCAATACGGTTTTGGCATTTTTCAGTATTGGAGCGGTAGAGATTTTCTGTCCGACAGCCTGTTTCATCCAGGCATCAGGGGTGATATTTCCCAGTAAGCACATGCGGCTCATTTCTTTGGCCAGGCTTTTATCTTTTATATAATCCTCTATCTGGTATCTGATTATATGTCCTATAGGGTAGTTCGGAAGATACAAGTCAGTGTCAATCATATGTGAATATATCGCCAGCAGAGTACAGTCTTTTTCGCCGAGAACCGGTTCATAATATTTGTTCCATATATTTCCGGCTATTTCCGTTACAGCCTGCTGAAGCTCAGCGTCCGTTGCATCCGGGTGAGCATACATCCATCTCCAGGCTTTCATTGCTACGAGTGAAACTCCGCCTATTTCATAGACCTTCCATACCGTTTCCACTGCCATTTCATCTTTTTTAACCGACTTGTCATCTTTTATACCCAACAGCTCAAGATCACGCGACTGAAAAAGAAATGCAAACGCTTCCGTAAACGCAATGTTAGGCACGCCGTTTATCAGTGTGTGGTCTATAAGCGATATGGATGTAACCTGTTCGACACAATGCCCCAGTTCGTGACAGGCGATATTGTAAGACTTATAGTTCATTTTGCCTTTTTCAGCTCTTGTTCTCAAATGTGCATTGAATTCCTTGCCTTCGGCGCCGGATGCATGACCTGCGCTTCGCGACGGGTCCACGACGATTTTGCTGCCGAGAAATTCAGCTCTTTCTTTGTCAAACCCAAGTTTCATAAGTATATTGGGAATATCTTTTTGAAATGCTTTTACGTCAGGATATTTTTGCGAAACGATTCTGTCCAGCTCTTTTTCCGGTATTTGTGATTTGGATTCAAATCCCGTGTACCATATATCGAACGGCTGTGCTTTTCTTCCCAGTCTTTTTTCGATCAGCTTTCCGCAGTCTTTGATGATTGGAGATGAGATTATCGACATCAGAAGATCTTCAACATCTTTTTCCGATATTTCCAGTTCGTTATTGAAATGTCTCAAAATAAGAGTGTTTTCGGATGACTGAAAATAAGGATCTGCCAGTTGAGCCGCTTTGAAGATGTTTTTGAGATGCCCGTAACGTGTGCCGTTTTCGGGATTTGCCTTTACTTCTTTGCCGTTTTTGAACAGTTTATTTGAAAACGGAGCCCAGTCAAATTCTTTGCTGTTTATAACTTCTTTCGGTATTTCCTGAGCAATGATGCGTTCCATAACCTTTTGGATCATTTTTTGTTTCTCAAGTCCATTGGCGTCTTTATAAAGGCCTCTGAGTTCATCCCTGAGTCCCCAATGACTTATCAGCATCAGTCCTTCAGGAAAAACGCGTTTGCCGTCTTCAGTGAGCAGGTTGTTCATGTATATATTATAGTGTGAGATGTAATCGTCGGCATCAAGATATTTTTTACTGATAGCCTGAATAACGTTTGCCGGAATTCTTGATGAAAACCGGTCGGCAAGGCGCATTTTAGCCCATTCCACTCTGCTCCATTTGTCTGCGCCGGCATTTTTTTCCGCCAGTGATATTTTGGGATAGTTGAGAAGAATCACGAAGGCAATTTTAGTTTTAAAATAATCGTCGGTAAGGTGGGAGCTGATAGCCAATTCGCCGAAAAGCTTATCAATCGGCAGCACCGGTGCCAAATCCAACTGCAGCGGCTCGTTTATTTTTCGGTCTATCTCATGCATATGGCCGTTGATGGTGTTGAAGTTTTCTTCTATTTTGTTGAATGTCGCCATATCGTCCGAAGGAAGAAAATAATTTGTGCAAAAATCAATGAATTCCTGTTGTGTACCGTCGCTTTCCAGCCAGAAATTTGCCGCCTGCATTACGCCTTTAAGAGCTTTTGGCTTTGATGCCGTCCCATGTTTTATTGCAATCGAATCAACAGCCGTTTCCTGTGTTTTTTGAGTTATATAAGTGTTTTTTGCCATTAAAGCACAGGACAGTGATAACAGTAGTATAAAAGCAAATAAAGGCACAGATAGTTTTTTTACAAAATTTTTCATTTGAGATTTTTCCCTCTTCACGCATTATTTTATTTCTATTTTAATATTCTATGTAACGGAACGTTTTTCCTTTGTGCAGGACAGACCGGACAGCGAATAGAAGAGTTATTAAAAGCTTTTAATGTCAGTGTTTTGCTGAGTGTTTATTTGAATATTTTGGATGTAAATTATATTGTTGCAATTTTGAAAAAAAATATCAGAAGGAGCGTCAGTTATGAATTTTAAGATGGTCCATAATAACCTGAATGTTTTTGAACTTGAAAGAAGCCTTGAATTTTATCAAAAGGCCCTGTCTTTGGATGAAGTCAGGCGTATTACTGCCGCAGACGGCAGTTTTGTAATAGTATACCTTTCGAATGACTGTTCGACGCACCAGTTGGAGCTTACATGGCTCAGAGACCGTGAAAAGCCGTATGACCTTGGAGATAATGAGTTTCATCTGGCTTTTACCGCTGATGATTTTGATAAAGCCCTTAAACTTCATAAAGATATGGGGTGTGTCTGTTTTGAAAATAAGGATATGGGTATTTACTTTATTGAAGATCCGGACGGTTACTGGCTTGAGATTTTGCCTGCCTCACACGGGTAGTTTTGACCGCAGCTTTTAAACGTCTTTGCCGGTTATTCCGGTTTATTATTTTGGGAAAGGGATTTTATTGCATGCATTCCGATAGAACTTTATCTTTTGATCCTCACTATAACCCTGTTCCTGCAAAAAAGGGAGATGAGATTTATCCGGCGGGCAAAATTTCGTTTAATATCTCAAGAGTTCTTGAGTATATAGAGGACGGCAAGCTCATGCCTGTCATGGAGACAATAAATCTTTCCGAATGGTTTTCCACTCATTTCCGTCGCGGCACGCTTCATGAATCCCATATGCTTAATGTCGATATAACAAAACCTGTGATTCAGGCTGAGATACGCCCCGGCGTTTTTGAAATCATCGACGGCAATCACCGTATGGCAAAAGCCCGCCGCCAGGGAATTGATTCTATAGAATCATATAAAATTTTTGGCCATGAACTTCTGCCGTTCTTTTTGGAACGGAAGCATTATGAGCGTTTTATCGATATCTGGAACGATACCTTTGCCTGTGAGCTGTTTTCCAGATAAATTATGTTCAGGTGTAATTTTATGATGTATTTTGAATACGGCTGCGCGGAAATGGACTACCTGTCCCAAAGAGATGCCAGACTTGGCGGGGTTATAGAAAAAGTCGGTAAAATTGAGCGGGAAATAAATCCGGATATTTTTGCAGCTCTTGTTGAAAGTATTGTCAGCCAGCAGATTTCCGGTAAAGCTGCCATAACCGTTTGTTCGCGTCTGGCTGCTTTTTTGAATGGTATTACGCCCGCAGCACTCCATAACTCAGAGCTTGATGACATCCAGAAGTGCGGCATGTCTTTTCGTAAGGCTTCCTATATTAAAGGAATTGCCGTCGCTGCGGTTGACGGAACGGTTGACTTTTCTTCCCTGCCGGAAAAAAGCGATGATGAAATAATACGTATCCTTTCATCGCTTAAGGGCGTGGGGCAATGGACAGCCGAGATGCTGCTGATTTTTTCACTTAACAGGAAAGATATTTTCAGTTATGGGGATTTGGCGGTGAAGAGGGGACTTATGAATCTTCAGGGATTAAACGAAATAAGTAAGGCCGGATTTGAAACTTACCGGCGGCTTTACTCTCCGTATGGGAGTGTCGCCTCACTATATCTCTGGGCCATAAGCTAAAAGAGGCACTGAATTGTATCCGCGTTGCCAGGCCGATAATTTGCCCGCTCAACGTAGAGTCCCGCTCAATGTCATTAAGTTAGCCTTTTGATCGCCGATTTTGACATCTTTTGAATATTCACCAGTAGTTCCTATATGTCCCTCACAGAGGGCACAGAGACCACGGAGAATAATTAACAGGTAAAATTCTCTGTGTTCTCCTCCTCTCTTAACTTAATGGCTTGAGAGTCCCGCTAAGCATCGCTCGTAAAAATACGGCTTGCCTTATTCTGTAGGCACAATCGAAATTTTTATTTTTTATATTTCATTATTTTCCCGATATTTTTTCGGATGCATGATGAAAATATTTATTTAGGAGGTTTGTTAAATGTTTGAAATTGAATATGCGACAAACTCGGACATATCTGTTTGGAGTAAGTTTGACTGGCGTATCTCCGAAAGAGAATTGCTCCTTAAAATTGCCAATAAGCGGTGCTATATGCTGAAAACGGATGGAAATCCCATTGGAGTCATGCGCTACAACCTTTTCTGGGATACCATACCCTTTCTTACCCTGATTTATTTAGACGAATCTGCCAGAGGCAAGGGATATGGAAAAAATGCTGTTAACTATTGGGAGTCCGAGATGCGCTCATTAGGATTTCCCTGTGCTTTGATTTCAACCCAGGCTGATGAAAGTGCTCAGTTTTTCTATCGCAAACTTGGTTACAAAGACACAGGTTGCCTTCTGCTGGATATTCCTCCGCTTGCTCAGCCGGCAGAACTTTTCTTTATTAAAAAACTCTGAAGCCCGGAGATTTATATTATTATGTTATAGCCGGAAAGCATTTTAAAGTAGTATTAGTCTTTGCGAATAGATTGTAAAGGCGACTTGTCATTTATGATTTATGTCGTGATATATTAATTAAGATATTTTTTTAAATAATTAAGGAGTGCGAATTTATGGATAGTCTTTCATCTGTCAGTTTTCCTCAATTTGATAAAAATGTAGAAGATAAGACCGATAAAGAATTTAAGAATGCCGAGAAAAAATCCAATAAAAAAATTCTTGGCAAGCGTGTTGTTTCGAGCAAGAACAGGCAAAAAATAAAAGACGGTCATAAAGAAACAATGCCTCAATTGAGGGAAGGCCGTCAAACAACGGATCAGGGCAGGGATTCTTTTGAGAGGGCCAAGCCTATGGCTCAAGCCGGACAGCAGGAAATGAGCCGCTCCCTGAATGCCGTTAACGGAGGAAGTTTTTCCGCTCAGGGAACTAACGGCAGCTATACAATGCCCTCCATAGGAATGAACGCTTCCATAAATGTAAGCTCAGGTATGGGCGTTGAAGCTATGTTCGGGGCTTTTTCTCAAACCCAAACGGGTCAGAGCGGTTTGTTTAATGCAATGAATTTAATAAACAATGACGCTATGAAGCAGCAGCAAACGAACAGTAATCTGATGCAGGGTGTTAATTTCTACGGCAATCTTGAAGCTAAGCATGGGAGGGAAGCTCAGGGACATTTCCAAAAAACGGAAAAATATATGGGTATCGCCCAAAATATGGGCAATGTCGCTCAAACTATCGGCAGAGCAGCCCAGACAATGGAGCAGATTGCTCAAATGCTGCAGGCCCTTGGCTCGGCTCTGAGCGCTATTCCTTTTGTCGGTCCGGCGATTGGCGCCGCTCTTAAAACTGCCGCTCAGGTTATCAAAGTGATTGCTCAGGGCCTTAGTATGGTTGCTCAGGGTATTGCTATGGTCGCTCAGCAAATGGCTCAAAAAGGTATGGAGCATATGCAGAAAGGCATGCAGTCACAAATGCAGTCGCAAATGGCTGGAATGCAAAAACAGATGCTGCAGATGCAGCTGCAGCAGGGTATGCAGACTTTGCAGCAGATAGGAAATGCGAGAAATAATGTGGTAAATATGCTTGGTCAGAATATGAACCAGCAGAACCAATTGATGCAAATGCTGCAGGGATACGGTTATATGCAGGGACAGAATATTCCTAATGCGGGTATGTTTGCTCAGGGAGGCATGTTCGGTGCCAATAATCTCATGGGTATGATGGGCATGATGGGTATGATGTCGCCTTTGATGAATATGATGGGCGGTATGATGGCGCAATCCGCTGGAATGGGAATGTCCGCAATGAGGGGGCAGAGTGCTCAGGGTGGCGGAGTCGGATTTGGGGTTTCTGTTTCGGCTTCTTTGTCTCCCGGACCGGCTGTAGCCTCCATGGGCGGATTTGGTTCCGGGTTTAGCGGCGGTTTTCAGGGTGGTCAGAATTTTGCCCGGCCTCAGGCCGTTCGGGCTATGCCCGCAGCCGATATTTCGCCGACATCCAGGCCGGCTGTTCAGACCCAGCTGCAGCCTCAGGCACAGCAGATTCGTCAGGCTCAGCCTAACGGACATATGGATCCGAGACAAATGCCGCAGCAGATGATGCCCAACCAATTTGCCAATGCTCAGAGAATGCCTTTCGGAGCGCAAAATCAAATGGGAGCAAACCGTAATGGTATGAATTCGATGGCGGCCGGAGCCAATGCCGGCAGAGCTGGAGCAGCTTCCGGTTCAAGCGGGAAGAAAGCTCAATATGAAAAGCAGCTTACTCAGATTGCCAATAATATTCTTTCTAAAAACAGCGCCTCGGGAACAAGACGGACGGGCGAAAACGGAGATCCCGCAAAGTCTCAGCTTAATCAGCTTTGGATGCAGGCAAACAAGGAAAAAGTTGTTATTGATAAAGAAGTTGCAGAACTTGTAAACAGAGCTTTGGGAGAGAATAAAAGCGATAAAAATGCCGGTGGTTTGGATAAAAAGGCTTCTTTTGCCAATGGGCGGCAGCCGTTAAATCAAACTCACATGCGGGGCAATCAGTTTGGAGCATCTGCGGCTAACCGGTTTATGGAGCAAAATCCCTTACAGGCTCAGCAGCAGGTTTCCTCTCAGATTCAACCTCAGCAAATTCAGCAGCAGGCGGGTGTACCTCAAGCACCGCAACCGCAACCGCAGCCTCAGATCCCTCAGGCTTTTAATGCTCCCGCTGCACCGGCAGCAGCAATGAATACTCCCTCTGTTTCTTCGAGAGGATGAGATAAAATTTCATAATATTTTATATAATGCGGTTTGCGATCAGGCATTCCGCATTATTTAGTTATTTATAATATTAAGGAGAGAATGTAATGGCTTTAACTTGTCCTGTTTGTAGATTTGACAATCCCGCGGAGGAGACTGTTGTTTGTGAAAGATGCGGTTTTAATTTTATGGCTGATGCGGATGGCGGCTATGCCAGAGCTTTAAAAATGCTTAAGGATACCGGAGACAGTCTATCCTCTTCCGTAGGCAGTATCGGAAAAGAAAAGCTTGAAGATATTTGGGAGCATATTTCCTCTCAAATCAGAGACGCTATTTCCTTAAGCAGGGATGAATTCAGCGGAGTCGTTCAGAAATTTTCGGGTTTGTCCGCTGAAGCATTGGATGAGCTGCCCGAGGGAGACGCCTGGAAAAATTATATAGCCGGTTTTTCTTCTTTTCAGAATCAAATGGACGAAGGACTGAAGATGGCGTATGAGGCTCTTTCAAATATGCGCGACATTAACAATTTGAAGACCGGAAAAGGACAGCTTGATTTGGCTGTTTCGCAAATTCAGCAGGCTTGCGAATCTATGCAGTCTTATTCGGCTTCTTTAATGCTTTCCAACATGCCTCAACGGCCGTCAATTGACATTTCCCTGACTATGTCCAATTTGAATGGGGCTGTTGAAAATATGGGCCATTATATTAATTCAAACGATATCGCATTTTTAAGCGAAGCCCTTCCTTTTATTGAGCGTGCGGCTGAAAATCTGCGTTTTATATTAACCGGTAATGAAGGTGAATCCGGGGAATATATGGAGGAATATACGGAAGATCCTGCCGGCATCCAGGAAGAGTATAATGCCTGACCGGTTGAATAAAATACGGGCCTATTCAAGCAGGTGGAGCAGCTCGCCGTATCCTTCTTTTTCCATCGCTTCCAGAGGGACAAATCTTAGTGAGGCGCTGTTTATGCAATAACGCAGACCCCCATGTTCCTGTGGCCCGTCCGTGAAAACATGGCCCAGATGTGCGTTTCCGGCATTACTCTTTACCTCGGTTCTGAGCATGCCGTGGCTATCGTCCGTATGTTCCCTGATGACGGATTTTTTTAATGGTTTTGTAAAGCTTGGCCAGCCGCTGTGTGAGTCGTATTTGTCTTTTGAAGAAAAAAGCGGTTCTCCTGTGGTAATATCGACATATATGCCGCTTCGTTTATTGTCCCAGTATTCGTTGGCAAACGGTCTTTCGGTACCGCCGCTTTGCGTAACTTCGTATTGCAGCGGTGTAAGTTTATTTTTAAGTTCATTTTCATCCGGTTTTGTATAAGATGATGTTTTTTCTTTTGCAAAATCCTTGAGGGAATCAAACTTTATATGGCAATAACCTCCCGGATTTTTTTCAAGGTATTTTTGATGGTATTCTTCGGCTTTGAAGAATTGTTTTAAAGGCATCACTTCGGTGACAATCGGAGTCTGATATTCTTTCTGAACAAGGTTTACAGTCTCCTTGATTATTTTACCGTCTGCTTCGTTTGTGAAGTATATTCCTGTTCTGTACTGTTTTCCGCAATCATATCCCTGCCTGTCAAGTATAGTCGGGTCGATTATTTTGAAAAATTGTGAAACCAGCCGTTCCAGAGTTATTTCTTCAGGGTTATATTTAATATATACGGTTTCGGCGTGTCCTGTTTTTTTATAACAGACATCTTCGTATGTCGGATTATCGCTGTTTCCGTTGGCATAGCCGACGGAAGTTTCATATACTCCCGGTATTTTTGACATATAAGCTTCAACTCCCCAGAAACATCCTCCGGCAAAATAAATTTCTTTAATATTTTTTGTGTTCATTTTTTACCCCCCTTCCAGGTCCTTATCAACAGAACCTAGAGTCCCAGTGTGTTTATAGCCCCGTAAATGGGGGAGAGAACAGAGAGTGCAATAACACCGGCGACAATCCCCATAAAAAGCATCAGGAATGGTTCCAGCATTGCGGCAAAAGATTCTGCCGTATAATTGATCTCCTGCTGATAAAATGCCGACAGACGGTTCAGACACTCGGCCAGCTTGCCGCTTTTTTCGCCTGTTTCCACGAATATATTTACAGATTTGGGAAAGTACTTTTTAAAGCTTTCCGAAAGACTGAGTCCGTTGATAAGATCTTCAACCAATTTTACTGATGTGTCCTGGATCATTATATTTCCGGTAGACTGTCCTGCCAGTATAAGTGATTGACGTATTTCCGTATTATGCTCGTAGAGGAAGGCAAAGTTTCTGCAAAAATCACAGAAGGCCTGAGTTTTGATTGTTTTATTTACCAGCGGCATATTCCATAGTATTTTTTGCATTTTTTTTCTGTAATCATTTGTTTTGATGATTTTTTTTGCTGTTGCGATGCATATGGATGTTACCAGCAAAGCGGCGGCTAATCCCGCCGGATTTTGCATTGTTTTGGATAGGCCTATTATTATTTTGGCGGCAAACCCCAGGCCTATGCCTTTATCTGCAAGCAATGGATAGATTGAAGCTACTATTGTCTGTGAAATTACGGCAAGAATTATTGATGACAGTATAAAAACCGTCAGCGGGTATGTCATAATATTGCGTATTTTTTGTTTTTCCAGATATTGTCTGGTACCGATTTCCGATAGCTTGAACAGTATTTCATCAAGTTTACCTGATGATTCCCCCATTTTTATCGCCTGTATATCGGTATCGCTGAATATGGGATTATATGGGGTAATTGACTGTGACAGTGACTTGCCGGCGGTTATATCCATTTTTACGGCTGTTATCACAGCGCGGAATTCTCCCCTTTCCTCCTGTGCGGAAAGGGATTCAAGTGCCTTTGTTATCGGAATTCCTGATTTGAGCATCAGGGCGAGGTGATTATAGAATTCGGAAAGGTGTATGCGCGAAATATTTCCGCTTAGGACGCTGCTCACTCTTTTTCTCCGTTGGTTTTTTGCAGTTCTTCAAGAACTTCCATACAGGAACCGTAGCGCATTGATGGTTCCTTGTTTATTAGTTTCATTATTATGCGTTCGTAATCCCCTGGGATGTCCGGGTTGTATTGCGACGGCCTGGGAGGCTTATGGGTATGTTTTTGCATGATGACTTTTATCGGATCCTTGTCGTTGAACGGCGGGGTTCCTGCCAGCATCTCATAAAAAACGATGCCTACCGAATAAAGATCCGATCTTGGATCTGCAGTTTTACTGTCGATCTGTTCGGGCGCGGTATACAGCGGGGTTCCTAGCATTGTGTCGGTAGCCGTAACGGCGGAGAGATCCGATATTTTTGCGACTCCGAAATCCATTATCTTCAAATTGCCGTTATTGCATACCATTATATTGGCAGGCTTTATATCCCTGTGGACGATATTTTTTTCATGCGCATAAGATAATGCTTCAAGGATTGAAATTATATATTTTGCTGCCGTTTCCGTTTTTTGCAGCGGCCGCTTTTTCATAACCGACATCAGCGTATCTCCGTCGATATATTCCATACATATAAATGGAGGGCCGGGATTTACGGATGTGCTGTAATCAAATACTTTTACAATTGATTTGTGAATAAGCTTGGAGCCGATGATCGCTTCATGTTCAAATCTCTTTAGGAATATCTGGTGTTCAAAAAATCTTTCATACGGCACTTTAAGTGCATAAAAGTTGTTGTCGTCATCAAAAGCTTTGTATACGGATGCCATCCCTCCGTCGCCTATTTTTTTATCAATTTTATATTTTCCTATTTTTTTGAGGATTTTCATATTGAATGACGAGTTTTCCGCTTTTACCTGGATAATCTCCTCATTTGCGGCTGAAAGTTCCTTTTGCAGTTCCCTGCTTTCTTTTTGTTTTTTTCTGCGCATTATTTCGAGTAAAATTACGATCGGCAGAGCGAATGCGGCTACCATTCTTTCCGGCATCATCTCTTTGGATACAGGTATTTTTAACGGAAACATACGCGGAAGATTTACGCTTTTGCGCTCACCCCTGAGAACAAAAAAAAAGTAAACCGTCTTTTCTATTTTTATATCCTGATTGCTTGTTCCGGCAGGAGTTATTTCACATGGAAGCGATTTTGCCACCAGTGTGTATTTTTGTTCGCTTCCGGAAGGCTTCATATAAACGTTTGCTTTCCCGGTGATATTTGATTCAATTTTGAGAATTCTTTGAGTTTCCGCGGCATTGACGGCGGTAATCCCGGCAATGATTAAAAGAAATAGAATAAAGATAATTTTTTTCATTATTTGCAGGCTTTGTATACGCAAATTGATTCTTTTTTACCTCGCAGGGTTACATTTCCTATTCTCTCAAAAAAAACGGCCAGTGAAGTTCCTTTTAGTGCACTCTCACTGACAATCATTTCTGAACCGTATTCCTTGTTAAGTGATTCAAGCCTCGATGCGGTATTCACGACATCGCCGAGAATGGAATATTCTTTTCTGCGGCTGCATCCTATGATCCCGGTCATAGCGGTGCCGGAATGTATACCGATACCTATTTTGAAGCAGGGCTTGTTTTTTTCATGCCATCTATTGTTCATTGAGCTTATTAGACTGAGAATTTCAAGTCCGGCGGATAATGCATGCTCGTTTTTCTGAGGATCTTCTACAGGGGCCCCCCAGCCGGCCATCATTCCGTCACCAAGAAATTTAAAAACGGTACCTCTCTTCGAGAAAATAATACCTGAAACGGCCTTGAAGAATTCATTTAACTGGCTTACAAGTTTATGCGGAGCTTCTGTTTCCGACAGGGTTGTGAATCCTCTTATATCGACAAAAAGTACGGTTATATCCCGGTTTTCGCCCATTAGGTCTATATCTAGTCCATTTTTGATAATTTCGTCGGCAACATCGGGACTTACATATTGTTTAAGAATTTCATGTATGTAGTTTTTTTCATTCTCAAGTCTGGCATTTTCCATCGCGATTGCTACCTCATGAGCAAATACCGTCATAAAATTAAAATCATCTTCATTGAAGATGCCGTGCTTAAAGCGGTTGTCGAGGTATATTGCGCCGTTGCATGTTCCTTTGACTTTTAAAGGTGCTGCAATTATTGAGCGTAATCCGAATTGCACGACGCTTGGGGTTCCCATATATCTGGGGTCTTCAGCGGCGTTGTGAGACAGGATACCTTTTTGGTTCATTACTACATCGTTGATAATTGTTCTGCTTATCAGAAAGTTGTCGCTCCAAAGCGTAGTTTTGTCTATATTTCTGGCTGTTTTGAATACAAGTTCATTTTCCCTTGAATCCAGCATCATAATAAATCCGCGTTCGGCATTCATTATTTCAATGGCCGTATCGAGGATCAGATCAAGTATCAGATCCAGATCCATAGAAGAGTTAATTGTATTAACAATTGAATTCAGGGCGTTTAGTCCCGATTGTTTGGATTGTTCTGTCAGCATATATTTCTAGCGGTACACTTTTTTTAGTAATTCCAGGGCTTTAGGGCAGAAAAACGATCCGGTAAGCGTCTGTATCGTCCTAACGGCGGATGTCGGTGGGATACCTTGCTGCCTGGGGCTGTCGTTGGTTATATCAACAAAGAAATCTGCGATTGCCAGAATACGCGCCCCAAAAGGAATATCTTCGCCTTTTAGTTTGGCAGGATATCCGCTGCCGTCATATTTTTCGTGATGATATTTAATCAGTTCAATGATGTTTTTGAAAAATGTAAACGGTTTTAATATTGCCACCGTACTTGTTGCATGCTGTTTGATCAGATCTTTTTCCGCAGAGCTGAGAGGAGTTACTTTTGTAAATATTATATCGGGCAGATAGATCATTCCCAGGTTGCATATTGCACCGGCAATTTTCAGGTCTTCCTTCTCATCCCTGCTTAAATCTTCACTGTATTTTGCCATCAGGTATGCCGTTTCCGACACCTGTCTGCATTTGTCACCGAGAAAGCAATTTTTTTCCGTCAGCATACTCAGGAAAGATTTAACAACCTGTTCCTTAAACGATTCGAGTTCTTTTTCAATCGTGCTGTTCTCCGACGCGACTGAGGTCATAGCGGAAGATATTATCTGCAGAGTTACCCCGTCTTTTATATTGTTGTGAAAACGCACCTTTTTGGTCCCGTCAATCATTATTTTCCGGGCGGCGTCATCTTCTCCGGCCAGATAGTTTATTGATGCCCGTGCGAAATTCAACTCCGGCTCCGTATTGCCTTTTTCAAACAGGAAGTCAAGCTTTTCTATGGCCTCGTCTTCTTTTTCCGAAAACAGGCTTAGCCAGGTGAGGATGAGGTTTGCTTCAAGATCATTTGCGTCTATGTCCAGAATTTCTTCTATTTCCCGCTCGGCGCCGTTATAATTACCGATTCGGATCAGAGCAATGGTCAGCAATTTCCTTAAGCTCAGGTTCTCCGGATTTGTCCTTTTGAGGTTTAGAAGCGCCTTTGCTGAGTCGGACGGACAACCTGTTTCCAGCGAAGCTACAGCGAAAGTTTCCCAATAGAGCTCATTGTCATACTGTTTCTGCAACGAAGATAGTGTCACCATTGCTTCTCGGTAATTACCCAGGCAGTTAAGCACTGATGCTTTATATATTATTGCTTCATCAGGGCCGCCATTATTGATAACTGAGTCAAAGCAGGATAATGAATCCTGATAATCTCCAAGTTTTTTCAGTAAAATGCCGGTCTGGTAATAAATTCTGTTTTTCAGATGTTCCGGGATGTCCGACCTTATGATTCTTTTGAGCATATTTGCTGAAGAGTAAAGCTCTCCGCAAAACATATCCATTTCGGCGTCTTCAAGAAGTTTTTCAATGTCTGTTAAATTTATAGTTTTATCAGCCATTTTTATGTTGTGAGCTCCATTAGTAAATTTTATAAATCGGCAATACGGAACAATTTTATTAGAGTATGATAATTATAATCTAAGTTATATTATGCAATTTCTCTGAAATATTCTGTTTGTCCTTCATTGTCTTTAATATGTCTTCAATAAGGACTATTTCCCGATTCAGTATGGAATAGTTTTTGCGCGGCAGCAGTTCCGGTTTGATCAGGATATAACTGGGCTGCTTCAAATAAGTAAATACTGAACTTTTGAGCCATTCTTCATTGGGCGCGGACATTGTTTTGGGTTTGTTTACAAGTCCGTCTGCCGTCTCTATCGACTTTTTACCTTCGGAGGCATATCCGCACTGGATTAAAAGTTTCCCATGGGCCAGCAGGGAGAAACTATTGTGAGGATCAAGTGATATTGAGTTTCGGTAAGCAATTATAGCTGTGGAGATTTCCTGCATTTTTTCAAGCAGGAAGCCGTTCAGCATCCAGGCGGCGGAATTTTCAGGATGGTTGTCAAGAAGTATATCGGCAAATTCTTCTGCGGATTTATAATCCTGAGTCATCAGACAGCTTAGACAGCCCAGAGTCGCAAAGGAAAAAAGATTTTTATTTACAGCTTCCCCCAGCCTCAGTTCCCTGATGACGTCATCATATTCCTTATTTTGAACAAGGCAATATAACCGGCAATACAGCATGCTTATATCGTTCCTTTTTATATGGCATGCCTTATTTATTGATGTGAGAGCTTTGTTGTAATCCTGTTTTTGCAGTGAAGCTACGGCAATATTGTTTAAAAGACAGGCGTTATGCCTGTCAAAGTCTATTGCTTCGCTTAAAATTTCGTCTGCCTGAGGCTTGTTATGACGCAGTATATACATAATAGCCTTGTTATTCATGAGGTTTGAATCATACGGGTGCAGCGTGAGACCCTGCTCTATTACCGTCGATGCCAGATCAAGTTCGCCTTCATTTATATAATGGAAGCTCAACAGAACGAAGGGCCTGGGATCCATTATCTGCTGCGACATGTATTTCTCTATTTGAGTTGTCGTGATTTTCGACAAAGCTTCTATGGACAGCATTATTCTGGCCATTTGCATCTCTGCATGCGTAGGAAAACTGATTGACGATTTTACAAGCGTGTTATATCCCTCATTGACGTCTCCGGTTTTGCTGTCGATGTAAGCTTTGGCGATCAGTACCTCGGGCAGAATATCTTTTTGTTTTGACAGTTTTTTCAATGCCGCCACGGCTTTATCCGTCTCATTATTTTCAAATAATATTACCGATTTTGCGAGATCAGCTTCAAAACATAATCCATCCTTATTAGCTTTTTCCAGCATTTCTATTGCCGAAGAATCATGCATAATGGAGTCATATACAAGTCCTCCGCAGTAAAAGTAGTCGCCCTTAAGCTTGTCGCTTTTTTTGATTTTGAGAAACAATTTTTCCGCACGGGCATAATTTTTGCTGTATAATGAATTTTTCACACTGAATTGTATGCACAGATTTTTTATGCTCTCATCTGTTCCTGAGATATATTTTTCCAAAATCAGATCGGATTCATTGTATCTGTTCAGCAGTGAATATAAAAATGCTGTTACCGCTTCGTCTATAAAATTTTGTTTGCTGCACTTTTCAAGGGCTGTTACCGCGATTGAAGGCAGTAATTTTGACAGTCCCGCCCTTTCGGCATATGCTATCACTTTGAGAACAAGTATCGGGGCGTTTTCCGAGAGTGACAGTGCTTTCAGTCCGAAAAAGAAGGCTTCAGTGTATAAAAAACGTGCTGCATGCATCTCTGCAAGTGCCTGCCATCCCTGCCATCCGTTTTCAGAGGCCTGTATATGCCTGTTATAGGCGAAAAGAGCGTTTCTGCTGAATCCGAGCTTGTCGAGGATTGCTGCCATAGATAGCCAGGCTTCCGGTGTTTCTCCGTTTTTCCGTATGCTGTATTCGATGATTTTTAATGCTATCCATTCCTGATTGCTGTGCAGAAAGTCGGCGGCAATTTTTAATAGATAGCTGTTTTCAATATGGCTGATATTTTTATCCAGTTTTGAGATTATTTTGCGGATTTTTTTCTCTTCCTCAGGAGGAGAGGATGGTATATCGGGTATTCCGGCCGGCAGTGCTATTGCGGAGTTTATTATTGAATCTATGAAATCCGCATGAAATTTTTTGCGGCTGGAAATTTGCAGATACATTTTTTTCAGGTTTTCATTTTCCTTATCTCCGTCCATCATGTTCTCTAATATTTCGATGGCTTTGTCAAACAGAAACAGTCTGTCCAGCAAACGTATTTGCTTCGTTTTATAATCTATATTAGACTTGTCGAGTGATATGAGTTTTGTATAACTTTGAAGCGCTCCTGACATGTCGCTTTCTTCGAGCTGAAGCTCCGCCATCAACAGAATAAGATCAATGTCGTCCGGGCTTTCAAGCAGCCGTTTTTTTATGTCTTCCAGAGCTTCATCATATTTGCCGGTCAGTATTTTATTTCTCTGTAATGACAGCCAGGCTTCCTTATTGCCGGGAGCTAATGTCAAAGCCCGCTCCATGCATTTGATCGCTTCATAGGGTTTGCCCATTTGTTCCAAAACCTGACCATGTTTCAGCCAGGATTCCATATGTCTGGGATTTTCACTGTGCATCCGCTCAAAAATAGCCAGGGTCTTTTGCAGCTCACCTGTGCATTGGAGGGCCAGAGCCAGATTGAACAGCGCAGTGTATGAGCGGGGGGCTATTTGCAGAGCCTGTTCAAACAGTCTGATGCTTTCTTTATAGTTGCCGGCACTATAAAAATAAATTCCCTTGGCAATAAGTGTTTTCTCATTTAACGGCTCTATTTCCAGCGCTTTATTGTAGCAGCTAAGTGCGTCATGAAATCTTTTTAATTTTAGATAACAGTCGCCTTTTTTTGTATGTGCAATGGCATGGTCCGCGTTGATGGTCAGAGCTTTGTTAAATGTTTTGAGCGCGTCGGAGTACAGCTCTATTGCAAAGTAACTGTCTCCTTTGGCGATGATGGATTCAGTAAAGGCCGGATTTTTTTTAAGGGACTCATTGAAACAGCGTATTGCTTCGTAATGCCTGTTTAATGCTGCCAGTGAGAGTCCTTTGAAATACCAGTCGTTAGACGAAAGTGACTCTTCGGGTTTGTAGCCTGAAGGTACGGTTTCTCCGTAAAGTTCTTCGTAAAGCTCTTCCAGAAGCTTTTGCAGCGTTTCAAATTTGTGAAACCTGCTTTCCGGATTGAATGACAGGCATTTCATCGCTATATCAGACAGTTTTTGCGGAATTTCGTTTCTTTTTTCTTTTACATCAATCAAGGCATGCGATTCATGTTTTACCATATATTCGGCAAAATTAGTGGCAAAAACCGGTTTTGTGCCGCTTAGCATTTCATAAAGAACGACCCCGATGGAGTAAATATCCGTTTCCGTAGTAGCGATACTTTTTAGTGAGAAACTTTCAGGTGACATATAAGGAAGTGTCCCCTGAAATGCCGTTGCATGACTTTCTTTTGTTTCTTCCGACAAACTGTCTCCATGCTCCACTGTTTCTGAAATGGCGTGTGACAGCACTTTTGCCAGCCCGAAATCCGTTATTTTCAGGGTTCCGTCTTCATCTATAAGGCAATTTGACGGCTTTATATCCCTGTGGATAATATTCAGCTTGCCGAAGGCATATGCAAGTCCTCTGCATATTTGGATTGCATAGCTTATTGCGGTTTTTATTTCCAGCGGACCCTGTGCCAGTTGTCTGTCGAGGCTTTTACCTTTTATATACTCAAGAAATATCAGAGGCTTTGAGTTTATCTGCCTTACGATTAGTGCCTGAACGATGTTAGGGTGTTTTTCAAGCTTGACCCACAGTTCGGCTTCCTTTTTAAACATTTCATATATTCTGTTATCCCATACAAAATTTTTCTGTATGGTTTTTATTGCAAACATATTTCCCGTTTTTATGTGATTGGCAATATATACAATTCCCATTCCGCCTTTGAGTACTTCTTTGATCCGGAACTCATTTTGTATGAAGTCTCCGCTGTTCCATTCCTGGGTGAAATCTTTTGGTTCCGTAACCGAATCCTGTTTTGAATTTTGTGAAAAGCCGGCTTCGTATTCCGGTATATCTTTTTTTGATTTGTATTCCGGTATTTCTTTAAAATTTGAGTCCAGAAAAAAGTCTACCGTTTTGTCGATGTATGAGCTTTTCAGAGAGAGCAGTATCTCTTTAAGCAGATCAAGAAAAGTCTGACCGGCATTCTTTTTATTGTAGATTTTTTCCCAGTTTATGCAGTAAAAAGCGGAGGTGGTTTTATTTTTGAGAATTATTTCCGGGGTGTCACTATATTTTTTGCTTTTATTGTACATTAGGAATATAGCTGAAATATCTGTGTATTTCAGCGACAATAAGCCTTCACTGTGGAGTATTTTTATTCCTTGCTCAGTTATTTGTATGTCGTCAAGGCTTATTATTGTGGATTCATTTTGGCAAGTACTGTTTTTTTGCATAAACAAATAATAGGGTCTTTAGAAATATATTTTTTATGTTTCTAGTTATTTTTCGCCGCTCCTTTATAATTTTAATGTATTCTTCATTAAAATTAATTTGCAGTAAGATTTTTTATTATTTGCATGAGCTGCGTGTGAAATGATAATATTGTATCAGGCAGGAGTTATATCTTTTTGTCGAAAGTTTTTAGACCGGGCCGGATATAAAATTAAGACCGGGTTTGCGGAGGTTTTTTGAAAGCGATTGTTATTGCCGGGCCTACAGCCTGTGGAAAATCCGATTTTGCAGTTTCTCTTGCCGGCTATTTTTCCGGTGAGATTGTTTCCGCAGACTCAAGACAGGTTTTTCGGTTTATGGATTTGGGGACCGGAAAAGTTAAGGGAAAACTCTCTCCTTCGTATGAGATAATGTGTTGCGACAGCGGTTTTGAAACGGCTGATTTGCAGCAAAATATCAGCAAAAACACCGGCTTGAACGGTAACGGCACAGAAGAGTTAAAAGCCGGACTGACTTTAAATCCTTTTATTTCGGACGGTATACCGCATTGGCTTATCGACATTTTTGAACCGGGGCAGCCATTTTCGGTCGCCCAGTATCAGCGTCTTGCACTGTGTGCAATGAAGGATATTTCACGGCGCGGAAAACTTCCGTTTATCGTCGGAGGAACAGGTCTTTATATCAGGGCGCTTACCGAGGGACTTGTTTTTCCGGATATTTTTGTAAGTGATGACGTCAGAGAAAATGTAAGGCTTTGGGACCTGCAGCGGATGCAGAGTGAAATTTTAAAAATACAGAGCGATGCCGGAGATTATATTGATTTAAAAAATCCCCGGAGAGTTGCCAGGGGATTGGAGCTTTTATTATCCGGACTGCCGTCTTTGGCCGATATGCGTAAAACGGCTCCGACAGGTTTTTTATATCTCGTTTTGGGCTTGAAATACCCTAAGGCTGAGCTTGAGAGCCGCATACGCTTGCGCCTTGACTTGCGCCTTAAGGAGGGTATGATTGCCGAGGTTGAGGGGTTGCTGGCAATGGGAATATCTCCGCAGCGTCTTTATGATTTCGGCTTGGAATACAGGTATCTGAGTCTTTTTGTCTTAGGCAGGATTTCTTATGATCAAATGTATGAAAGACTGTATTTTGAAATTTGTCATTTTGCAAAACGTCAAATGACCTGGTTTAATAAATATTCCAATGTTGTCTGGGTAGATAATTTAGACACCGCCGCAAAACTGATATCTGATTTTTTGTAATTTTGAATGTTACTAATATTTTGAAAGGTTTCGCCAGGGATTATGTCTTTTCAAAGTGATGATACGGATAATGTTATTGTCGTTTCGGAGGAAATGGATTTTGCTGTTATCAGGGATTTTCTTATGGAGCAGAGAGCATTGTCCATGTCCGATGATAATTCCATCTCCCTGAATTTCGGGTGGCGTCAGCTGTCATATGAACAGGTTCAGGAGCTTATCGGCGTTTGTGATGAGCTTGGCATTTATATTGACGGTATAATAAGCTGCTCCGGTGAAACGAGGAATATTGCCGAGAGTTTCGGGATCAGGACTATTATTGGCAGGCTGGGTATTTCCGGTCATTATTCACGCTTTCTGAATAACAGTGAAGTCAATAAGGCTGAGACGGCAAAAAAGGAATTGCCGCTTCCTTATTCAAAGGATCCTTCGTGTGTGGAGGAAACGATTATGCTGAGGCGCAACCTGAGAACCGGTGAATCTTTGGAAGCCAGGGGAAATGTTGTTATTCAGGGAAATATCGAATACGGCTCTGAAGTTCTTTCCGCCGGCGATATAATTGTGCTGGGGACTATTAAGGGAGAGGCGCATGCAGGATTTAAAGGCAATTCTTCTGCTCAGATTATTTGTTTTGTTATGGATGCTGCGTCAATATCGATTGCCGGTATGGGGCTTTCTGCAGAAGAGATTAAGCCGCTTAAAAAGGGTTATGTGACCAGAGTCAGTCTTAAAGACTCAATAATTGTGCTTGAACCTTACAAAGTTTAGACGGGTTACGTTCTTATGGGATTATTATTGTGAAAGAAAACTTCTCCAAACGTTTCGATTTATTGCTTTTTATTGTGGTTATTGTCATTTCTGCCGCCGGTTTGTTTTTTGTACAAAGCGCTTTCAGGATTGGTCCGGAACTGGCGCAGGAGGTTAAGAGGCAGTTTTTTTATATGTTGGCCGGCGTATTTTTTATGGTTATTTTTGCATTGATTGATTATGATAACCTTGGCCGTCTGGCTGTTCCGATTTCGATCCTTAACATATTGCTGCTTGTTTTTGTTTTAATTGCCGGACACAGTGCCAAGGGGGCCCAACGCTGGATTTCTTTAGGCCCTTTGGGGACGTTTCAGCCGTCTGAGCCTGCTAAATTGATCCTTGTTATTGCCCTGGCTAAAATACTGTCTTCCGTAAAAAGGGTTGGTTACAAAGAGTTTTGGTCAATATGTTTTACGGTTTTTGTCCCGTGGGTGCTGATTTTTATGCAACCGGATCTCGGCACGTCACTCGTGCTTATTTTTGTGGCTTTTGTGATGCTGTTTATGTTGGGTATAAATCCTCTGTTTCTGTCGGGGGTAGTTCTGTCCGGGGTATGTCTGGCTCCTTTTTTGCTCCGTGATTATCAGAAAGAGCGTTTGTTTGTTTTTATGAATCCCCATGCGGATATATCCGGAGCCGCCTGGAATATAACGCAGTCAAAGATAGCGGTGGGCAATGGGGGATTGCTGGGAAAAGGTCTTTTTATGGGCACGCAGACCCAGCTTAATTTCGTTCCTGAACACGGCACGGATTTTATTTTTTCGGTCATAGGGGAGGAATTTGGTTTTGTCGGTTGTATAATTATCCTTATTCTTTATTTGATTTTGCTGCAAAGATGCCTCGCTGTTGTCAAAGTTGCCAAAAATGATTTCGGCGCCTTTGTTGCCGTAGGAATATTTGCAATGCTGACATTCCATGTTTTTGTAAATATCGGGATGGTTTTGGGGATAATGCCGGTCGTCGGACTGCCTCTCTCATTTGTTTCTTACGGTGGCAGTGCAATTATTTCTAATTTTATTGCCATCGGTATACTTGAGAGTATATACAGCCGGCGGGGAAGGTTATTTTTGATGTAGTGAAGGAGGAATTTCTTTTGAGTTCATTGGTTTTTATCTATAAAAGTTCTCCGTTTACGGAGTCCAGATTCGATACCCTTTGTAACCTTGCGGCCGCGGCTCTTCAGAAAGGATCGGAAGTCTCCATCTTTTTTGATTTTGACGGTGTGTTCAATACGGTTATTGATCAGCAGTCATATGAATCCCTGATGCTTCCGAAGGACAGGGTTTCGGAACTGGTTGATTCCGGGGTGTCCGTTTATTTGTGCGGTATTTGCTCTTCCGTTAGGGGAGTCAAGTCCTCCAGTGCTCATATTGATAACGTAAAATTTGCGTCGATAGAAGTGCTGTCGGGGTTGCTTACCAAAGCGGACAGAGTTATTTCTTTCTGATTTTATATTTTTTAGGGGGCATATTTGTTATGGCTAATGGAAAATCCGTTACTGTGCTGGTTAAAAATTCACCGTTCAGAGGCAATTTTTGTGAAGAAGCAATGAGGGCGTCTATCGGTTTGGCCAGCACGATTGATAACCATACTATAAAACTTGTTTTCATAGGGGACGGCGTTTGGTTCTCTCTTAAAGATATTAAGCAAAAAGAATTTCTTAAGTATATAATATCTTTTAAAGCGTTTTCAATGGATATTGCGATTGAAAAAGAGTCCCTGGAAAAGCTTAATATTGTCGATGACAAGGTTGCCGAAGATTTTAAAATCAAGTCACGCGCGGAAATTCTGCAGATTTTAAAGAGTTCGGACCATGTTTTTACTTTTTAGTTTTGCTGTTTGGGAGGTTCATGATGTCTTTGTATATGATAGATCGGATCGGCGGGGAATTTGCTGCCGAATATGTCAGGCTTGACAGTGATGCCAAGGTATTTTTGCTTCAGGATGGACTTTACCTGTCTCCGGAATTTTTTAAAGACAGGGAGGTATATGTTCTAGCCGATGAGGTTGATGAACGCGGACTTGATAATGTTCTTCCGGATTTCTATAAAAAAGTGGATTACCCCGATATAATAGAGCTGATTTTGGCCAATCCGGTAATATCTTTTTGCTGATTTTTGTGGTTTTGCTGTAAGAATATGTATGTTTATGCCTCAGAATCAGACAGGGAAAATATTTCTGTTATGTCGGGCGGGAATATTGAACTAAAAGTTATTTCTTCCCATAAAAAAGCATTTAATTTAGTCTCCGTCTCCGGTGATTTTATTTCGGTAATCGCCGCTTCGGACTGCTGCGGCCCCGGAAGGATTATGGTTCCCTCTGTGAATTTTTTTCCTGAATTTGCCAGAGGTACTGTTTTTTTAAATAAAGGTGAGATTCTTTTCGATGAATTGAACCTTTTTTTTTGTGACCTTTCCGCGGCTGCTTTGTGGAGTGAAATTGTTCCCTCAGGTAACTTTTCCTTACCTCTGTTTGCCTCGCGCCTGAGTTTTGCCTTTCAGTATATGGTCTCTTCAAGCCGCAGGCAGGAGCAGGTATTTTTTTATGCTGTGAATTCCGGGGTTTTTCAGCCGGATTTTCAGCCAAAAGATTTTTCGGAAGATCCTGTTTATTCGGCACTGCATAAATTTATCACCGCCTTTTTTCTTTCACTTGACTTCAAAAAGGTTACTGAGTCCGATGTGAAGAAATTTGTAAAAGGGCTTGTCGGTTTCGGTTACGGACTTACTCCTTCCGGTGATGATTTTCTTTGCGGCCTCTTAAATTCTTTCGGCATAATGTCGGCAGTTTTTTCCGAGAGTATATTGCCGCTGGCAAGAGTCGTCTGCCTATTGGACAAGGCGGTTTCCGAACTTACGGGAGTTACCGTGTATATCAGTTCGGTTTTTCTGAATTATTGCCTTGCCGGCCGTATTCCGCAGGAAGCGCTGAACTTTTATGACGCTTGCGTTTCCGGTGATGAGTCATCTTTGAAAAAAGCCTTGAATTATTATCTTGAACACGGCCATTCTTCCGGCCGTGAGACTTTTCTCGGTATGTATACCGGTTTCCATTATTGCTGTATTTATTTACAGAATAATTCTTAAATAGAGGAGAGAATTTTTAGATGCTTGTAAATTTTGTTATAAAAAACCGTTTCTATGATTCGGTGCTGCTGATGCAGATCGCTAACGACATAAAGCAGAAATTTTCCTATGATAAGGTTTCCGTGATGATGGCAACCGAGCCGAACCTGATGCTGATGGAAGAGACAGGCGTTTTGTCTCCGACTGCGTCTGCAACGGCCAACGATTTGCTGGTGGCTTTTTCCGCTGATGATGATTCGTCTTTTCCGCAGGCTTTTGAATATCTTAACAATTGTCTGGAAAAGCGTGAAGTATCTTTGGGCGGTACGGCTAAAATGCTTCCGCATTCAATCAATGCGGCGCTTGCCGAAAATCCGCAGGCAAATCTTGCTTTTATCTCGCTGCCGGGACCGTTTGCCCGATATGAGACTCAAAAAGCTCTGAATAACGGTCTGAATGTAATGATTTTCAGCGATAACGTTCCGCTTGCCGATGAAATAGAGCTTAAGAAAATGGCCAGAGAAAAAGGGCTTCTCGTTATGGGGCCCGATTGCGGAACGGCGATAATAAAAGGTATGGCTTTGGGATTTGCCAATGTTGTGCCTCAGGGACCGGTCGGTATTGCCGGAGCGTCGGGAACCGGAATACAGGAGCTGACCGTTTTGCTGGCCGCCAAAGGCATCGGTATTTCGCATGCAATAGGAACAGGCGGACGCGATCTGTCTAAAGACGTCGGCGGAATCACGATGATTTCAGCAATAGAATCTCTGGCGGATGATGCATCGACAAAATATATTATTGTAATTTCCAAACCGCCTCATCCCGAAGTAGCCGCAAAAGTAATTGAGGCTGCGGAAAAAACAGGGAAACCTTCGGTAATTTGTTTTATAAACGGTGATGAAAAACGGGCTGACGGCAAGAACGTCAGGTTCGCTGCCAATATTGAAGAGGCGGTTAACAGAATGTCGGCACTGGTAAGCGGCTCTGCGTTTAACGGTAATCCGTTTGATGAAGATACGGACGCTGTTTTGAAAAAAGCCGCCGGGGCATCCGCAGTGCTGTCTGCCGAACAGACGTTTATCAGAGGACTTTATTCCGGGGGAACTCTTTGCGAAGAAGCTATTGTCGTTATCAAAAATTTACTTGGCGATGTTTGGTCAAACACTGCCGTTTTCCCGGAATTAAAACTTAAGGATGCCAATAACAGTAAAGAACATTCGCTTATTGATATGGGTGATGATGATTTTACCAGAGGCATGCCGCATCCGATGATCGATTACACGCTGCGCAAGGAAAGACTGCGCCGGGAACTGTCCGATAAAAATACGGCGGTTGTTTTACTTGACGTTGTTCTTGGCTATGGCTCTCACGGGAATCCGGCTGCCGAACTGGCACCGGTCATAAACGAAGCGAGGACTGCTGCCCTCGTTAATGGACGTAACTTTGTCGTCGTGGCATATTTGTGTGCGTCGGAGCTTGATCCGCAAAATTATCTGCTGCAGAAAAAGACTCTTGAAGACGCCGGAGTCTTTTTGATGCCGAGCAACGCTCAGGCCGCAAGATTTGCGGCACTTGTCGCCGGCAGGGGAAGTGCCGCCGCAGCCTTAAAGATTGAGAAAGGATGTTAATTATGCCTGTAAATAAAATAAACCAACTTTTAAATGATGGCCCGTCGGTTATTTCGTTAGGGCTGCCGCTTTTTCATGAATCTTTCCTTGAACAGTCCGTTCCTTCGGTTCAGGTCGAATGGAAACCGCCGTGTTCCGGTGACAGTTCGCTTGTTGCTGTACTTTCAAAACTTTGGCATTCTGATGTTGAGAAGGCCAATGATGAAGCCGCCAGGCGTATGCTTGACTCTTCCCCTGTTCTGACCGACATTTCAAGAGCAATTGACGTTATTCCCGGTATGAAGCCGAATATGATCCTTCACGCCGGTCCGCCTATCGAATGGATCCGTATGTGCGGTCCGATGAAAGGCGCCGTTCTCGGTGCCGTTATCTATGAGGGCCTTGCTTCGACACTTGAAGAAGCGGAAAAAATGGTTGAAGACGGTAACATTATCCTTGATTCATGCCATCACCACAACACTGTGGGACCAATGGCAGGTATTGTTTCGGCGTCAATGTACGTTTTTGTTGTTGAGAACAGAACTTTCGGCAATAAAGGTTTCTGTACTCTTAACGAAGGTTTGGGCAAGGTGTTGCGTTTCGGGGCTAACGATGAAGGAGTTATCAAAAGGCTCAGATGGATGGAGAACACGCTTGCCCCGATCCTCAAACAGGCCGTGTCGTTGTCCGGCGGTATTGATGTTAAGAACTTGACGGCTCAGGCGCTGATGATGGGAGACGAGTGTCATAACCGCAATGTCGGCGGCTCGCTGATGTTCCTTAAATCCATAACCCCGTTTTTGCTTAAAACCGATGCTTCCAGAGAAGATGTTGCCGATATTTTCGATTTTATTTCCGGCAATGTCCACTTTTTCCTTAATTTATCGATGGCGGCATGCAAGGCAACCGCCGACGCTATGAGGGGAATAGACAATTGTACTTTACTTTATTGTATGGCGCGTAACGGCGTAGAGACCGGCATCAGGGTTGTCGGTTTGGGAGACGAGTGGTTTACGGCTCCGTCAGGAATGCCTAAAGGACTGTTTTTCTCCGGTTTCAGTGAGGAAGACGCCAACCCGGATTTGGGCGACAGCACTATTTCCGAAGTTGCCGGCATCGGCGCCGTGGCAATGGCCAGTGCGCCGGCAATCGTTAAATTTGTCGGCGGCACAGCCTCAATGGCAGTTGAGTCAACTTTGAAAATGTATGAAATTACTCACTGCCGTCACCGTGACTATACGATCCCGGCGCTTGACTTTTCGGGAACGCCGACCGGTTTTGACCTGCGAAAAATTATGGAAACCGGTATTACTCCTGTTATCAATACCGGTATCGCACATAAAAAACCGGGAATAGGACAGGTAGGAGCCGGTATTTTGGACGCGCCTAAAGAGGGATTTGTCAAAGCATTAGAGGCGTTTGGCAGGAAGTAAAATTTATATTCACGATGTTTACAAGGGCTGTCAGTTAAAAGAACGCGGCGGCCCTTTTTTGTTTGATCCTGCCTTTATCGTAACCGGAAAAAATCAGTATTAATTCAATTATTGCAGGGTCTTGCAAAAGAGCATGTGCTGTCATACCTGTCCCCGTTTAAACGAGGATCAACTCCGGTTGGTATCCGATAAGTTAAGGCTGAAACGGTTGTAATATATTGTCTGTCGGAGAAAATGGCTTTCTGATAGGAATTTTTAACTTAAAGTCGAATCTTTTCAATTCATTAAAAAAGCGGACTAACGCAAGGAGTAACGTTGTTTTAATGTTTATATCATATTATTTGTAACAAGGAGAACTGTATGGGAAATTATGAAATATTAAATAAAGGCGCATTTCCTATTGTAAGCTACCATCTTGAACATGGTGAAAAAATAAAAGCCGAAGCCGGCGCAATGATTGCAATGTCTTCCACAATTGAAGTAACCGGAGGAACTGAGGGAGGTCTTTTTAAGGGACTTACGCGTATGCTTGCCGGAGAAAACTTCTTTTTTCAGTATCTTACTGCTTCGAAAGGTGCCGGCAATGTAATTTTCGGACATTCGATACCGGGAGATATTGTCGATGTCGAGCTTGATGGAATAACTGCTTTGAAGGTGGCAAAAGGAGGCTTTCTTGCCTCTACTAATGAGATACAGTTTGATACGAAAACTCAGAATTTAGCGCAGGGACTTTTCGGCGGAGCCGGCTTTTTTGTATTGTCGGTAAAAGGCAGGGGACATTTATTTTTAAGCAGTTACGGCTCTATTCATAAAATGGAACTTTCTCAGGGTGAAGAACTTGTTGTTGATAACGGCCATTTGGTCGCATGGTCTGAAACTATGGACTATAAAATTGAAAAAGCGGCAAAAGGTCTGATTGCCAGCCTTACCAGCGGAGAAGGCCTGGTTTGCAGATTTAGAGGTCCGGGTACCATATACATTCAAACCAGAAATCCCGGTGGACTTGTTGATTTTCTCCGTGGCCTGGGACTCGGTTCCAAATAAATTTTTTAATAAAGTTGTGTATTTTTGAGCTTTAAGGGAGCTGTCTTGTAAAGAAACAAGGCGGTTCCTTTTTGTTTTAAAGGCATTATTTTTAATTTTGTCTTTTATACAGAAGGCTAAAATGTAATACGCAAAGAAACTATTCAGGAAGTTATCGAATATTTCGAGAAAACATATTAAGGAGTAAAAAAAATATGAAACATGCAGAAAAGAAAGCAGACGAAAAACAGTATCATATTGCTCTTGGTAAGGGAGATGTCGGCAGGTATGTAATTTTGCCCGGAGATCCCGGCAGAGTGCCGATAATTGCCAGTTATTTTGATAAGGCCGAAAAAGTCGCCGAAAACAGGGAATACACCACTTATACCGGTGAAGTGGGCGGCATAAAAGTATCGGTTACTTCAACGGGAATCGGTTGTCCCAGTGCCGCCATTGCTCTTGAAGAGCTGATTAAAATAGGAGCCGATACTTTCATCAGAGTAGGAACCGCGGGAGCGTTGCAGCCTTATATTGGCCTCGGAGACCTTGTAATCCCCACCGGCGCTATCCGTGAGGAGGGCACAACCCGTCAGTATATACCGCTCAGTTATCCCGCCGTTCCCGATCTTGATGTTACTGTTGCCCTTAGGGATGCAACCCGTAAACTCGGTTATAAATCACATACCGGTGTCTGTCACTGTAAAGATGCCTTCTTTATTGAAGGCGAAGAAGCTCTTCCGATTGAGGAAGAAAACAGAGCTCTATGGAAAGCATGGGAAAGAGCCAATGTGATGGCTACTTCCATGGAAGACGCCGCCTTGTTCGTTATTTCGCATATCAGACGCGTAAGAGTAGGGGAAGTTCTGGCGATCATCGGACTTACGTATGAAGATGCACCGATTGTCGATAAAAAGCTCGGTGTTGATGATGCGATTAAGACAGCAATAGAGGCCATCAAAATTCTCGACTCTCAAAAGTAGCTGAAAACTGCGGCTATACGTCGTCAGGGTGATTGTCGCCTTTCGCACACGTAGTTGATCTACGCTTAGCTCAAGGCGCAATCACCTTCCTAGTCTAGCCTTGTTTTGAGCTACTTTTGTTTTTTTAAGGAATTGCCGTTGTGGGTATGCTATAATAATTCTGTCATTCCCGAGGTGGGAATCCATATAAATGTGCGCTAAGGCGCTATTTTTATTTTATGGAAACAAATAAATTGCGGATAAAAAATCTTAAAAAATTGAACAGCGCAGGTGTGAATTATGGTAGATTATCAATTTTCAAATCTTATACAAAAATGTTTGCCGGATAAAAAAGAAAATTCAAAAATTTATCCATACCCTGTAGATAGTTTATTCCTAGCGTTCCTCAAAACTTCTAAAATTGTAAATGACTATGCAGGGATTAATGGTTTGGAAAAACTTTATAGTGAATATGAAGACGATAATAAATCATTGTTTAATGTGAAAGAATTAGTAGATGATATGTGGATTCGTATTGATTTTGGCGAATGGTCTCCAGCGATAAATTGGTTTAACGAGGAACACTTGAAATTTATTAAGGATGATAAGCTGCGCAGTGTTATATCGTTTCTCGACTTTATTTCGTGTAAAAAAAATGAGATAAAAAGTAAAGTTTTGATAAATGATATCGACAAAATAATAGAACAATTCAGAATTTTGTTTCCTAATACTCCGAGTGTCGATGAACTCGTCGAAAAAAGATTACTTTCAAAAATAGGTGGAAATTATTTTACTGAGCCTGAAGACAGGACTTGTTTTAAGGAAATAAATAAAGCACTTGCTCAATACTGGACGTATAACGTTGATTGTTGCAGTAATGAGCAAAAAAAAGAATGGCTTGAATTGGCGTTTTCTTGTAATGCAACATTTGAATTACTGTTTTTCCTTGAAGCAGATAAGAAGAGTGAATTGCTAAAATTTATAATTGAAATGTTTGAAAAAGAAGAATGGGTCGATGATATAGGAAAAGAGCGTAACTTTATTATACATGCTCAGCTTGCAGAAAGTATAAATACCCTTGCTGAAAATTCTTATGATGAAACAATTGATTATGAACCTATTTATAGAAAATATACGGGATATAGGTTTTTGCCTGATGATATTGTTGAATATCTTTATCAGCGGGAACATTTTACCAGTCGAAGTTTATTTATGTTTCATATTGAAAGTAGATTAAAATTTTTATCTGATCTGCTGATTGTTCAATTTGAAACAATACCTGCCGACTATAAAGATCGCGGGGCTGAAATTGTATCAAAATTACATTTATTAGGGCATTTCATTAATGATGGTTATATAGTTTTTACTGCGGATTCTCTTGTAGCTATGTTTATGACAGAAAAGCTTGCTTTTTTTAGCTTTTGCCAGCTCTGTTATCTATGTAAAGATTTTGCTCAAAACAAAGAACAATATAAAGAACTTTTCAAAACAGCGTTTCGTAAAATATTAGGGTATCATTATTGTAATGCCGACATCGAGCAAATATCATTGATTGCAAGTTATCTAATAAACAAGTGCTGCTTTCTTCAAAGTGCTTTAATTCCTAGCTCTACCGTTGATTTTTCTTATCAGGAACTTTTTGTGCTTTTTATTGATGAAGTTATATCTGTTACCAATTTTACTGAATACATGATACGATTAATTAAAGATTTTGATAAATTATTAACTGATAAAACGGAGTCTCATGTTAAATCTAGGGGGCTGGGTGGGTTGTTGCTTATTGCACAGCGGATTTGCTCTAAAGGCAATGATGGTTACAGTGGTATTTATAGGAATTTGCTGAAAAGTTTAAATAACTTTTATCAAGCGGTTTGCGCCGCTGATTCGGAAAGTCTGAAAATAGGTATGCCTGATGATTATTGGACGCAGCCGGTATGGTTTGATGTTTATAAAATTGCAAATGAAAGTGAACAGAAAAATTATAAAACTCCTATAAGTTTTGCTAAAGTTCATGATTTGTATCATAAAGCTAGCCCAAAGATAGACTCAAGAAAACCTGAAGAATCGGAGCATAGCGGGAAAATTGATATAAGAGTTACAACCTCTGTAAAATCGCTAACTCTCAAACAGGTTGCGCAAGAGAGAAAAGAACGTAAGGAGTATAAGGAACATCCTGAAAATACTTCATACAAAATTTGGAGTGAAGCAGTTAAGCGTGGCAAGATACAAACAGGAATTCTTTGTGCGATAGTAAAGAAGGCTAAAATGTATTTGCCTCAGACCTCTTCTGAGCTTCGTTATTTGACTGTGGCTTTATATTCCTGTCTTATAAGTTATCATTATGATGATTTCTTTAATATATTTAAAGAAAATTCTGAATATAATACCAAGCTTCTGAAAGAAGTAGGAGGGATTATTGAAGATACTGACGGAGGGTGGAAAAAATTTGAAGACTCTTTAACTTTAGAAAAAGCTCTTATATGGAGAATGGTTACTAAGGAAGAAGAGACTGTAAAGAGCTTAGACAAAAAAATCCAAGAATTTCTCAATAATGATGACTTTGAACCGATTTGTGATAATTTTAGTTTGTCAGAGCAACTGATTTTGGTGATACTAAATTATAAATATGAAAAATTGTATGGATGGTCGTTGTCTAAGCTTAAGGAATGGGATAAGCATTTGGATAGATTTAAAGATCAAACAATGGTTGCCGATAAGCGACGTCATATTCAAAGCTTGATAAATAGAGTAAACTTATTGATGAACAAGTTTGATGAGATAAGACAGGGTGATGATAAATTTTTCAAAGTAATTGCGGATCTTGCAGAAAATGAAATGAATTTTAATGAAGAAAACTCAAATAGGGTTTGTATTGATTTTGGGAAAATGGAAAAGGAAATAAAGGATAATAATGGTTATATGGGTTTTCGAAATCCGAAAATGCTGTCTTTAAATGAAAATTTATTGCCTCTTGTTTATATAAATTGGCTGTATGCTTATATCGTTTTGTTGCAAAATACGAAACAGAATAAAAAAAAGTTTGAATTATATTGGAAACAATCCGCTGAATTGATAGAAAGAGTTAGTCCTCAAATTAATAATTGGTGTGCTGAGCATAAGGAGAGTTATCTTCAAAGGGTTGAATTTAGAAAAGAACTTAATAAATCATGTTTGTCAGAATTAAAGGATATTACAGACTTAAGATATTTGAAGATACTGGCTAGTGATTTCGAAAAACTATTGTCAAAAAAACATCAAGAATCTGTTTTTCAAAAATTCTTTGAAGAAAATTCTTTGTTGCTTACTTTTTTTACGGGCTCCCCTTTTGTACAATTCAAAGATCAGGCATATGTTGGTGGTAAATCATTTGATAATTGTAATGGACAATATCCTGATTTTCTTAGAAAACACATAATAACAAATAATACATTTCTTGTTGAAATAAAAACTCCAGCTACGCTATTATTAGAAAATAATCCTTACAGATTGGGGATATATCCTCCATCAAAAGATCTTTCGGGAGCTGTTTCTCAGTTTCTTACACAAAAATATCAGCTGGAAACTAATATGTCTTCATCAATCCACAATGCTGAAGATAGGGAAGTCGAAGCCTATAATGTCCAAGGATTGGTTATAATAGGGTGTTTGTCCAGTTTAGACAATAAGCAAAAAAAGCGGTCTTTTGAATTATATCGGAATAATCAGAAAAGTTTAAGAATTGTTGCATATGATGAATGTTTAGAGTTGTTAAAATATTTTGTTGATTCACTATCAAAAGCTGTTACACAAAAAGATAATAGTTGTAGAATTAAAGATTGCCATGGGCGGAATTAAAAACTATGAAAATAAAATTTTGTATAACAATATTACTTGTGTTAATTTTATTTTCCGTTTCCTGCGGATGGAATAGTGAAACAAAAATAGAAAATAAAAAAGCGGATAAAAACATGCAAGAATTTTCACAGGAACTGATTTTAAAAAACAGATTTATAAATTCTCCCGAAAATCCGGCTTATATAATCGTTAAAGTGAAATCCGGCGAAGAACAAATGGATTTGGTTTGTACGAGTAGCGAGTGGATGAATATATGTATAAACTCCCTCAAATTAGTGAAATCACCGGAAGAATATATGGATTATATGCTCAAAAATTATGACAGGATTTTTGACGTATCCGGTAAACTTTATCGTGATTTGGAAAAATACCGGGCTGATGATACTTATGCAGGTAAGTATAAAACCAAGGAAGATTTTCAAAAAGCGGCAGATGCTGGAGAGTTTGCCGGGTTTACCGAGCAGCAACTATTAAAGGATAGAGCTTTTTTGAAAATGATGCTGCAGTTTGTTCCGGTGATTCGCCTGAATATCAGGGACGGCTCAATAGCGGCGGACAACTCATATGAAAAATACCGAATAGTTGAAGCCCCCAAAAATACTAAAAAAGTTACAGAGGCCACTTTAAAGAAGAGGTTTGGCAATTTTTCTACGAGCCCCGCTTATATTTTAATAAAGATCCGCAACTCGCAGACAAAAGAAGAAGCTGAAATTGCCTGTTTGAACGGGACCTGGGCAAATATATGTGTTAATGAATTGAAGGTGCTTAAGCCTGAAACCCATTACAAAAATCCTGATGATTATTATAAAAGCTACATCAGCTATATGATGAGTAATTATAATAAGGTTTTTGCCGTCAGCCCGGAAGTATATGCAAAATTAAAAGGAATTTCCCGAAATTCTTATATAGAACCTCTGAAAACTAATGTCATAATAGTAATAGATGATATAAAAGGCGATGTAAAATTTATTGACAATTAGACGGCAGACGGAATTACGGGGCCTTATCCGAAAGACTGTAAAACAACTCTGCCGGGTATTCCCGGCAGAGTTGTTAATAAACTCCCTACTCGCCTGCTCCTCCGCATCCGGAGAGTGTTGTTATTATCCAGGCACATCCTGCAATCCAGGTCAGTATTTTTGCATATATTTTAACCGACATAAATATTATATCCCTCTTTTCTATTTTGTTTCGACAAATTTTTGATATGCGCTCTGATAGCCTATTTTTACGAGAATATTTTTCTCTCCGTTTCTGTTTTTGCGTATCAGCATACCGTATTCTTTTATTCCCTGTGCGCCGTCCATCACTCCTTTTTCTTCAAGGTGGACCCACGAATCACAGGCGGCCATGAGCATTGATTCCTGAGCGATCAAATCGGCGATGTTCATATCCTTGTCCCTGGATGAATACACGGCGATTACCGGTATTTTTTTATAGCGTGCCAGTGTTTTTAACTGCCTCACAACCTGTTCGAGCCTTGATGAAAGGTCGTGGATGTTATTTTGTGAGAAGAACGGCACCATTTGCAGCGTGTCGACAATCAGCAACTGAATCGGCAGCGCGTCAATTATTGTTTTAATTTTTTTGATCGTCATTGAGTCATTGCCCTCAACGACATAAATATATTTGCCATTATTTGTTTTAAGCGTTTTTAATGCCTGGGTAACTCTGTTAAGCTCTTCGTCGGCAAGAGCTCCCCTTAGCACTTTTCTGTAATCAATACCGCTCGATCTGGCAATCATTTTTGCCGTGAGATTATGCTGAGATTCTCCGTATGTTATATAAGCACCGGCGGCTTTTTCATTTTGTGAGGCATATTCCATTATTTGTGTACAGAAGGCTGTTTTGCCGCTGCCCTGTGCTGCTGATACGATTGTTAATGAATCTGCGCACAATCCGTCTATAAGTTGATTCAGGGAATTAAAGCCCGTGTCAAATCCGGAGCATTGCTTTCTTTTTTCGATAAGGCGGCTGCGTTTGCTCATTAACTCCTTTTTGAACGTTTCAAAATATTCACCTTGATCTATTACATCAACATCAATCAGAGCCGTTTCAACGTCGGCTTCTTCGCTCATACGCTCTTTTATGCCCTGGAAGGCCCAAAGGGCAGGGGAGAACTCGCGCCATTGTTCCGGCGGGCAGTGTTTGTCTTCTTCAATTTTGCCGTATCTTTCTATCAGCGGCGCTCTTTTGGCGAAACAATCGGCTTCCTGATTACAGTATCCCATTTCTCTGAAAGTGGAACATGGCAGGAAGGCGGTTCCGGAAAGGGATGCAAGTTTTTTGTCGTAAAGTTCTTTGTCATATCCGGCTGTTCCTGACATTATTTTGTGGAAGTAATCTTCCCTGCCAAAGGCTTTAAGTATCAATCCAAGAGCATTTACTGCTTCTTCCTTGAGACCTTTTGTTTCTTTTATCTCATTGAGCATGCCTCGGACTGCACAGCACTTGTCGGACATTTTTTTCAAATGGGCGTCAAGTATTTTGGTCCCCTCTTCAGGAGAAGATTCCGATGGTATATACTCCGTAAGGTATAATATCGCATTGTCAATTTCATTTTCCGTATATTTATGGATTTTTCCAAAAGGATCTTTTAACTGGTTGCCTTCATTATCAAGGAATATGGTGTGTCCGAGTTTGGCACCCATGTCCATACGGGTTTCACCGTTGCCCTCGATCCATTTATCTGTTCCGCCAAAGTAAGGCAGCCATGCATATCCGCCGGAGCTTCCTGATGTCAGTAAATCTTCTTTGGGAAGTATTTCTGCTTTTGTTATATCAAGTTTTTTGAAGATAAGGTTGATCAGATGCCTGATTTTCTTTGCTGAGATAGGTTTGTCAAAAAACATCCAGCAGGCATAATTTTCGCCTTTTACTTTTGTTTTTTCGCGTTTAACGTTGGTGAGCCCGAGTTTGCTGCATTCTCTGGCAAACATGGTTGACTCTCGGGCGGTTGGCGTTTGTGTCGATTCATCGAAGATAATATTTGCCCAGGTACAGGTGTTATCGGACAAATGGTTGTGCATACCGAGCCTGGCCTGTCCGCCGAGGTGTGATTTTATACGTTCGGTTATTTCCCATTCGCCTTTTTTCACTTCAAGAGATATTACCTTGCAGGTGTTGGCATTGTATAGAGCGACTCTGTCGGTTCTTCCTTTGAATATGCTGTAAAATTTTCTGGAATCGATCATTTGTCCGGTACTGTCCATTATTATTCCGATACCTCCGTTGGCAATCATTATTTTTAGCTCATTATATATTTAGATTCAAAAAAACATCCGGCGATTCAAAATTTGTTTGCCGGTTTTGAAAGAACCTGTCAAAGAAAAATAATATCTGCCAAACTGTCGATAAACTCTATTTAGAGCATTGAAAAATCTGAAAAAAATATAATCTTTGCCGCTAGTTTAAAGTTTTTCAGTCGTTTTGGGATTGCGGGTCAGGCCCGCAATGGCAGATAATACAAAAATCCAATGGACTTTTTTGACACTCTGAGCAGTTTTTTCTCTGTGCTATAATTCTCCTTGTGAAGTGCTCCTGTCGTTTAGTATTTCTCTTTATAATCTATTTTTTCCTACCCAATGTTGTGCACGGATATTGACGGAGGATTATGTATTATGCAGTGTTAAAAGAAATATTAATATGTTTTCAAGTAAGGGTATTGACAAAATTTATTTCATCAGCTATCATATGTTACACGCTTAAACACGAATAGTCGCGGGGGTAGCTCAGTTGGTAGAGCGCTAGCCTTCCAAGCTGGATGTTGCGGGTTCGAGCCCCGTCCCCCGCTTCAAATTTTTAATTTCGAATGTTTTTTGTGATTTAGGCGCTGGGGTAGCTCAGTAGGTAGAGCACATCCTTGGTAAGGATGAGGTCGACGGTTCAATCCCGTTCCCCAGCTTTTTCTTTGTTCTGTCTTGTTCGGCTTATATACGCCCGTAGCTCAATGGATAGAGCAATGGACTCCTAAGCCATGGGTTGGAGGTTCGATTCCTCTCGGGCGTGCTTTTCTTAAATATAAAAAGCGCATAAAAGGCTTTTTTTTATTTTGGCTAGTTTTGAAAGAGGATAAAGGGAATTATGAGTTGAATTTCCTTTGGACTATTTTAATTTTTTTAAAAGCGTATTTATTCTAGGAGGTTTAGAAATGGCAAAACAAAAATTTGAAAGAACAAAACCGCACGTAAACATCGGAACCATCGGTCACGTTGATCATGGTAAGACAACTCTTACAGCGGCGATTACTACAACTCTGTCAAAAAGAGGTCTCGCAAAAGCGAGGGACGTCAATAGTATTGATAATGCTCCTGAAGAAAAGGAGAGAGGTATCACGATTGCTATCAGTCACGAAGAATACGAGACTGATAACAGACACTATGCACACGTAGATTGCCCTGGTCACGCCGATTATATTAAGAATATGATCACCGGTGCCGCTCAGATGGACGGAGCGATTCTTGTTGTTTCCGCAGCAGACGGCCCAATGCCTCAGACACGTGAACACATTCTTCTTGCACGTCAGGTCAATGTTCCTTATATCGTAGTTTTTCTTAACAAATGCGATATGGTTGATGATTCTGAGCTTATTGACCTTGTTGAGCTCGAAGTAAGAGAACTTCTCAGTACATACAATTTCCCTGGAGATGAGATTCCTGTAATCAGAGGTTCAGCACTTCAGGTTATTGAGAGTAATCCTGATCCTAAATGGGATGAGGCTATTATGCAGCTTTGTGATGCTGTTGATAAATATATCCCGCTTCCTGAACGCCCGGTCGACAAACCTTTCCTTATGCCGGTTGAAGATGTCTTCACCATCACAGGCAGAGGAACTGTTGCTACGGGAAGAATTGAGAGAGGCATCGTAAAAGTTGGTGACGAAATTGAGTTGGTTGGTTTCATGGAGAAACCGAGAAAGCTCGTTTGCACAGGCGTTGAAATGTTCAGAAAACTTCTTGATGAGGGGCGTGCCGGCGATAATGTAGGCATTTTGCTTCGTGGTATTGACAGAAAAGACATCGAAAGAGGTCAGGTTCTGGCAAAATCAGGTTCAATTAAACCTCATACGAAGTTTAAAGCTGAAGTTTATGTTCTTTCCAAAGAAGAAGGAGGACGTCATACACCGTTCTTCCAGGGATACAGACCTCAGTTCTATTTCAGAACAACTGATGTTACCGGTTCAATCAAGCTTCCTGAGGGAATGGAAATGATTATGCCTGGCGATAACGTAACAATAGAAGTTGAGCTTATCACTCCGATGGCAATTGAAGATAACCTCAGATTTGCAATCCGTGAAGGCGGCAGAACTGTAGGTGCCGGTGTTGTTGTTGGTGTTCTCGAATAACACGTTGATTTGATTCTATATTTATTAGATGGTGAGGGTATTTTATTATGGCCAAAAAAGAAAATCGTATAACAATATCTATGGCCTGTGGCGATTGCAAAAGAAAAAATTATGCTACGAGAAAGAATAAACAAAATACAACAGAGCGTCTCGCTTTGAGTAAGTATTGCCCTTTCTGTAAAAAGCATACTCCACACAAAGAATCAAAGTAGATTGTAGATAAAATCCTATGGGGGTTCCAGGGAACCCCCATAGGACGCTTATATTATAGAGTGTTGATTTTTTTTATTAATCTGTATTCTAATACTCTGGTTATAAGTTATAATTATTCTGCTATGAAGAGTCAAAGTTTGGATATGTCCGCTTGCTCGCCGGAATTATTCGGAAGGTTGAAAAGTTGTTATGAAATTTAGTGTAATGAAGGACAATGTTGTCAAATTTTTTAAGTCTGTAGCAACAGAATGGAAAAAAATAACTTGGCCGACGGCTCCACAGTTGAAGGCTTATACGATAGTAGTTATTCTTACTCTTGTTGTGGTAACCTCTTTTCTCTATGTGACCCGGGTTTTAACGGACTTGGGTTTCAAAACTCTTAACATTTAGTTTTTGAATTTGGTTAATATCTAGGTGGATAGAAGATAGAGGAAGGAATGCTTGTTATGGCTGATAGAGAAGAATTGGATTTGAAAAAACAGGCTGAAGATGAAGTTGCGTCAGTGACTGAAGAGCAGATGCAGGAAGAGGCTGAGCCTGTAAAGGATCCGGAACTGAAATGGTATGTAATCCATACATATTCAGGCTATGAAAATAAAGTTAGAGCAAATCTTCTCAGAAGAATAGAATCTATGAATATGAAAGATAAGATATTTCAGATTCTTGTTCCGACGGAAGAAGAGATTGAGTTTAAGGACGGAAAAAGAAAAACCGTTCAAAAGAAAATTTACCCTGGTTATGTCCTCGTTGAGATGATAATGAGGGATGATTCGTGGTATGTGGTAAGAAATACTTCAGGAGTAACAGGATTTGTCGGGCCGGGTGTTAAACCTATACCGCTTCCTGAAGAAGAAGTCAAGGTAATTCTCAGGCATATGGGACTTGAGGCTCCTGTGCGTGTGAATCTGGATATTGAGGTTGGTCAGGGTGTAAGAATTACACACGGTCCATTCCAGGATTTCCATGGTATTGTCGATGAAGTAAATTCCGAGAGAGAGAAGATTAAAGTTCTTATCACTATATTCGGAAGAGAAACGCCTGTTGAACTAGAGTTCAGTCAGGTTGAGAAATTGTAATGAGGTGAATCCATTATGGCAAAGAAAATCAAAGCTATAGTAAAACTTCAGTGCCCTGCAGGTAAGGCTAACCCGGCTCCTCCTGTTGGTCCGGCTCTGGGTCAGCATGGCGTGAATATTATGGAATTTGTGAAGCAGTATAATGCTAGGACTGCTGATCAGATTGGCATGACTATTCCTGCCGAAATAACCATTTATGAGGATAGAAGTTTTACTTTTATAACAAAAACCCCGCCTGCATCGGCTCTTCTTCTGAAAGCTGCCGGTGTTGATAAGGGATCCGGTGCTCCGAACACTACTAAAGTTGCTAAGGTTAATAAAAAGCAGCTTGAAGAAATTGCAAAGATAAAGATGGCGGATCTTAATGCAAATGATATCCCCGGAGCGGTTAAAATTATTGAAGGTACCGCCAGAAGTATGGGCATAACCGTCGAAGCATAATTTTTGATTGTGTTTAAGAACTATTAAAATTAGTGAAAGAATTGTGGGAGGATGGAATCCGTTTAACCACGAGGAGGAATAATGGCTGTAAAGGCAAAGCGTGTTAAAGAGATTTATAAAAGTTATGATAAATTAAATTATTATAATATGGAAGAAGCAATAGATATTGTTTTGAACAATGCTAAGGCTAAATTTAATGAGACCATAGAGATTCACATAAAATTGGGTATAGACCCTAGAAAAAGCGATCAAAATGTAAGAGGAACTGTTGTGCTTCCGAACGGAACCGGAAAAACACCACGCGTGATTGTTTTTACCAAAGCTGATAGAGAGAAAGAAGCTCAGGAGGCCGGTGCCGACAAAGTAGGAGCTGAAGAATTGGTAGAGCTCGTAAAGGGCGGTTGGTCTGATTTTGATATCTGTGTTGCAACCCCTGATATGATGGGACTTTTGGGTAAAGAGCTAGGAAGAGTTCTTGGTCCGAAAATGCCTAACCCTAAGGCCGGTACAGTTTCGAAAGAAGTGGGAAAAACCGTTCAGGAGTTGAAATCAGGTAAGGTTCAATATCGTGCTGATAAACAGGGAATTGTCCATTCTTCAGTAGGAAAAAGAGATTTTGGCAAAGAGAAGATTTCTCAGAACATTCAGACTCTTCTTGATGCTGTTGTCAGAGCTAAGCCTGCAACGGCAAAGGGAACTTATTTGAGAAGTGTTGTGCTTACCTCTACAATGGGAACCGGGGTAAGGGTTGATTCCCAAAAAGCCGGTCAGTTTGCTCAGGGTAAGTAAATATTATAAAAAAAAGCTTGACAATTAATTGTAGTTTCTTATATAATTGATCTGTCGCTTAAAGGGGTTGTAGCTCAGTTGGGAGAGCACCTGCTCGGCATGCAGGGGGTCGCCGGTTCAAGTCCGACCAGCTCCATAATAAAAAATACCGCTTGGAAACAGGCGGTATTTTTTATTATGGTTTTTACTTTCGCTAGAGCAGTTTGCAATTGAACTGTCATACTCCTACAAACAACCGAATAAAATACTGGTTCGCCACAGCGGAGTTTATCCCCGCGAAGGCGGGGACTTGCGATGACGGCTACACCGTCTTTTCCAAAAATGTTTACCGGATTTTGTGTGACATATAGAATGCAAATTGCTCTAGAGCGTTGCATTTCTTAATCTATGGAAAAGTTTTTAATTTGCTGTTAGACTTGTTTCTCTTTCACTGTAAACAATTTTTTTATTTGTTCTCAATGTATAAATAAAAAGGGCCTGTTCTGTTTTTTAACGGTACAGACCCTTTTATTGGATAAAAAGGAATTTCAGCTATTATCTTTTTGTGACCATTTCAATCAGCCTGTCTATAGCTCTGAGAAGGGCTGAGTATGCTTTGTCAACTAATTCTATTAATTTTCCAAAGGCATTGGAAGCAATCTCCTTGCCTCTTTCGAGTTGAGGGCTTGGTCCTGAAGCTCCGGAAGACAATTTTTTGTTTAGCTGACCGAATGCAGAGGCAAGGGTTTTTTCTATTTCTATTCTTTGGCCGTCGCGTTCAATAGATATTACTTTGCCGATTATCTGAGATGCTGCTACAAGTGGTTCCGGTTCACTCTGATTGTCACCTTTGACTCTGAATTCACCGTTGCCGCTATACATACACTCTATAATTCTTCTTACAAGAAATGTCTCGTTTTGTCTGAAGAATATTATATTATTTGATTTTAAGCTGCTGGTGTGTATAGGTATTATTTCCGCAATATCACCTATATTGATCGTAGGAAGCATACCTTTATCGACGATCTTTACCTTTATATGTTCTCCTTTGGAGAGCTTTTTTCGCCAACGGGATATCATCTCTACGGTTTTAAGATCCTGCGCCAGCATCTCCTTGTCGCTCATTGAATCGAGCAGGGATTTTTCTTCAGACATCTCAGCCAACCCTTTCTAAAAAGATTAAACTGTCCTTAAATAAATATTACTGTATTTTCTCGCAGAGTTTTTTGCCTGGTGAGAAATAAGGTATTTTCTTCTCAGGGATGTTGATTTTCTGTTTTGTAGACGGATTGATACCGACTCTAGCAGCTCTTACTTTTACTCCAAAAGCTCCGAATCCTATGTACTGGAATTTTTCACCTTTTGCGAGGTGCTCACTAATCACGTTGAATACCTCTTCAACAGCTACTTTTGTCTGTGCTTTTGAAAGCCCAGCTCTCTCAGCAACGATAGCAACTAACCCGTCTTTGTTAAGACTTTCCTGTTTGTTGTTTTTAACTTGCACGATATTGCCTCCTAAAAAGAAAAAATGTTTTAGTAAGCAGTCTTTTCTATCTCGCCTTTTTATTTTCCTTCATATAAAGGTGTTTTTAATATTTTAATTGTAATTTTTTTATTATTTTATAAAATTTAATTTAATAAGGGGGGCTTTTATGAAAAATTTAATCGTATACGTATCTTGTTCCGATATGGAAGAAGCGCGGATGATTGGAAAAAATATGGTGTCCGAACGTTTTGCAGCCTGTGTAAACATAATCCCGTCTGTTAATTCATTTTATTGGTGGGAGAATAAAGTAACCGAAAGTGATGAAGTTCTTTTGATTTTTAAAACCGTTGATTATCTGTTACCGGTTTTTAAGTCAGGCTTGCGTAAACTTCACAGCTACTCAGTTCCGGAAATCGTGGCTGTGGAGATTTTTTCCGGTAATGATGACTACATAACGTGGCTGCAGAGCGAAGTTCTTAAAGAACATGAGGTCCCTGATTTGGATTAACCGCAATTAAGGTAAAGTAATTTTTTTTTAATTTTTTTTATCAGCAAAAGGGAGTCGAATTTATGTGATAGAAATAAAATAATGTTAAATACTTTAAATGAATTGAAGGGGTGAATATTTTGACTAAAAAAGTTATTATAATGGGTGCCGCAGGCAGGGATTTTCATAATTTTAATGTTTATTACCGCCATAATAAAGAATATGAAGTTGTTGCTTTTACGGCAACTCAGATTCCTGATATAGACGGAAGAGTTTATCCGAAAGAATTGTCGGGTGAACTTTATCCGGCCGGGATTCCAATACATGATGAATCGGAACTTCCCAAGCTGATAAAAGAGTTAAAGGTGGACGAAGTCGTTTTTGCTTACAGTGACATCAATCATGTAGATTTGATGCATAAAGCCTCAACAGTAATGGCTGCAGGAGCTTCTTTTGTTCTTTTGGGACCGGATGCAACCTGCATAAAGGCTGACGTTCCGATCGTATCTATTTGTGCCGTAAGAACAGGAGTTGGTAAAAGCCAGACCACAAGGGCTGTCAGCAGGATTCTTAAAAACAGAGGTCTTCGTGTCGTTGCCATACGTCATCCAATGCCCTATGGCGATCTTTCCAAACAGATTTGCCAGCGTTTTGCTGTTATGGAAGATCTTGATAAACATGAGTGCACTATTGAGGAAAGGGAAGAATATGCTCCTCATATCGAAGCCGGTGCCGTGGTTTATGCCGGTGTTGATTACGGTGTAATTTTACAGGAGGCCCAGAAAGAAGCGGATGTTATTCTTTGGGATGGTGGAAATAATGATTTTCCATTCTATAAGAGCGATTTCCAGATAGTACTTGTAGATCCGCTCAGACCCGGACATGAGATGATGTATCATCCCGGTGAAGTCAATTTCAAGATGGCCGATTGCCTGATTGTTAACAAAGTAGATTCAGCTTCTCCCGAGCAGCTTGCAATAGTAAGGGAAAACATTAAGAAATACAACCCGTCAGCAGCTTTGATTGAAGCCGTATCGGAAATTACCTGTGAAAATCCGGAAAAGGTTAAAGGTAAGAAAGTTCTCGTTATTGAAGACGGTCCGACCCTTACACACGGAGAGATGGCATATGGAGCCGGTGTTGTTCTCAGTAAAAAGCTCGGAGCGGCGGAGCTTATTGATGCACGTCCGTATGCTCAGGGTTCCATAAAGGCTGTTTTCGAGAAATATAACCATATGGGCGCATTGCTGCCGGCGATGGGGTATTCGGCAAAACAGCTGGAAGAACTCCAGGCGACGGTTGATGCGATTCCCTGTGATTTGATTGTAGTCGGGACTCCTATTGATCTCCGTGAGATTATGGATCTTAAAAAAGATTCGGTACGTGTAGCCTATGAACTCGAAGAAAAAGCATTGCCGGTGTTGGAGAAGGCTATGGAGGGGTTCTTCAAGCTCATCAAAAAATAAATCAATTGAAACAGGCGAATCTGTGTCGTCAAATACAATTTCTCTCATAGCCTTGTTTCACCAGGCTATGAGAGGCGCCATAAAGGCGTTTTAGATTAATATTCGCGGCATAAGCCGCAAGGGCCACCGTAGTTTTGCTACGGCTCAATCGTAGAAATTGTATTTGACTTAACATCTACACCTGTTTGAATTGATTTCGTAAGTTATTATTGATTCGGAAAGTCTCCCATATGTGCAGTCACAGCTGGGGGGCTTTTTGTTTGTCGTTTTATTATCGTGACATCGGAAAATCCGTGAAGCAGGCAAAATGCTTTTTGCCGACCCGACGGTAATTTGCCGATGTCAATTGATTGGGTGTTGACATAAGAATTACTTTATAGTATAATGCGTAAGCCGTAGAAAGCAGGTTTTTAATGGCAATGCCCCCTGCCGAGGCCGATTAGGTGGAATTTTACTTGTATATCTAACCTTTCCGGTATTCTGCGGAAAGGTTTTTTTACTTTTTAAGGAAGGAGGTGACCGCTTTTGAAAGGGACTCATAAGGAGTTAATGGCTAAAAAAGGCGCTATCCTTGAGGAACTTAGGGAGAAGTTTGAAAAATCTTCCATTCTAATTTTGACGGATTACAGAGGTGCAAAAGCTGGTTTAACAGTTAAGGAGATTACCGCGTTAAGACGTAAACTTAGAGATGTTGATGCCGAGTATAAAATTGCTAAAAATACTTTGATTGGCAAGGTATTGAAGGAAAGAGGCATTGAAGGTTTTGAGGCTGAACTTGAACATCCGACAGCAATTCTTATTGCTTACGGAGATCCGATTGCTGCAACAAAGGTTTTGGTAGATTTTGCCAAAACGAATAAGAGCAATATAAATCCGGATGGAATGCCGATTCTTAAGGCTGCAACTTTTGAGGGTGAGAAATATGATGTAAAAGGTATCAAGCATCTTTCTACATTGCCCTCAAGACCGGAAGTTCTTGCACAGCTTTTGTCTCTCATGAATACTCCGGCTCAGAAAGTTATGGGTATTCTCCAGGCTCCTGGCCGCGATTTTGTGAATATTATGGATCAATACAGCAAAAAATAATTATTTGCCGTATGTATAGAATTTTGATATATAGATTTTTAGGAGGATTTTATGGCTATAGATAAAAACGAACTCGTAGAGGTTATTTCCTCATTATCACTTATGGAAGCTGCTGACCTTGTAAAAGCTCTCGAAGACAAGCTCGGAATCCAGGCTTCAGCTCCTATGGCAATGATGGCTATGCCTGCAGCTGGCGGTGCCGGCGAAGCAAAAGAAGAGAAGACTACTTTTGATGTCGAGCTTACAGAGATCGGCAGTGAGAAGATTCAGGTTATTAAAGTTGTCAGAGAGCTTACAGGCCTTGGTCTTAAAGAAGCAAAAGATCTCGTTGAGAGCGCTCCGAAAGTAGTAAAAGAAGGACTTTCCAAAGAAGAAGCTGAGAAAATTAAAGCTAAATTCGAAGAAGTTAAAGCTAAAGCTACTATTAAATAGTTTTACTTTTAATTTGTGTATGAATAAAAAATGGTTGGCAGGTTTTCTGCCAGCCGTTTTTTATTAATTTAAGGGCCTTGGTTTTTTATATGGTTTAGCGGTTTTACTTTTGTTATTAATTTAGAGTGAACGACTATTTTCCGCGCGCTGCTTTTACGTGTTTTTTTCCGTCTTTCATTATTTTTATTTCTATTGCACCGTCAAGATCCGTTCTGAATATTGAACACCCGGCATTTTTATATCTATCCAGGATTTTCCGGTGCGGATGTCCGCTGCGGTTTTTGTATCCGGCAGAGATAACGGCTATCTGTGGGTTAACCCTATTGATAAAATTCTCCCCCGAAGAAGTTATGCTCCCATGGTGGGGAACCTTTATGATGTCCGATTCAATATTTTCATAGGTTTGAGAAATCTTATTTTCCACATCTGTGCTGATATCACCGCAGAAAAATACGGATGTATTGAAATAATTTATCTTAACGACTATTGAATTGTCATTGTTTTTTTTATACTCACCTTCCGGCCATAAAAAGTCCATTGACAGATTTTTTTCTATATTGATTGTCTGAGGAATGAAAAGCCTGTTTCCCGTGATGATTTTTCCTGTATTTATTTTTTTTTGCAGAGATTTCAGCCCTCCGCAGTGATCGTCATCGTTGTGAGAGATGATAACTATGTCAAGTTTTTTTATTCGGGATTTCAGCAAAAAAGGAGCAATTACTTTTTCTCCGATATCCTGTCCTGTTTTTTTTCCGGAGGAACCGCAGTCTATAAGTATGTTTTTGCCGTGCGCTGTCCTTATAAGGCAGCTATCTCCGTTTCCTACATCCAGAAATGTCAGTGTCATATAATCGGTATTTTGCTTTTCCGCCGTATGCAGGCAAAAAAACATCATTAGTATGGGCAGAATAAGTGCAGCGTATTTGTGTTTGTTTTTTTTATGCAAAAGAACACCGATAGCTGTATAATATAGATAAATTTGCAATAAATCCGGTGAACAAACCGGAATGAACGAGCAGGGCAGGCTTCTGAGCCATTTTTGTGCATACAGGGTCATTGTACAGCAAAGATCATTTATACCGGCGATATATTGGCCTGCTCCGGGAAGGTATGTTGCTATTGATTCGGCTATTCCTCCATAAAGTATTACCGTTGACAACGGCACGACGATCAGATTGGCAATTGGCGACCATGGAGTCCATTGACAAAAATAGTAAGCAGTTATGGGGGTTGTCAAAGTTTCTATGGATATACTTAGGAGTATAGCTCCGGCAGTGTATTTTATTGCCGGGTGAAAATTTTTTATTGACGGATGTATAAATTTTGAGTAAACCCATATTCCTAGAACAGCCATGAAGCTCAGTTGAAATCCTATATCTCTTATTATTGATGTGTCGGCAGTGGCCATTATCAACAGGGTTAGAAACAGTGAGTTTAGTAAGTCATAATTTCTGTCTGAAGCACCGGCAATCAGGGATACACATGCCATTATTCCCGCTCTGATGACACATGCGGAACTATTTGCCATATAGATATAGCAAATTATCAGCGGACAGGATATTATCAGGCAAATTATGTTGGAAACTTTTAACCTTCTCAGGATAAACATTATTGAACATGTAATTATTGATATGTTCATGCCTGATGCCGCTAAAAGATGAACAGTGCCGGTTTGGGTGAACAGTTCATTCGTTTCTTTCGTTAATCCTATGCGTTCACCGAATACGATTCCTGATATCAGAGAGGAATTTTGAGGATTGTGCTGCCCGGATATTTTTTCGATGATACTATACTTTAGGTTGCATGCAAAATGCTTAAGTGAAAAACGGCTTTTTTTCTGTTCTACAACAGGCTCTGTGGGTGCGGAAATCTGATAGAAATACCCTCTGTCTCCCATGTAATCTTCGTAAGGTTTTATTCGGGGATTTTTTAGCGATCTTATTTTTATTACTGTGCCTCTGACTGTTAATATATCGCCGGGCAGGTATTTTTTCTTTGAGCTGCATATGAGCAAGGCCCTGTAGTTTTCCGGCATTGCGATTTTTGATTTTTTCTCTTCTATGTCAATAATTCTGATATCAATTACCTGTCTTTTTTCTTTGTATGATATGGTGTTTTCAACCGATACGCCTGCTTTGATTTCCGTATTTGTGAGACTTTTAAGAATATTTGACTTTGCGTTCTTATCCTTGTAGTCCACTTCGCTGCATATAAAGCCGGAGCAGAAAAAGAAAGTGATAATAACAGCGAGCAATAGCCTGGTTCCGGAATTGTTGTTTAATGTTGTGTATATGAGCAGCAGGCATATCGGCAGAATGATAAACATCAGATGCATGAACACGGCTGCATAAAAATTTTGCAGAAAAATGTATATGGCGGCTCCTGAGCAGTATGCGATTGTAATAGAGAGCAATGCATTCATAAAGTCGATTGAATCCTTTATCTTAATTTTAAGGTGACTTTATGACTTTTTGGCTGTTGAAAAGTGAATAGTTTGTTAAAAAAACAACTGAACTTATCCACATGAGATAGAGGAGATTACTCCGGCAGAATACTGTAAATGCAACAAGGGCGCAATTGGCATTTTTCCTTGCGCCCTTGTGCATTTATGTTTTGCTAATTTAGCCGATACTGTTTAAAAGCACAGCTTCATGGCTCTTGTCTATTCCGGGTTCGAGAGACATTATTTCTTCAAGGATTTTTTCTGTGGAATCACTACACAGCATCGGAGATATTTCTCTTATCGTTGTCTCATAGTCAGTGAATTCTGTTATCAGACATGGCGGTGTATTGCTTGAAACGATATTTTCTTCAAAATGTGATGAGAAATATCCGGTTTTGATTAGAATCGTGTATGGAGCCATTTTCGTCTCTTTTAGATAGTGGTCATATGCCTGTGTATATGTCGGCGTAATGTTCTCATTGCCGTCGCTTACGATGCATATAAGTTCCGCAGCCTGATTTTTTTCCGCCATCAGCAATAGAGGGTTGGCAAAGCATGACCCTCCTTCATCAACTTTGAAGTTATCAAACTGCTCCGACCATTCGCTGTTGTTGTATACCGTAAGTTCTTCCGCTTCCTTGTCAAACATATAGACGAAAAAATTTCCCGGTTGGGCAAGGTTGCCTAAAAGATAAATAAATGCTTTGCCTATTTCACGATAATCGTACATACTTCCGGATTTATCTATGAAAAGGGCAATCGGCCTTGTTATTTTCAGATGATCACGGCGCAGATTTTCAAGACAGGAGGATATGTGTGCACCTTGTTCGATAAGTGGAGTAGGGTTTTTTTGGGTAATCCGCAGAATGGGTTTTGTTGTTGCCTTTGTAGGTAGTTTTTTTATTTTTTCTATGATCGACAGAAATAAATCTTCATTTTTTGTAACACCTTTTTGTTTTAAAAGAGGGTAACACTGGGTTAGTTCTTCGGGCGAAATTTTGCTGATTATTTTTTCTGCAATTCCAAAAGAGAAATATTTTATATTTTTTATGGCATCACATGGCGGTATTTGATATTCTTTTATGGCATTGTAAAGCTTTTCCGGTTCGAATTCCGTTTGCAGTATTTTTATTGCCCGGGCGAGACTTTTTTCCGGTAAAATGTTTTCGAAAAGTATATTCTGTACTCTTGCGGACGGTTTTATGTGCAGTGACGCATATAGATGTTTTAAGTGATTTTTATTGTACAGCAGATTGAGATCAAAACCGTTCTCATCCGTTTCCAGTTTTTTCAGATATTTTTTTATTGCCGTTATCGCAGAGCGCGGTAATTTGTTGGCTACTCTTTTGCAGTAGTTAACTACCGCGGCAAGTTCGTCTACTGATGAATACTGTATAAGTTTCAGACCGGTTTCCCTGAGTTGCCTATTGTTTGTCGTCAGTAAATGTGAAAGAAAGATTTGTCTGTGGTGACTTACTTTTGCATCCTGCAGTAGAAACGGCTCGAAAAACTGATAAATAGGACCTTTGCTCAAAAGAAGCGTCTTTGATACAAAAATTGTTGCCAGTCTGTTGTATAGCTCAGGATCCCGTTCTTCCATTTTATTATGCAGGTTTTCAAGAATTTCCAGTTTTTGAAAAAAATACAGTGTATATGCTGCAAACAAAAGCTTTCTGAATCTTGGGTCTTCGTCTGGTGTACTTTCAAAAATATATGGTTTTTCCTTGGCGCGTTCAGGAGAGAGGAAAAATGTATGTGAGCTTTTTTTGATTACCATAGTATTTATATCCTTACCGGCAAGTTCGCAAAGCTATCCGGCTAATTGAAAAATTTTAACTCATTTTTTTTGCGGACAAGAAATGCAAGAGCCCGCGCAAGCAGTAAAAACTCTGATTGATGAGGGTTCGAACCTCTTCCCTGGTTAGGGGATGCCTTACGTTGTAACAGTTTTTATATAAGGGCGCGGGCAAACATTATTATATATTTTTATTGGTTGTTATGTCAACTTTTACGTCTGTCGAGATGTTTGGGTTCGATTACGATTTGATCTCCGGACATTAAACTTATGATGCCTTCCTTCGACTCATTTACTTCCTTGACAAAACCGCAGTATTTAGACGGATTGAAGGTGTAATCATCCGGCTCAGGATATGAGACGATAAGTCCCTCATAATTGCGCAGAACAACTCTGTGATAACCCTGTGATACTATATAGTTGGGAGTGACCGGTATTTTACCGCCTCCTCCGGGAGCATCAACTACAAATGTCGGTATGCCGAGACCTGTCGTATGCCCCCTGAGCGATTCCATTATCTGAATGCCGACACTCACAGGAGTTCTGAAGTGGGATATTCCTTTGGAAAGATCGCACTGATAGATATAATAAGGTTTTACTCTGTTTTTCAGCAGTAAATGAATAAGATTTTTCATAACTCCCGGATGATCATTTATGCCTCTGAGCAAAACCGACTGGTTCCCCAGCGGAATTCCGGCATCGGCCAGCTTCCACAGGGCTCTGCATGCGTCATATGTCATCTCATTCGGGTGATTGAAGTGTACATTAAGGTATAGAGGATGATATTTTTTCAGCATATTTGTCAATTCGTCGTCGATTCTCATTGGAGCGACAACCGGCATCCTCGAACCAAGTCTGATGATATCAACGTGTGGTATCTCGCGTATCATTGAAATGATACTCTCCAGTTTGGCGGTTGACAGTGTCAAAGGATCGCCGCCTGACAGCAGGACGTCTCTTACCTCCGGATGTGAGCGTATATATTCAATGGCTTTCTTAACTTGCGGCCCCGGCATCTCGCTGTCCGTGTCTCCGGCCATCCTGCGTCTTGTGCAGTGGCGGCAGTACATTGAACATTGATCCGTTACCAGAAGTAATACTCTGTCCGGATACCTGTGTGTGAGACCGGGAACAGGGGAATCAACATCTTCTTCAAGAGGATCCTGCATGTCATGTGTTGTGACATTCAGCTCGCTTATTGTCGGAATGGCCTGCTTCCTCACCGGATCATTGGGATCTTCGGTATCTATGAGTGAGAAGTAATAAGGAGTTATTGCCATCCTCAGCGTATGCAAAGCATGTTTTAGCCCGTCTTCTTCCTCTTTTGTCAGCTTAATTAATTTTTGCAAATCTTCCAGTTTTGTAATTCTGTTTCTTATCTGCCATTTCCAATCTTGCCACTCTTCATCTTTTACATCTTTCCAAAGTTCAAAATCTCTGAAATTTTTGTTCATATCCCTGCACCTTTCCATTAATATCACTTATATAGCAGTGCCACTTTTGTAAAGTCTAAAGAAAATTTAGTTAAAAATACTTTAAAGCGGTTATTTAACGTTTTCCCCAGTGGAGGGTATTAAGGGGCGCCGCGCCGCCCCAAGCCGCCGGAAGTTGGGCTTAGCTAAGGCTCATCGTAAATAATGATGCTGCGTAGCTTTAAAGTGGCCTAACTATACTTTGGGTTTAATTATTCTATAATTATCCTTTATTATCTTTTTTAGAGGAATATTTTATTTGTGAATAAATTGTTTTTTATGGTATTAAATTGGTTGAATGAAAACTGTATATGAAGAACAACATAGCCGTCTTGTTTCCTCAACAAGACGGCTATGTTTGAAAAACTGCGGCCGGTTTTATTTAGAGAATTTTTGCTCAAAGATTTCTTTGAGTACCGGTATTTTTCGGACTATATCCAAAGAGATCTCCGCATGATCCTTGCAGTATCCGTTGCCGATTAGCATTTCTACGTCATAGCCGATTCCTTCGGCTCCCAGGGCCGCTTTTGTAAAGCTTGTTGCCATTGAAAAGAAATATATTTTCCCCATATCCCTGCATGCAAGGATTGACGTCATTTCCGTATCCGGTACGTTTACACAATTTATTACGAGATCTGCCATTTTCCCGTCGGTAATCTTAGATATCTCATTGTATACAGTGAGCGCATCGGTTGCATTCGCCGTTATATAATGATCTGCCATATTTAATTTTTTGGCGGTTTCCGTAGAGCGGGAGCTGTTTATCAGTCCGATAATTTTGACGTCTTTGCCCAGCATCTGCCTGGCCATTGCAGTACATAGCAGCCCTGACTTGCCTCCTGCTCCGATGATGAAAATGGTGTCTCCTTTTTTAGCGAGCCTTGCCGCCTGGGCCGGTGCGCCGGCGACATCCAATATTGAAAGAGCCAGAGTTTCCGTCATATCATCCGGCAGCTTGGAATAGATGCCGCTCTCAAATAATACAGCCTGCGCATCGACTTCCACCTGATCCTGATCAAGAATTACTTTTTTTATTTCTTTTATTTTGAGAGGAGTAAGGGATAGTGATACCAGGGTTGCGATTTTATCGCCCGGCTTTAAATCTCTGCCTGTCAGATTTTTGCCTATTTTTGCAACCGTTCCGATTAACATTCCGCCGGAGCCGGTGACCGGATTGTGCATTTTTCCTCTTTCACCGACTATGGACATTACTTTTTCCGCAACTTTGGCTTCATCTTTACCGACTTCGTCTACAATCTGACGGAAAGACGCCGAGTCAATATTAAGTCTTTGGACATCAATAAGTATTTCATTGTCGGCAATTTCCATATTATTGTCTACTTTCCATGCCGGTTGAGGTAAAACTCCTTTGGGTTCTATTACTCTATGTGATCCGAATTTACAGCCTGTCATAAATCCTCCTGAAAACTACTTTTATTTTTATGGTAAAGAGTATTTTGCCGATTATATCCGGCAAGTTATGCTGACTCTGTGTATACCATTATGACTGTGTTGAGATAATATTCATTCTAAAAAAAAGTTTTTAAATCCTCTTAACAACTGTTTGATTTAACACCGTATTGCAATTTTTACTCCTTGCTGTGCGCCAAAACGGCAAAAGAGCAGGGATTGCCTCGATTATAACAGCAACCGAATGCCGGGAAAAAAAACTGCCGCAAAGAATTTCTTCGCGACAGTTTAATAATCTATCTTTTTTTGCCCCTGATTATTTACTCCAAAGGTCACAAATACTTGAAACGGCCAATCCCACTGCGCCGCCGATTAGCGCTCCCATTGCGGCGGCAACATTGCCCGTACCGGCCATAATAGCGGCACCGGAGATGGCCCCTGTTCCAATCGGTATCAATGTCGGAAGAACAGAACTTTCGGCAATGCTCTTTTTTATTTTTGCAAAAGTATTTTTCAGATTAGGCAAAAGGCTTTCATTCGATGTTGTTATCTGGAGAGAGTCTTGTTGAACGATCAAGCCTGATTGTTCTTTTATGTTATTATTGACCGCCGTCTGGTTGTTTTTGGCAGAACTTATGGTGCTGAACTGATTTGTATTCACTCCGTTTATCATAAATATTGTCCCTCTTTCAAAACATCGCTAGTATAAATTATGTCAGTAATAATTATACAACACCCTGCCGGGAATATGTTTGAATGTTTTGTTGCCAATGTGTTAACTTATGACAGGGTAAAGGTGCTTGATTTCTGCGTCTACATATAACTTTTTACCTTGTCGGCATATTTTTGTCCGCCTGCAGTTATGCCTTTTTTGCTTACGGTGCCAGGTCCTGTGTTATAAGCTGCTAATGCTTTATCCAGGTCTCCTCCGAACCGATCAAGCATTTGTCTGATATACTTGGCTCCGCCGTCAATATTCTGAGACGGATTGAACGAGTCCTGAACTCCCAGGCTTTTTGCCGTTCCGGGCATTAGCTGCATGAGTCCCTGGGCCCCGCATTTTGAAACGGCATTGGGATTGAACGAAGACTCCGTCATAATGACGGCCCGTATCAGGTTGGGATCCAGATTGTATTTTGCCGCGGCTGACTGTATGGCCTGTTCATACTGGGCGGATTTGGAGTTGGCATTACTTTTGCCGGAACTTTGTGCGGGAGTCGTTGAATTCGCCGATGACGCGTTATATGCCGTGTTGCCGCCGGAGCCGCATCCTCCGGTTTGTGTTCCCTGAGGATTTTCCTGCGCACAATTTGTTCCGGCATTCTGTGAAGATCCGGTTCCCTGTTGCATCATCATCAACAATTGCATCATCATCATCATCATTTGCATCATCATTTGCTGTTGCTGCATCATGCCGCCAAACATGCTGCCCATCGGATTGCAGGAGCCGCCGAATCCGGGAACCATACCCATATTGCCGATATTGCCGCACTGCGTCCCCTGAGGCACCATACCGGACAACGGATTCGCTCCGGAGGATTCCCGGCAGTCTCCGGACAGACATGATGAGTCGGGCATTCCCTGAAGTCCTGTTGAAAATCCGATGTTTATTTGCATATTTGCCGTAGGCATGGAAAATAATCCGCCCATGTTTCCCAATCCGCTGATATTCATGTCGATAGTCTCCTTAACAAAAGTGTATTGGCTTTAGAAAAATATACTGTAATTTAATTTTATCATGTAGAATTGTATGTGTAGGTTAATAAAAAATTAAGTTTGTTAACATTTCTTTTTAATTTTTCTCAAATTTACATAATTTTTACTTGATCCGCTGTGGCGGAACGATTACAGGCCGCCGGAGCGCAATAAAAATGTTTTATGTCAGAATTGTCGAAAAAGCATTTAGCGCCTATTTTACTGTTGTGAGGGGATATGTTGAATATTGCATTTTATATAACCGGTCATGGATTTGGTCATGCATCACGCTGCTGTGAAATTATATCTGCTTTAGCAAGAACCGTTGAAGATATAAAGTTTTATTTAAGGACATCTGTTCCGGCATGGTTTTTTGACGAGTCTTTTTCATCTGATGTGGATTTTGAATGTGAAAATGCGGTTATAGATGTGGGCGTTATCCAGAAAGATGCTCTCAGACTTGACAAAAGGGCAACTCTAAGACGTTTTTCAGTGTTTTGGGACAATATAAATGAGCTTGTTGAAAATGAAGTAGCCTTTCTTTCCGCGAAAAAAATAAATTTGATTTTGTCTGATATTGCTCCGGTGGCTTTTTTAGTTGCAGAGCGTCTTAAGATACCGTCAATTGCTATTAGTAATTTTATCTGGAGTTGGATTTACAGCGATTATGTGAAGAAATATCCTGAATATTTCCATTTGCTGAAATACCTTAATGAAGCATATTCGAAGGCTGATTTGGCTTTGAGACATCCTTTCCATGGTGATTTTTCATGTTTCAAAAGGGTGGAAGATATTCCAATTGTTGCAAGGAAGTCGGTAAAAAGCCGTGAAGAGATTTTTCTATCCCTTGGGATAGATGAAAGTGAAAAAGTAGTGCTGATGACGTTTGGCGGTTTTAGCGTGAAGGGTTTTTCCCTGCAAAATGTTTCGCTGCCGCCTCCTTATCGTCTTTTGGCATGCGTCTCTTCCAGAAAGCCTTTAGGTGAGAATCTTGATCTGTCGGTTCCTGATTTAATGTCTGTTGCGTCTGTTGTAGTAGGAAAGCCGGGGTATGGTATTGTTTCGGAATGCATCGCGGCATCGGTGCCCTTTTTATATACTTCCAGGGGCGATTTTGCCGAATATAAAGAACTTGTTGCCGGTATGAAGCTGTATATTCCGGCTTTGCGGATATCTCACAGAGATTTATTTGCTTTTAATATACAGGGTCATATTGAAAAGCTTATGTCTATGAGAAAGCCCGGTTTGGCCGCCGACTGCACAGGAGCTTCTGCTGCGGCCTTAAAAATTATTTATTTTTATAAAAATTTCACTTAAAATAAAGGAGTTATTCTCTGATTTTAACGAAATTTACCAATGGTCTACTGACTAAAGTAAACGCATTGCTTTATATCTGCAGACTCTGATAACAGTAAGGTGACTGCATTGTCTTTGTTACTTTCTAAAAAAGCTTTGTAGGGAGGATTTATATGGAAAATTTGTGGTCTTGTGAAGCATCTTCCTGTTTTGGTTCATACAGATCCGCCGGAGTAGGCCCTAAGGAAGGCCGTATTGTCTCACAGAAGACGTTTGACTCAGGTTTGGTTGATTTCCCTGTTATTGATTTTAAAAGCAGGGTTGCTTTTCTTCTGAGAAATAAAATTGTTTTTCTGGATGCTCTTTCCGGTGAAGAGGACTATTTGGAGCTGTCCTGCCCAAAATCATTACTTGCGTATGACAAAGGCCTTTTGGCGGTGACAAAGGATGCTTTTTTTATATCCTCTTTTGACGGAACTACGAAAAAAATTCCTTTTTCGGAAGAAATAGCATCAATCCTTCCTAATGGTCTTTTGCATATGTCGGTTTCCAAAGACCGTAAATTATACGGTATTTCCGGAGAAACAGTCGTGTGCATTGATATGGACAAGTGGATTGTTGTTTGGTCGGAGAATTTAACTTCAAAGTTTGGTTATTCAGGCAACTGGCATTTTGTTCTTGATGATGAGAACAGGCTTTTTGTCGGCAGCGCAATTTCCTGGCTGGGAGATGAGGGGCCTGAATATGCGGGATATCTTATTGCGTTCAGTCCTTTCGGAGAACTTCTTTGGCAGCGTAACCGTGATTTGGACTCTTTACCGACTGCAAACGGAATGAAGCTGAGAATGGCTGCTTATGGAAAACGTCTGTGGTTTTCGGAGGATGGGGTTGTTGTCTATGACTTTGACGGTAATGAGGTGTGGAGAGACTGGAGTATGGACGAGTCTGTCAGTTTAATGGCTATAAACTCGAAGAACAGTATTCTTTTTATGAAATCTGATGAGATTTGTTCGCTTTCACCGGATATTGCCGATGATTATTCAATGGACTTCCTTACCTCTATTAACGGGGCTTTTATTGACGCGGGCGTAGATTCCGAGGATAATATCTATGTGCTGACAACTGAGGGGCTTTTCGCTTTCAATTCAAAAGGAAAGCAAATTTTTTCCTTGCCTGGACTGACGGGGGAACGTATTTGTATTGGAAAATCATTTATGGCTGTCTCTTCCAAAGCGGGAAAAATTACTTTGATTGTATAGAAGGAGGGAATTTATTATGTTTAAATTCAGAGTGTTGTTGATTGCCTTATTGATGATTATTTGTGTGCCTTGTTTTGGTTATTGCGATACGCTATGGTCGGATACGGCTCCAATGACGGTATTTTTGGCAAAGCATTACAAAGTCGATCCGATTGTAGTTATTTCTTTAGGGCAGAGGATGAGCAAATACGAAGATGATGCCTCTACAGCGATATACCTGGCGAAGGCTGCCAATATAGATCCTATGAAAATGCTTGATCCGAGACTGGAAGGGAAGAGCTGGGGATATCTGATGAGACAGTATAACATCGATCCGATTATTCTTTTCACGACGCTGCCGGACAAGACTCCCATACCGGGAAAATTCAGTTACGATTACGGCCAGCTTGAGAGAAGAATGAAGAACCCGTCCTATAAAATGGTGTTGTATGATAACGGTATCAGAAACCTTGTACAGCTTAAGCTTTTAAAGGATGGTCTTGGAATGGAGCCCAGGGTTGTGATGAACAAGGTTTCACAGGGATATACTTTTACAGATCTTATAATGACGCAGCTCACCGGTAAGGATAAAAAGACGACCGATGACGGTGCCGTAATTGAAAGGTCGAGCGAAAACTAAACCGGTAATTTAATAAAATATAGATATAAAGGGGCTGTCTCGTCACTAAAAAAACGCGGCGCCCCTTTTTGGTTTTGAAATTTTAAGCCTCTATTGCTATAACTAAAATAATGTCATTAAGCTAAGAGAAGCGATTTTTGGATTGTGCAAAAGTCACGTAATTGGTTCACTCTACGTGTCGTTGCGAGCCTGTAGGCGTGGCAATCCAGACATTTGTTTTTCCGGATTGCTTCGTCGGTAGCCTCCTCACAATTGACGTATAGATTTAAAACCTTAACTTAATGACATTGATAACTAAAAAGAGGCCGCCGTGTTAGCACGACAGCCCCATCTCTCAAATTTTGTATATACCTACTTCTCTTTAATCGTTTTCTTTCTCTCAATCAGAAGCTCCGTTATCGGCTTTACGTTCCATATTTCAGAAGCGTATTCCTTGATTGTCCTGTCGCTGGAGAATTTACCCATGCAGGCAGAGTTTATAATTGATTTTTTCATCCACTCTCCCTGATTGTGGAATTCTGCGGAAACTTCAGCCTGGGCTTTTATGTATGAATCATAGTCGAGTGTAATCATATACTTGTCGCCGCCATAAAGTAGTGAACCAAGTATGGGCTTGAATATCTCTCTGTCTCCGTTGGAGAAATAACCGTTGGAAATCATATCAAGGCATCTCTTAAGCATTGGATTTCCCTGAACGACTTCCATTGGATTGAATCCGTGTGCTTTTATTTCATCGACTTCATGTGATTTTAGTCCGAAAATAAATATATTTTCATCGCCAACTTCTTCACCGATTTCAACATTGGCACCGTCAAGCGTTCCTATTGTCAGCGCTCCGTTAAGAGAAAGCTTCATATTTCCCGTTCCGGAAGCTTCCATTCCTGCCGTTGATATTTGCTCCGACAGATCGGCTGCAGGTATTATCAGCTCTGCGAGGGAGACTGAGTAATTGGCGAGGAATACGACTTTAAGCCTGTCGCCGATATCCGGATCATTATTTACAACATCGGCAACCGAGTTGATCAGTTTTATAATCAGTTTTGCCATCGTATATCCTGCGGCGGCCTTTCCGGAGAATATAACCGTTCTTGGTATGAACTTACCGCTGGGATTGTCTTTGATGGCATTATAAAGCGTAATTACATGCAATATATTGAGGAGCTGCCTTTTATATTCATGTATCCTTTTTACCTGGCAGTCAAAGATGGAATCAAGATTGACATCAATATTATTATTTTCTTTGATATATTTTGCAAGGCACTCTTTATTGTGTCTTTTAACAGCCGCCCATTTTTCCTTGAAAGACTTATTATCTTTCTGTTTTAACAGTTTTTTCAGTTCGTCAAGATCTGTTACCCACTTGTCTCCGATTGTGTCGGTAATAAGCTCGGCAAGTTTGGGATTGCTTATCAAAAGCCATCTTCTCGGTGTTATGCCGTTTGTTTTATTACAGAATTTTTTAGGCCATAGTTCTGCGAAATCTCTGAAAAGGCTTTCCACCAGTATCTGTGAATGCAGCGCGGCAACCCCGTTGACCTTATGACTGCCGACAACTGCCAGGTGGGCCATCCTTACCGATTTTTCCCCATCTTCCTGTATCAGTGACATTCTGCGCAGCCTGTCGCTGTCGCCGGGGAATTTTTGCGATACTTCATCAAGGAAACGTTTATTTATTTCATATATGATCTGCAGGTGTCTAGGCAGCATTTCACGGAGTATCGATACCGGCCACTTTTCCATGGCTTCGGGCATGACCGTGTGGTTTGTGTAGCCGAATGTTTTTGAGGTTATACCCCAGGCCTGATCCCAATTATACTTGTGGGTATCTATAAGTACCCTCATAAGCTCAGGTATGGCAAGTGCCGGATGGGTGTCATTCAATTGAATCGCGGCCTTTTCATGCAGATTGTCAAGCGTCGGGTTGGTTGCCAGATGACGCATCGCAATGTCCTGTATCGTTGCCGATACAAAGAAGTATTCCTGCAGCAGTCTAAGCTGTCTGCCTCTTTCCGAATTGTCGTTGGGGTAGAGGACTTTGGAGATTGTTTCCGCCAGACCCTGTTGTTCAACCGCTTTAAGGTAGAATCCTTCGTTGAAAGCTCCGAGATCGAACTCATGCTTTGCTCTTGCCGTCCATAAACGCAGGAAGTTCGCAACACTGTTTCCGTATCCGGGTATCAGCATGTCACAGGCATGCGCTCTGACTTCCTGACGGTCGGTCCACTCATAATATATTCTGCCGTCGCCGTCCATGTATTCGTTTACATTGCCGTTAATACCGACATCATAACTGTGATCTTCACGTTTTATTTCCCAGTGATTGTCATATCTCAACCATTCATCGGGAGTTTCCACCTGGAAGCCGTTTTCAATTTTTTGCGAGAAGATACCGTAATCATAGCGCAGTCCGTATCCGTAACATGGAATTCCCAGTGTCGCCATGGAATCCATGAAGCAGGCTGCGAGTCTTCCCAGACCTCCATTTCCCAGACCGGCATCGTCTTCCATGCACATAAGAGTGTCCAAATCTATCTCAAAATCCTTTAATATTGAGCTTACCAGAGGGTAGAGGCCCATATTTATCATCGTGTTGCACAGCGCCCTGCCCATAAGGTATTCCATTGACAGATAGTACACGCGTTTTACGTTATGCTGATATGACAGATAGTTTACATCGTTGGCGTCTTCAACGAGATAATCTCTTACAGCCAGCGCCACTGACGAATAAAAATCTCTTTTATTCGATATTCTCTCGTGCTTTGCCAGTGTATATTCCATATGATCGGCAATGCTGTAGGTCATTGTTTTTTTATCTTTTTTCCGGTAGTGTTCCACCAGTTTCCAGAAATCTTTTGTTCCGTTTCCTTTTGAAGTTATCGTCATTTTACTACTCCTTGTTGTTGTCGTTTTTTCCGGCAGCGACTATTGAGTTTTTTCCAGTTTATCTATAAAATAGTCTCTTGTTGCCAATATTCCGGTGTCCAGATCTATTTTTGGACTCCAGTCAAGCATTTCTCCGGCGAGTGTAATATCCGGTTTTCTGCGTTTAGGATCGTCGGACGGCAGATCCATATATATTATCTCCGATTTTGAATTGCAGCATTTTATTGCTTTTTCGGCGATTTCCATTACCGTGTATTCATGAGGATTGCCCAGATTAACCGGGCCTGTAAATTCGTCTTTTTCCATCATACGGATCATACCTTCGACGAGATCGGATACATATTGGAAACTTCTTGTCTGCTCTCCGCGTCCGTATACGGTTATTGGCTCATTTTTTATCGCCTGGGTAAGGAAGTTCGATACAACTCTTCCATCGTTTACCGCCATATTGGGTCCGTATGTATTGAAGATTCTTATAATTCTTACTTCTGTTCCGTATTGTCTGTGATAATCCATACATAGCGCTTCCGCCAGCCTTTTACCCTCGTCGTAACATGAACGTATACCTATGGGATTAACGTTTCCCCAGTAGTCTTCCTTTTGGGGGTGTACTTCAGGATCGCCGTAAACCTCAGAAGTTGATGCCTGCAAAATACGTGCGTTAAGTCTTTTTGCCAGGCCAAGTAAATTAAATGTTCCCAGAGTGGAACATTTAATTGTGTAAACAGGATTGTGCTGATAATGGACCGGTGATGCAGGGCAGGCCAGATTGTAAATTTGATCTACTTCAACAACGATTGATTCTATTATGTCATGTTTGATAAATTCAAAACTGTCGTGTTTGATAAGATCTTTTACATTGTCTTTTGAACCTGTCAGGAGGTTGTCGAGACAAACTACCTCGTTCCCCCTCCTTAGCAGTTCTTTGCATAGATGAGAGCCTATGAATCCGGCTCCGCCCGCTACGAGTATTCTTGCCATAGTCTATCCTTTCACAGATTTAAAAGAAAAACCGTCTTGTACAAGACGGTTTTTTTATTCAGTTGTTATTTACTTACGTTTATTAATATCCGCTTCTAGGTGTTCTGGGGCGTTCCTGTCTCGGAAGAGCCTCATTTACCTTAATTGTTCTTCCTCTGTAGTCTTTACCATTCAAAGACTCGATAGCTTCTTTTCCCTTTTCGTTGTCGGACATTTCAACAAAACCAAAACCTTTTGATTTTCCGCTGAATTTGTCTTTGATTATGGTAGAGGTCGTAACCTGTCCATAAGTTTCAAATGTTTCTCTGAGGTCGTCTTCATTTACCTCATAAGACAGGTTACCCACGTAGATATTCATACAAAATCCTCCTAAAAAATAATGCAAATAATGCAGTTTTATGGTCAATACGGATATCTACACCCGCATCACCATTTTGACTTAGCAAGTATTCTTTCTTGCTGTAGGAAACTCCTTTTTGTTAAATAAAAATTATTTATGAGCCCCTGTTCCGACAATCTCTTCGGCTGTTTTACTATATTCATCGAACATCTCCGACAGTTCCTGAATCTCATTTTTAATTTCATTTTCGTCAAGAGTCATGAATTTTCCGTTATACATGAGTATATCCCCGTTGGCGATGACGTATTTGACTTCATTGCCGTTGGCCGCCCAAATGAGATTCTCAACAAGGTTAACCTGTCTTGTAGGAGTTATATTAGGGGCAGTCAGCTCTAGGAATATAATATCGGCATCTTTGCCTTTTTCCAGTGAACCGGTATTGAGCCTAAGGTGTTTGGCAGGCTCTGTTGTTATCAGCTCAATAAGCATATCTGACGGCAAGAGTCTGGCGTTCTGATGCAGAGCTTTTTGATATTGAGATGCGGCTTTTGCGGCCATAAGCATATTCTGGTTGTCGGCACTTCCCGAACCGTCCGTGGAAATTACCACCGGAATTCCCATTTCCATCATTTCAACTACCGGGGGCATTCCCGAGCCTAAAATAGTGTTGGCCAGCGGGTTATGTACTATTACTGTACCGGTCTCTTTTATTATTCTTAGATCGTTATCCGTGCAGTTAACCTGATGTGCCAATACGGTATTTTTGTCAAGAAAATCAATGCTTTTAAAATACTCGACCGGTGTCATCCCATATTCTTTACAGAACCATCTCGTTGTGTTAGGCTCTTCCGAGGAATGAATATGAATTAGTGTTCCATGATCACGCGACCATTTCTTCAATGCTTTCAGTTGTTCCGGTCCATTGGAAAAATCCTGATCCGGACCCGGTATTATCCAGGTTCTGTCCGTATTGCCGAATTCCCGCAAATACCTGTCCATGCGTTCGACCGATTCCTGAGGCGTATCAAGGATACGGCTGTCATAGTTTCTGTCCTGCGCCCCTACGGCAATGATCATTTTTGTGCCTGCTTTCACATTGGCTTTAACAATGTCTTCAACCCTGTATTTACCATGGTTGCAGTGATGGACCATTGTGGAGGTTATACCGTAATAAATATCGTCAAGTCTTGCCTTTATATATGTAATATAGTTAGGAGATTTGCCGAAGTGCCCCTCAAGCATTTTCCTTTCTTCATTCATGAAGCCGGTAAATACGTTTACGGAATGATCCAGCCATTCTGTAAGCGGTTCATCCCTGGCTAGGCCTATGAGCGGAGATTCATGGTCATGGCCATGGGCTTTGACAAAACCGGGCATAACAACACCCGGAAGACATGGTATATCTTTTTCTGTAGGATTTTCTTTGTTTTCAAGACCTATTATCTGCAGCTCGTTCCCATAGGAATTTATAATTCTCTCCCCGGTTTCCGGAGTATAATGGCCGACTTCCTCAATAACGGAGCCGTTTGTAAGCACGTAGCCGTCAAGTATCCGCCTTTCGCCGAACTCTTTCTTATTTACAAGCAGAAGAAATTTGCTTCTTATCAACTTAAATTTTTTATTTTTCATGAATGTACCTCCTTTGTTGTCATATGTCTTATGATGCATAAATTCCTATTCGGGAATCTCATTTGAATTTTTTGCAAAATCGGGAACAGGCGGCAGATCGATCGTTTGCTTAGCTCTTTTTGCCCCGTAATGCTTGAGAACTCGTGCAAAATCCTGTTTGTCCTGTATTTCCGCAATATCCAGCGGAGTATTGCCGGATTCCGTAAGGGCATTGACGTCCGCTCGGCGCAGGATCATCATTTCAAGAATTTCTTTTCTGTCATTGCTTTCATCGCATCTCAGCAGTTCATGAACGGCGGTAAAGCCATATTTGCTTCTGGCGTTCGGATCTGCTTTGGTGCCTAGTAGTATTTTGGCAATTCTGGCGTTGTTTTTCCAAATTGCGATGTGTAACAGCGAATATCCCTCACTATCCTTTGTATTTGCCAGATCGGGGACTTTTTCCAAAATAAGAGCCAGCGTTTTTGTATCTTCGCTGAAAACTGCGTTCAGTGCATCCTGTGCGTTAGGCAGGGATTTTACTGTACCACCGCTTGTTTTTGCCGTTTTTTTCTGTGAGGGCTGGAAAAGGCATGAACTGCAGAAAAATACCAAAAATATTACTAAAAAAATTTTGCTAATATTTACCGTATTTTTTTTGTATGTCATACTATTAATCACCCCGATTTAATTTAGTAAGACGGCGCATCAAAAGTGAAAGTCACATCCGAGCGATCCATCGTTTTAGTCCAGTGCCTTGTGCGTGAGTCTCCTCCGCGGACGCTGCGCCATTCTATTTCTATCCGGTAATCATCTCCGACGACAGCTCCGGAACAGAACAATTCCTTGGTACGATCGTCCCTGTCAACCGGACGGTTGAAAAAATTGCTCCAACGAAGTGTTCCTGAACCCATTTGTTCCACTTTTATTGAATAGACCCACCATCTGCGCCCGTCATCCCTGAAACCACCGAAAAGGTCTTTCATCGGATAAGCTTTGACCGTTATACAGCCATATTCCTTCTCTGCCTTTTCTTTTTTGGTGGAGGTGCTTTTTCTTACTGTTTTCGGCTTGTTGTATATCTCGGGATCGGGGTTGCTGTTTGTTGTGTTATTGTTAAATTCCGGGTTGTTTAGCTGGGAGTTGCGTGCAGGCATATAATCGGGCGATAAAGACGATAAAACTGATTTGGTCTGCCCGCCGGCAAGAGTTACCGTGCCGTTTGCCGTGTTGCATCCGGGAGCGGAAATCATGATAGTATACTCACCCGGAGCGATTCCCGTTATTCTGTATTCGCCTTTTGCGTCGGTCACAGCACTCATTCCGTTGCCGAGCATTACCGTAGCCCCGCTTATCGGATTGCCCATTGATATTACTTTTCCGTAAACAGTGGCTGCTCCGACTGTTTCGGGTGCCGTAGGTGCAGTTGTTGTTGCCGGTTTTTCAGTCTGTTTTTTTTCTTTTTCCTTTATCGGCGGAGGTTCTTCTATATCGTACCAGGCAAGTGCCGTGAGCGGATGTATTGTCAGGAAGGTCAGAACGATAATAAACCAGGTTTTAAAAATGTTCATAACATTACCCCCTTGATTAAAATTTCTCTAGAAAAATTCCTTTTCCGTGGGTATTAATCCTTTATATTATGATAAGCTGTTTGAAAATGCCTGTGCTGCTAAATGAAGGGAATTTGTCGAGCTCTGCTTAACTATCTGATTATGGCTAAAAGTGATAATATGGAGGCTAGATAATTTATGAAAGACAAATTGAATCTTGAACGTTCCCTTGCTCTTTTTGAAGAGGCCAAAAGGCTTTCACCCGGCGGAGTTATGGGCATCAGAAGACCTTATAATTTTGTTCCCGGCGAATATCCGATATTTATAAAAGAAGGCCATGGCGGACATATCATTGACGAGGACGGCAATGATTACATAGACATGCTCTGCGCTTACGGTCCGATAATTCTCGGCTATGTCGAGCCGGAAATAAATCAGGCGGTAATAGAACAGATGTCCAAAGGCTTTTGCTTCAGTCTGGTTCAGGAATGGCAGAACAAGCTTTTAAAACGTCTTATAGATCTGATTCCTTGTGCGGAAATGGGTATTCTTGTTAAAACCGGTTCCGACGCCACATCCTGTGCGGTCAGAATCGCCAGAGGACATACGGGACGCGACAAAGTGCTGCGCTGCGGTTATCATGGCTGGCACGACTGGTGTGTAGAAGTACATGGCGGTGTCCCTAAGAAAGTTTATGAAGATGTTATGGAGTTCCATTACAATGATTTGAACTCTTTGAAGCAGCTACTCGAACAGAATAAAAATGAGGTCGCATGCGTCATTATAACGGGTGTCGGGCATCCTCTTAACGATGCTGTAACGGAACCTGCTCCGGGATTTCTTGAAGGTGTCAAAGCCCTTGCCAAGGAACATGGTGCAATTTTTATTATGGATGAGATCAGAACAGGATTCCGCTTTGGTCTCGGCGGCGCACAAAAACACTACGGTGTTACTCCGGATATGGCTGTGTTCGGAAAAGCTCTTGCCAACGGATATCCGATTGCCGCGGTTCTTGGTAAAAGCGAGATAATGAAAATCGCAGAAAAGGAAGTTTTCATTTCTTCGACATTTTTCCCGAACAGCCTGGAAATGATTGCGGCAATGAAGTGTCTTGATATTTTAGAAAGGGAAGACGTTGCCGGCAAAATTTGGGAGAGAGGGGTTGCCTTTAATAAACGCCTTGACGGGATTGCGGCAAAATTACCTTATAAGGTGACTGTCTCACAGGTTCCTCCAATGCCGTTCATTACCTTTGACAGAGATGACGAGGGACTTTACAAGGAGAGAAGGACGAAATTCTATACCTCTGCCATCAGGCAGGGACTGTTTATACAGCCCTTCCACCACTGGTATATATGCTATGGGCATACTCAACAGGATCTGGACAGGTCGCTTGATATTATTGAATCGGCACTGAAAGATACTTATATATAATTATAAATATTAGATAAAGCCGGACAGAGATCTTTCCTCTGTCCGGCTTTATCCGAATCTTGTTTTGACATAAAATTTCTTTATTATTTTCTTTATATGAGAATCTGATCAGATACTGAAGTCAGGCGATATAAGTCATATAAAGTGAATATTTTTTTATGCTTTGGAGCAGTGTGCTGTGAGGAGTTAAGTTGGTAATAAGAATGTTGCTAATCATCAAACATTGCATTTTCAAAAAAACCGCCGTCTCTCCTGCATATATCGGGGATTTCTTCCGGCTTAACAGAACTCCAGTCGGTTTTCTTTACTGCATCAGTCATTATTGAAGCTATAATAACGGTTATATATGGGTTTTCGTCTGTTGGGTGCCGTGAAGGAACGTCGACTACTCCCATAAATTGGACGCAAACATTCTTTTTTTTGGGCTTTTTCAGATGTTCGGCCAATATTGCCATAGTGCGTTTGATATCTTTGGAAAATTCTATTTCTCTCTCATTATTGGATTTGGTTGGATCTACCCTGAACGATATGTGTAAATTTAACCCCTCAGGAGCAGCAAACCGCTGGGACAGTTTATTTGTCCTACCTTCCTTCATAGTCATATGTAAATTCACACTATCCTGAGTAACGAACAGCCGGTAAAGTTTCTGGGCATCGTCCTCATAATAGACCTCGACCCTTTCGCCGGCTATTTCCTGAATAGCGGTTTCCAATTCCCGTGCAAAAGTTCCGTCTTTCGTGGCATAAGTGTATCCGGGAGAGACGGGGGTTCCCTCCTTTAACATCTCTTCCTTGTAGTTTATTTTTTCATCATTAATTTTGACATTATTGCTGCAGCCACAGAAGAAACCCAGTATAAAAAATAAAACGAGGCTTTTTACAAAAAGATACTTCATGAATCTTCCTCCCTCATCCTCCCTCATCTAAACAAGCGTGATACTTAATATTATGATAGTTTAAATATTTTGTCAACATCATATTATGTATTCCGCAGGATTCACGCATGAGACACTTATTTTGTCTGCCAACAGACATTTTAGTAAGCTTTCATAAGTTACATGCGACTCATTCCTTCCCGCCGACAGCTTTTGTTTACTTGATTTTTTGCGAAGACGCTCCGGAACCGACCTT
>JAVBNT010000005.1:0-101091 GCA_031551355.1 Candidatus Xenobia bacterium | reverse complement strand
GATCTTCTATTGCTTTGAGCATTTCAAATAACGAATCCATTTTATATGTCACACCTCTTATTTTTGTTGTGTAACATATTCCATATTTATTCAAATTATCATGCAATTTTGTAGAAAATTTTTCTCATGCGTGAATCCTGTGTAGAAAACCAGGATTCACGCATGAGACACTTACTTTGTCTAACAACAGACATTTAGTAAGTTTTCAGAGCTACATACGACTCATTCCTTCCCGTAGACTGCTTTTGTTTGGTTGTTTTTTTTGCGGAAGCAACATCTGACCCTCTGTTTCTCATTTTATGCAATAAAGTCTCCAGAAAGACAGTAAAATATTATTTTACAGGCATAAAAGCAGCAATTAAACGTATGAATAAACCCTTTCCCATAAAAGGTCTTTACTTCTTATTTATCTAAAATATGCCTATATATTTTTCGGAGTGTAAATTTTATGGATGTAAAAATTGAAGAGTCCTGGAAGGAACAGCTGAAAGAGGAATTTGCCAAACCTTATTTCAAGAACCTTGTTGATTTTGTAAGAGAGGAATACGCAAGCAAAAGAGTATTTCCCAAAGGCAGTCAGATTTTTAACGCTTTTGACAAAACTTCTTTCGACGATGTAAAAGTCGTTATTTTAGGCCAGGATCCTTACCATGGGGAAAGACAGGCCAACGGTCTGAGCTTTTCAGTAAACGACGGAGTGTCTCTGCCTCCTTCACTGAGGAATATATATAAGGAACTGCAGGATGATTTGGGGATAGCCCCTAAAGCTTCAGGCAATCTGGAACACTGGGCAAAACAGGGCGTTTTGCTTCTTAACGCCACCCTTACGGTCATCGCGCATAAAGCGGGTTCACATCAAAATAAAGGTTGGGAAATATTTACGGATGCCGTTATCCACAAACTTGCGCAGGAAAAGGAAAATATCGTATTTATACTTTGGGGTTCCTATGCGCAAAAGAAGGGAGCTTTTGTAGACTCGCAAAAACATTTTGTAATAAAATCGCCGCACCCTTCCCCTTTGTCGCCTCTTAAAGGCTTTTTCGGCAGTAAGCCGTTCAGCAAAACTAATAATTATCTTATTCAAAAAGGCAAAGAAGCGATTCATTGGTAAAGAAAAAATACATACAGGATAGACAGTCACTCTTGCAGAAAGTCACATAACTATAATCACTAACGGAAAAGGCAGCATATAGAACAATGAACAGCTCTTATAGGGAAAATAATAATGCTTACCGTAAAATAACATCAACAGACAAAAAGCTTGTATTATACGGGGCCGGTTCTTTCGGAACCTCATTCAAAAAAATTATTGACAAGTTCGGCATAAAAGCGGAATGCTTCTGTGTAACAACCCTGAAAGACAATAAAAGGGAAATCGAAGGTCTCAAGGTTTACGAACTTGACAGCCTACCCTTCAAAGCGGATGAATGCTGCTTTTTGTTATCTCTGAACGAAAGCATGCACAAAGCGATCACAGAGGAGCTGGAAAAAAGAAATTTCAAAAACCACATAGCGGTAACGCAGGCCGACATGGATTTACTGCTGGAAGACTGGATACAGTATTTTTTCCAGTCAAAAGGGATAGACACATCTTGCGAATATATTGACTGCAACGGATGTAAAATAGTTAACGGACTCATAAAAAAAGAGATAAAGCAGTCGTTCCTCTATGAAGCCGGAGATCTGATATTCCCAATATTCGGGGATTACTCATTGTTGTCCGAGGGCCCTTACGAGTATTCGGGAGTCACTCTGGATAGCGGAGATACGGTAATTGACCTTGGAGCAAATATCGGACTGTTCTCATCGGTAGCAGCATCAAAAGGATGCAAAATTTATGCCTTTGAACCTTTTCCCCAGGTAATAAATTATCTGTGCGATCTGTCTCAAGTCTATCCGGAACAGATAACTATTGTTCCCGAAGGAGCCTCCGATTGTGCCGGCAGCACAAACATGTTTATATTTAATGAAAACACTTCAAATTCAATCGTATTTTCATCAAAATCCGAAGTAAGTGCCGCAAAAACAATAACAATACCGACAACAACCATCGATCAATTTATAAATGATAATAAAATAGAAAAAATTGATTTCATCAAAGCCGATATTGAGGGAAGCGAACGCCTGATGCTGAAGGGAGCTGTAGAAACACTTAAAAAGTTTGCCCCTAAATTATCGTTATGCACATACCATGTCAAAGACGATCCCCTGATTATGGAGGAACTTATTTTAAAGGCAAATCCATCCTACAGGATAGAGCATAAATGGAAAAAACTTTATGCATACGTACCATAAAATCATAACAAAGGAAAGTCCGCTAACAATAAATTATGAGAGGCTTAGCTTTTGGAGACTGTATTCGTGTCGGGCAAAACTTCTTCAGTAACAGCTTTCTGTTCCGAACCGGTAAAACTAAAAAATGAATGACCGAAGTAGCTTACGGCAGTTGTGAGGAACAGACTGGCCGCGCCGGCAACATAAGGGCTCGCATGAAACTGCTCGACAAACAGCCATAGGAATAAGTTGCTGAACAGATAACTCACAAAATAAACACTCACAAACTTCAGCGGCTCAGATGCAGAGACAGTTTTTGTCCTGAATGTAAAGAATTTGTTCCAGAGATAACTATGGATGATGCCGAGTATATATGAAAGGGTATTTGCAATAAAATATTGAATCCCCAAAAAAATAAATAATGCAAAAATTCCATACCCGAAAGCCGTATTCAAAACACCTACAAAAAGAAAACGGGTTTCTTTGTATGAAAAAATTTTTTTTATAAACGAAGGCATAAAATCAAATCCTAATCCGGGCAAATATTTAACCTGGAAATGATTATAGCACATTTTTGACTGTTTTTTTTAAAAATTGAAAACAAGCGGAGATATCTATGAAAGTAGTCATACTTGCCGGAGGATTCGGCACAAGGATAAGCGAGGAGTCCCATCTCAAACCCAAACCGATGGTCGAGATCGGCGGAATGCCTATTTTATGGCATGTGATGAAATACTATTCACATTACGGGTTTAATGAATTTATCGTATGCCTCGGGTATAAAGGACAGATAATAAAGTCATTCTTCTCAAATTATTTTCTTTACACCTCAGATGTTACATTTGATATGTCAAAAAACGACATGATCGTCCATAACAGATATGCCGAGCCCTGGAGGGTAACGCTGATAGACACCGGACTTCATACGATGACAGGAGGCAGGGTGAAGCGTATAAAACCATATATAGGGGACGAAACATTTTTGCTTACTTATGGAGACGGAGTCGGAGATATCAATATACCGGAAACGGTAGAGTTCCATAAGTCACATTCCAGACTGGCAACAATAACGGCTGTTAGATCTGTTCAGAGATTCGGCGTGATGGAAACAGACAACGACGACGTAACCTCTTTCAGGGAAAAATCCTATGACGACTGCAGCTGGATTAACGGCGGCTTTATGGTATTGCAGCCGGAAATTTTTGATATAATTGAAGGCGATTCAACAATACTTGAAAAAGAGCCGTTTGAACATCTTGCCTCATCAAAGCAGCTCAAAGCATACAAACATGACGGTTTCTGGCAGTGCATGGATACCCAGAGAGACAAAAACAAACTCGAAGAGCTATGGGAGAGTAACTGCGCTCCCTGGAAAATGTGGAAATAATTATGTCGTTCTATCTTAATTTCTATAAAGGCAAAAATATCTTTATTACCGGCCACACGGGCTTCAAAGGCTCATGGCTTGTGCAAATATTAAAAAAATCGGGCGCCAACATTACCGGATACTCTCTGGCTCCGGAATCATCCCCCTCCCTCTTCTCCGCCATTGACTCCACAAATATAAATTCCGTTATCGCAGATATAAGAGATTTACAGTCACTGAAACAGGCTATGACGGAAAGTAATCCTGAAATTGTTATACATATGGCAGCCCAGCCTATAGTACTTGAATCATACTCAAACCCTGTTTATACTTACGATGTAAACGTGATGGGTACCGTAAACATATTGGAGTCTCTCAGAAGCTGTAAAAATGTAAAATCCTTTTTGAACGTTACCACAGACAAGGTTTATCTAAATAACGAATGGCACTGGCCTTACAGAGAAAATGAAACGCTCTGCGGCAGTGATCCTTATTCAAACAGCAAGTCCTGCAGTGAGCTTGTAACTTACGGATATAAAAAGTCTTTTTTCTCATCGGAAGGCTCACCCGCCATTTCAACCGCCAGATCCGGAAATGTAATCGGCGGCGGCGATTTTGCCAAAGACAGGATAATCCCTGACTGTATAAGAGCTGCGGAGAAAAAAAGCATTATAGAAGTCCGTAATCCGTATTCAATACGTCCATACCAACACGTAATGGACTCACTTTCAGGATATCTGCTGCTGCTGAAAAAACAATATGAGAACAAAAATAAGTATTCCGGAAGCTACAACTTTGGACCGGACGCATCAGGATGTATAACAACAGGCGAACTGGTTGAAACATTTTGCAAAAAATGGGGAAATGGCCAAACTTGGGAATATACCGAGCAAAAAAGAGAAAAAGAATCCTCCTTTTTAAGGCTTGATTCTTCACTTGCAGCGTATACGCTGGGACACAAAAACCGTTGGAACATAGAAGACGCCGTTGAAAAAACGGTTGAATGGTCAAAGGCTTATTTGGCTAAAGAAAACATTTCAGTTTGTATGGACAGGCAGATAGAGGAGTATTTCCATAATGTTTGACAAAATGGACGAAAAACAGGCCAGAAACGAGATATTGGAGCTGGTGGCGCAATATTGCGCCAAATTCCACCAAAAAGGCGAATTCAATCCCGGAGACAGAATCCCCTACGCATCAAGGATATATGACAGGGATGAGATGTGTAATCTTGTTGACAGCGCACTTGAATTCTGGCTTACCTCGGGCCGATATACAGATGAGTTTGAAGAAAAACTGGCGGCTTTTCTCAATGTAAGATATTGCTCGCTGGTAAACTCAGGCTCATCAGCCAACCTTCTTGCCTTTATGGCCCTGACATCTCCGCTGTTGGGAGAAAGAGCCGTAAAAAGAGGAGATGAAATAATTACCGTTGCGGCAGCATTTCCAACAACAGTTGCACCGATAATACAATTCGGATCTGTACCTGTTTTTGTTGACGTGACAATTCCGCAATACAACATCGACGTATCGGCCCTCGAAAAAGCTTTGTCGGCAAAAACAAAAGCCGTTATGATTGCTCATACGCTGGGAAATCCGTTTGATATAAAAAGTGTGCTGGATTTTTGTAAAAAACACGATTTATGGCTTATAGAAGACAACTGTGACGCCTTAGGCTCAAAATACACTCTCGACGGAAAAGAACAGTTCACAGGGACTTTCGGAGATATTGCAACTTCAAGTTTTTATCCTCCCCATCATATGACTATGGGTGAAGGAGGAGCCGTATATACAAACAATCCTCTGTTAAACAAGATTATCCGTTCACTGAGAGACTGGGGACGCGACTGCTGCTGTCCGTCAGGGGTCGATAATTTTTGCGGAAAACGGTACGGCGGGCGCTACGGTGAGCTTCCGGCCGGTTACGACCATAAATATGTGTATTCACATTTCGGATACAACCTAAAAGTAACGGACTTGCAGGCATCCATAGGGGTGGCACAACTGAAAAAGTTACCCTGGTTTACTGAAAAAAGAATAGAAAATTTCAAAAGAATTTACAGCAGCCTTGAGAATCTCAGCCACAGGCTCATACTGCCGCAGGCAGAGAGAAACTCTGTCCCCAGCTGGTTCGGCTTTCTGATCACGGTAAATAACAGTCCCGACAGGCAGGGATTGGTTGAATGGCTTGAAAACAGAAAGATACAGACAAGAATGCTTTTTGCCGGAAATATCATCAAGCACCCGTGTTTTGACTATATAAGAAAAGAAAACAGCGGCTACAGGGTCGCAGATTCGTTACGAAACACTGACAAAATTATGCGCGATACTTTTTGGATTGGCCTCTATCCCGGTATGACAGACAAGATGATCGATTATATGGTAAGAGAAATCCAAACGTATTTCGAAAACGGTAAATAGAAAATAATTCAGCTTTAAAAAGGCGGTGACTTTTTATGAATAGAGATATGTTTGAAGATCTGTTTGTGCTTGAACTGGCAAACAACCACTGGGGAAAAGTGGAAAGAGGCCTGAAAATTATTAACGATTTTGGAAAAATAGTCCGGTTTAACACCGTAAGGGCATCAATAAAATTGCAGTTCAGAGATGTGGAGAGTTTTATTCATAAGGATTTTCGCGACAGAACGGATATCCGATACATAAACAAAACTCTTGCTACACAGATGAGTAAAGAAGGGTATGCACAAATGGTCACAGCGGTATGCAGGAACTCTTGCATACCTATGGCCACCGCCTTCGATGAAAAATCGGTGGATCTCTGCGTCGAGCTGAATATACCGATCATAAAAATAGCAAGCTGTGACGTGAACGATTGGGTGCTTATAGAAAAAATAGCAAAAACCAAGAAACCGGTGATTGTCTCTACCGGCGGCTCTCACCTCAAGAACATAGACGACATGGTAACATTTTTTGAGAACCGTAATATTCCCCTGGCTATAAACCATTGCGTGTCAATATATCCAAGTGAGAAAAAAGATCTGGAGCTGAATCAGATTGACTTTCTGAAGAACAGGTATCCCGGACATGTAATCGGGCTTTCAACTCATGAAAGCGGCGATCTTACAGAATCTATGCTTATCGGTTATGCAAAAGGCGCCAGAACATTCGAACACCATGTCGATATTGTGGATGAAATTCCCATGACTCCGTATTGCGCAACTCCGGAACAGATCGACGCCTGGTTTAAAAGCTACCATCGGGCAAAGGAAATTTGCGGAGCTTCCGGCAACTCAAGGCGTATCATACCCAAAAAAGAAAAGACGTATCTGGAAGGCATGGTACGCGGAGTATATGCAAAAAGAGATATGCCCCAAGGGCATGTCTTGACGGAGAATGATATTTATATGGCCATACCCCTGCAAAAAGGACAAATTTCCTGCCGCGAGCTCATGTCCGGAGAGATTCTGCTCAATGAATGCAAACAGGACGCTCCTATAAAAATAGACGACATCGACAGTCCTTATGCACATGATGAAAATCTTAAGCGGCAGATCTACAGCAGAGGTCTTTGATGAAAAAAGTGATCCTTACCGGGGCGTCCGGAATATTGGGAATGGCGCTTATACAGTATCTGACGGAACGGAACATAGAAGTTACCGCTGTTTTACGGCCGGGCTCTCCAAAAAACAAAAATTTCCAATCCGGGGCCAACCTGTCGTTAGTAGAATGTACGCTGTCCGATCTGGGGAGGTTATCGGAAACTCTGCCTTCCTGTTATGATGCTTTTTTTCATCTCGGGTGGGAAGGAACAGGCAGGGAACAGAGAAATGATCCTTTTACTCAATCCCGGAACATCGGCTACACTCTGGAGGCCGTAAGTCTGGCCCAAAAACTAGGATGCGACGTTTTTCTGGGAGCCGGTTCACAGGCAGAATATGGCAGAACCGATAAAAAATTATCCTGCACAACCGAAATCAATCCGGACAACAGCTACGGCGTTGCAAAGTATGCCGCCGGAAAAATGAGCCGTATATTATGCAATAATTACGGCATAAAGCATATATGGACAAGAATACTAAGCACTTACGGGCCTTACGACGGCAGTGATACAATGATATCAAAATGTATAAAAGCTTTTCTTAACGGCGAAAAAATTTCGTTCACACCTGCGGAGCAGACTTGGGATTATATATATTGCGGCGACGCTGCATGCGCACTTTTTCTTGCTGCCAAAGAAGGAAAAAACAACAGCGTTTATTGTATCGGAAGCGGACAAGCCCGCCCTTTAAAAGATTTTATCCTTGAGATCAAAAACATGCTGGCTCCGCAAATCGAAGACGGAATAGGTGAACTTCCATATCAGGAAAATCAGGTAATGCATCTGTGCGCTGATATCACGTCACTAAGCAACGATACAGGATTTAAGCCGCAAATATCCTTCAAAGAAGGCATTAAAGAGACAGTAAAATGGATACAAAGCCAAAAACAATAAGTATAATGATCCCAACCTATAATGAAGAGGATAATGTCGGGCCTCTTTCTGAAGCGATCATAAAAATATTTGAAAACGATCTAAAAGAATACAATTATGAGATTGTTTTTATCGACAATGCCTCACAGGACTCGACCCGGGAAAAACTGAGCAGGCTGTGCAGTGAAAACGAAAAAATAAAGGCCATTTTCAATGCCAAAAATTTCGGACAGATAAGATCGCCATTCTATGGAATGCTGCAGACTACGGGTGACTGTACTATAAGTATGTGCGCAGATTTTCAGGATCCGCCGGCAGTAATCAAAGAGTTTGTCCGGGAATGGGAAAAAGGTTATAAAATAGTAATCGGCATTAAAAGCAAAAGCAAAGAAAGCGGCTTAATGTATTTTCTCAGAAGCTGTTATTACAAAGTCATAAAAAAAATAGCCGATATTGAACATATCGAACATTTTACAGGATTTGGTCTCTACGACAGGGCATTTATAGAGATTTTAAAAACGGTTGAAGAACCGATACCATACCTGAGAGGAATGATTGCCGAACTGGGTTTTAAAAGAAAAGAGATCAATTTTGAACAGGCAAAAAGATTGCACGGAAAGACAAAAAACAATTTCTACTCGCTTTATGATTATGCAATGATCGGCATAACCTCCTATTCCAAAATAGTCATGCGTATGGCTACCTTTCTTGGTTTTGCGTTTTCAGCCGTATGCCTGCTTATATCCCTTATTTATTTTATACTGAAATTGATTTTCTGGTCTTCATTTCCAATGGGAACGGCTCCGCTCCTGATTGGCGTTTTTTTCCTCGGCTCACTGCAGTTATTCTTTATAGGCTTCCTTGGCGAGTATATACTAAGTATCAATACCAGAATGATGAAGCGCCCTCTTGTTATTGAGGAAAAAAGAATTAACTTTAAGGAAAAAACAGTTCCATGAACAAACTATTACTCCTCGGCGGAAACGGAGATATCGGTCAGGCGATCAAGAATAAATTTGTATCTGAGGGCTTTCATGTAAACTCGCCCTCCAGCAAGGAGCTTAATCTTGAAAATATTGACTTAATAGAAGGATTCATGTCCCAACATGATGGCTTTGATGTCCTAATTCAATGTGCCGGATTTAACGAGCCTAAAGCCGTAGATGACGTTTCTATAGATGACATTTTCAAAACGTTCAAAATAAATGTTTTCGGATTTTACAAAATAGTCCAGATGAACCTTGATTATTTCAAAAAGAAAAATAACGGCTGGATTCTGGGAATATCGTCTCTTTACGGAACAATCAGCCGTGAGAACAGAAGTCCGTATGCAATGTCAAAGCATGCGCTCAACGGCTTGATTAAAACACTGGCAATAGAACTCGGCAAATATAACATAAAATCGAATACACTTTCACCCGGTTTTGTCGAGACAAAAATGACAAGAAAGAACAACAGTGAGGATAAAATAAAAAGTTTTGAAAATAAAATTCCGCTGGGCAGACTTGCCTCCCCGGAAAATATAGCCGATGCCGCGCTGTTTCTTTGCAGCGGACAAAACGGCTATATCAACGGTCAGGATATTATTATCGACGGCGGATTTATGGCCGGAGGATTCCAACAATGAGTAATATATGCTTTAAAATTGAAGACAAAACTTTTGAGATACCCCAGGATTTCTCTAATATGGAGAGTTTTACAGTAATCTCATCTCCGAGAAATTATGATGTGTGCTATACGGAAAACACTTTGCCGTCAGATCTGGTTCAGAGCCTTATGGATGAAAACAGCGCCAATTTGCTGATTGCCGACAAAAACGTATACGAACTTCATCTCGGGAATTTGAATGTTAAAAATACCCGTGTTTTCAAACTTGAAGCCGGCGAAGAATTCAAAACCCTTACAGGAGTTTCTTCAATAATTGAATTTCTTGAAAAAAATGAATTTACCAAAGCAGGGACGGTTATTGTTGCCGGAGGCGGAATTACACAGGACGTATCCGCTTTTGCATGTGCCAGTTACAAGAGAGGCATAAGATGGTTTTTCCTGCCGACTACCCTGCTATCCATGTGCGACAGCTGCATCGGCGGAAAAACGGGAATAAATCACAATAAGGCCAAGAACCAGCTTGGTCTTTTTTCCGCCCCTCATAAAGTAATAATAAATCCTCTTTTTCTTGGCACACTAAGCAAACGCGACTTTAAATCCGGACTGGGAGAAATACTGAAGCTTTCAATCACAGGCGGCCATCAAATGCTGGCAAATTACTCCAGATTTGTCAAAAATGGCGAAGTCAGCGATGCCAAAGCCATAAAACCGCTTATACTTGGGGCTTTATGGGTGAAAAAAGCCGTAGTGGAATTTGATGAGTTCGAAAAAGCTCACAGAAGAAGCCTAAACTACGGGCATACAGTCGGGCATGCAATAGAAACTCTGAGTAACTATGAAATTCCTCATGGGATTGCCGTGGCAATTGGAATTATCATCGCCGACAAATTAAACAGCACTTATGGAAGGCTCAGTGAAGATGACAGAAAAAAAATGAAAACTTATGCACTGGAACTGATGAGGAGTGAAAACATAAAAAACATTCCCACAGACGGAATAGAAAAATTATTAAAAAAAGACAAAAAAACAAGCGGAACACAGCTAAACTTTGCGGTTGCCGATTCTCCCGGAAACATGCAGATATTAACCATGGAATTAAACGGCAAAACAATTGAAGAAATCAAGACAATAATAAAAGAGGAATTTTAGCCGTATGAAAAATTTTCTTCTTGTTGATTTCGGCGCTTCCCGGATAAAGTCAGGAATATTTAACACTGAAAGCGGAGTACTTTCAGATATACAATCATACGCTTCCCTGCCGCCGGCAGTACAAGCGGGTACCCGTTTTGAAGTTTCTGCAGAGGCTCTGAAAAAGAAATTCATTGAAATAATAAAAGCCTATGCCGATACCTGCGAAATAGAAGGCGTGGCAATATGCAGCGAGATGCATGGCTTTTTGCTTACGGACCCTGACAACAAGCCGCTGACAAATTACATCAGTTGGAAAGACGAACGTTCACTTGATGAAATTGACGGAAAAACGTCTTTTGCTTTCGTAACAGAGAATTTGGGCAAACCTTACCGCGATATAACTTTATTTACCGCTAAACCGTGTTATCCGGCATTTAATTTAATGGCCCTCGCACGTAAAGAAAAAATAAAGCAGCAAAGCAAAATTATTTCCCTGCCTGAATGGCTGGCATGCTGCAGCGGCAAGTCAGGCAACAATGTTCATGAAACAATGTTTGCCGCGCTGGGATTCTATGATTTTTGCTCCAAAAAACCATCCGGAGAGTATCTTGATTTATATAGAAAAATAACCGGCACAGACCTCATCTTTAATCAAACAACCGAAGAAATTACAGTTTCGGGATTTGCCGTAATTAACGGCAGGGACATACCGGTTTATTCCGGAGTCGGCGATCACCAATGCGCAGTATTAGGCGCCGGCAACAAGCCTCTCAAAACGATATCAATAAATCTTGGAACCGGCTCGCAGATGTCCAAAATAACCGATGACATTTCCAATAAGGAAGTTGATTACAGACCTTTTTTTGACGGGTATGCCCTGAAAACCGTTACACATATACCTTCAGGAAGGGCACTTAATGTTTATATCGGACTACTGGCAAGTATTAACCCGCATAGCGATTACTGGGAAACATTAAAATCAATAAGCACAGAAGAAATAGAGTCGGCACAGCTCGAATTCGACCTGTCGATTTTTTCAAGCGCCTGGAATTACAGCGGCGGCGGAAAAATTTCGAAAATAACGGAAACAGGATTTAACGTCAGGCACTATCTGGCATCACTGCTAAAAAGCTATATAAAACAATATCTGCAATTGCTGCCGCAATTCGAATCCGGAGACGAACATATCATTCTGAGCGGCGGCATTCCGTCAAAGCTGCCGGCCATACGTGAAATCATAAGCGAAAAAAGCGGCAAGACAGTTATAATACATAACGAAGATATAGAAGAAACTTTTTCCGGACTAAAAATTCTTATGCAAAAGATTGCGGTCCAAAGTTAAGCTGATAACTTCACACAGGAGAACAAGCCATTGATTAAAGTATCGGATTTTATTGCTAAGAGGCTCAGAGAAAAATATAAAGTAAAGCATGTTTTTATGATCTCCGGCGGCGGAGCCATGCATTTAAACGACTCTTTCGGCAAGGAAATTGATTACATCTGCAACCACCATGAACAGGCATCGGCAATTGCTGCCGAAGGTTATGCAAGATATAATCAGCAGCTTGCGGTTGTAAATGTAACCACCGGACCGGGGGGCTTAAATGCTTTAAACGGCGTTTTAGGCCAGTGGACCGACAGCGTACCGGTTCTTTATATCTCCGGCCAGGTAAAATTTGAGACAACAATCGGTTCCTGCCCTGAGATCGGCCTGCGTCAACTTGGCGATCAGGAAGCCGACATTATTAGCATTGTAAAACCGCTCGTAAAATACGCACAAACAGTCAATACCCCCAAAGATATCGGAAAAATTCTTGACAGGGCGGTATTCGAAGCCACACACGGCAGAAAGGGACCCGTCTGGATTGATGTGCCGATGAATGTTCAGGGAGCCATTATAGACGAGTCAGAATTGGAAACGGATGACGAAAGTTACGTTCACAGTTACATTTATGACAATCCTTACGAAAAAGCGGAATTCATTCTAAGAAAGATTGAAGAAAGCAGCAGACCGCTGATAATTGCCGGTCACGGAATACGTCTTTCCGGCGCTATGCAAGAGTTCTATGAACTGTTGCAACTGCTCAATATCCCTGTCGTAACAACTCTTAACGGTTTCGACACAATAACCGATGACCATCCGCAATTTATCGGCAGAATCGGCACTATCGGACAAAGGGCCGGAAATTTTGCCCTGCAGAATGCCGATTTAATACTGTGTCTGGGAACAAGAAACAATATACGCCAGGTAAGTTACAATTGGGAAAACTTTGCCCATAGGGCTTACAAAATAGTAATAGACATTGACAAGGCAGAACTTAATAAACCGACAATAAAACCCGATTTACCCATACATGCGGATTTAAAAAAGGTCCTTGAAGCAATAACAGACAAAAAACAAAAAATTGCTAAAAAAGAATGGCTCAACTGGTGCCATGAACGAAAAATTAATTACCACCCTTCAAAAAATGAAGATTACAAACAGACAAAAACGGTGATAAACCCTTATGAGTTTATCAGAATAATAACTTCGCTTATGAAAGAAGATGAGCTTATTGTCACCGGAAATGCGTCTCCATGCGTATGCATGCTGCAGGCAGGAATCGTCAAAAAAGCGCAAAGGGTAATATGGAACTCGGGAAATGCTTCAATGGGTTACGATTTGCCGGCGGCAATAGGAGCCTGCTTTTCAGCCGGCAAAAAAAGAACCGTATGTCTGGCCGGTGACGGCAGTATAATGATGAATCTTCAGGAACTGCAGACAATAGCCCATTACCGGCTGCCGATAAAAATATTTGTCATCAACAACGGCGGTTATTCCTCAATAATCCAGACTCAGACAAACTTTTTTAATGGCCGTCTGACAGCCTGTGCCTGTGAATGCGGGGTAACTACGCCTGACTTCGCAAAAGTCGCACATAGCTTTGGAATAACTGCATATCGAATAGAAAATCCGGCGGCAATGGAAAAACAAATAAAAGAGGCATTGGATGCGGACGGGCCTGTTCTTTGCGATATAATAACCGACAGTGAACAAATATTCATTCCGAAACTATCGTCGGAAAAACTGCCGGACGGCAAGATGGTTTCCAAACCTCTTGAAGATATGTTCCCGTTCCTGCCGCGTGATGAATTTAATTCCAATATGATTGTATAGGAGAGTTTTTATGAAAATATTAGCCGATGAACTTCTACCACTTATGGAAAATAAATATGAAAAAAGTGAAAGAATGTCAAGATGTATAAACAAAATATGCAGTCTCTGGACAGATAATGACGGAACGTTCGAGGAGCTAAAATCATTTTGCCTTGAAAACTTCATAGCCGATCCTAAAGAGCTTGCCGAAACCACACAAAAATTTGCCAAACATCTCGATACGATTGACGGTTATACAAGGGAAATATATAAATTGGTCAGCGAACCGCTTCACCTTGAAACAGGAGAGCTTAAGCATATCGATCACATGTTCGCTGAATACAACCCGATGGCCCACATCAGCGAAGATTTCTTCAAAACAAAGCTGGCCTTCCTCGTAATCCTCAACTACCCGGTATACAGTCTGGATGAAAAGAACAGTCTCGGGAAAAAATGGAGCAGCGAGCAATGGGCACAGGCACGCCTGGCGGACAGATTTTCACACCGGATACCGTCCGATGTGATCCAAAAGATCAGCCAGACATCTTCCAAATCGGAAACATACATTTCCCAATACAATATCTGCATGGACAAAATAATTGTCGGCGAACGTAAAAATATTTTCCCCCAGGGTCTCAAACTAATATCCCACTGGGGCCTCAGGGATTATTTGAAAACACTGTATAAAGATTCTAACGGGTTGGAAAAACAGAAAATTATTGAACAGATTCTCAACAGAATCATCAGACAGGAAATACCGGCCGAAGTCATCAACAACGATAAAGCAAGCTGGGATCCGTTTACAAATAAAGTCTGCCGTGACGGAAATGCCATTGACGCCGAAGCAGAGCAGAATGTCAGATACGAACATATTATCAGCACCTTTAAATCTGAGCGCATGCTGGACCCGTGGTTTAAGGAAAATCCCACTGCCATTTCAAGAAATTTTAACCTCTCGCTGGAAATAAGCGAGGATGACGTCAGAAAAATGTTTGCCTCGGTTCTTAACTCTAATACGGTAAAAAAATGCGCTGCATACATCTCGCAAAAATTGGGACGGGCGCTGCAGCCGATTGATATATGGTACGCAGGTTTCAAAGACGCGTCGGTGCTGAAGGAAGAAGAACTCACAAGCGCGATCAGGAAAAAATATAAAAATATCAATGACTTTCAATCCGGCATTTATGAGATACTTTTAAAACTGGGATTTGCACCGGATAAAGCCGCTTATCTGTCATCAAACATAGTTATTGATGCCTCGCGCAGTGCCGGTCATGCAATGGGAGCCGGCGGCAAAGGATTCAAATCACACCTGCGCACAAGATTTGACAACGGCCAAATAGATTATATCTCATACAATACGGCAATGCATGAACTGGGGCACTGCGTCGAGCAGGTATTCTCTCTTGACGGCGTTCCTTCAACATTAATGTCAGGTGTGCCCAATACGGCATTCACCGAAGCTTTTGCCTTTGTATTTCAGGCAAGAGATCAGGAAGTTCTCGGCGTCGCAGGCAACAACAGGGAAGCCGGGCATCTTAAAACGCTCCATTGCCTCTGGCACTGTTTTGAATTATGCGGTGTTTCCCTTGTGTGTATGGATCTCTGGTCACATATGTATAAAAATCAGGAAATTACAGCTCAGGAATTAAAAGAATTTATATTATCCAAAGCAAGCGAAGTATGGAACAAATGGTATGCCCCTATTTTTGGCGAAGAAAACTCCGTATTGCTGGCGGCCTATTCTCATATGATAAACTACGGATTATATCTGCCAAACTACCCTATCGGCGAAATAATACGCTGCCAGATCGAGAACCATCTTAAGGGCAAAAGTCTGGCGGAAGAAATGGAAAAGCTCTGCACCCAGGGCTGCCTTACGCCTAATCTATGGTTGGAAAAAGGCATGGGACACGCACTTTCAACAAAGTTTATTCTCGAAGAAGCTGAAATCGCGCTGGAGGAGTTGGCACTGGCAAGAATCTCATAATTTAAGGCAGTCAATTGTGTTTGCGGGCAGACCAATTGACTGCCTTTTTAATCAACATGAGACAAAAATATAAAGGGCAAATATCCTGTTTAGCAACGTCAGTTCATCTAATTCACGGCCTGTAAAACCACGGGAGGTAAAGTATGCTGGAAATAATCACTGCCCTGGAAGAAAAATACGGAAAAAACGAGCGCATTAATACCGGCGTAAAGCAGGTATGCTCCTGCTGGGCCGATAAAGACGGCAATGATGAGCAGCTGAAATCCTTCTGCCTCCAGCATTTCGTAAAAGACGGTGAGGAACTTGAAGATTTTACCCTTAAATTTGAAAAATATTTAAACGCTATTTTTGCATGCTCCGGTCATGCGCGAATGTATACTTCGGAAACCATATACGTAGACAAAGGAACGATTACCCCGCTGGATGTCCTTTTCTCCTCATATAATCCTTTAGTTGAGCTTATTGGCAAAATGTTTGAAATTAAAACGGCTTTTGCCGCCTTACTTAATTTTCCCGTATACACATTTGACGAAAAAAATACACTCGGCAGGGAATGGAATGACAGCAAATGGGTTCAGGTGCGCATAGCCGATATCTTTGCCGAAAGAGACAGAGATGCCGATTCATCGGAATACAGTAAAGCCTATGCAAAGGCCTCAGCCTATTGCGCAGGCAAAATTAACCTGGAAAAAATATCCGTCGGCGGCAAAAACAATATATTCCCTCCGGATTCCGATTTCATCAGATACTCAAACTATATAAGATCGTATTATACCGGCGGCGGCATGATGGAAAAAGCAAAAATAATCTTAAAAATATCCGACAGAAAGATTCGTCATGAAATACCGGAAATCTTTATAAAAAACCGGCAAGTCTCCTGGGATCCTTTTACCAATAAAGTTTGGCTTAACGGAATAAAAGTCAGCCCGGAACCAGAAAAAATATCAAGATATGACCATCTGTTAAATATGTTCCATGCCAGACAGTTAAAAGATCGGCATTCAAAGCTCTACCCAAACCTCATTTCTGAGACGTTTGAAGAGCTTTTCCAGATAAGCGAAGTCAAAACAAGAGAATTCTGCACATCCGTTCTGGAGTCGGAAGCGTTAAAAAAATGTTGTTTTTATCTCGAAAAAAAATTAGGACGAAATCTTTGCGCCGAAGACTGGTATTACTCTCCCAACATGATTCCGGATGGCGGCAATTCAAATTCAGTATTAGCATCCAAATATCCCAACATAAAATCCCTCGAAAAAGCAATTCCCGACATACTGAAACAATTGGGATTCAGTGAAGAAAAAAGCTCATACATATCTTCACTGATTGCCGTAGAACAATCCCGTTCATCCTCTCACTGTTTACCGGGCGGTCATTACTTTAAAACAAAAATACGGATAAACGCCAAAGAAGATCAGATCACTTTCGCTGTATTTAACACTTTCATGCATGAGCTGGGCCATGCCGTTAACATGATTCTGTCCGGCGAAGACTTTTGCCGTACAGTATACGCTTCTCAGCCAAACTATGTGTTTAGCGAAGCTTTTGCTTTCTTATTTGCCAACAAAGCCAAAAAATTACTTGAGGCAAATACGGAAAACAGCAACGATGAGAAAGTCATTAATCTATGGGAAGACATTAGCACATATGGAATTTCCCTGTTGAATATAGATATTTGGCAATATATGTACCAAAACGAAACTTTAACGGCAAAAGAGCTGAAAAATTTTATGATTGCCAGAGCTATTGAAATCTGGAATCAATACTATGCGGAAATTTACAATCATCAGGACTCTACTATACTGGCCTCACCTTTCCACCTGATAACTTACGGCATTTACTATCCGTCATACCTCTACGCCGCTATCGCACAGGCACAGATAGAACATTATATCAAAGACAAAAATTTTGCCGGAGAGATAGAGAGAATGAGTTCTTTGGAAAGCTGCACTCCGGACTTATGGATGGAAAAAGCCACTGGTTCCCCACTATCGATCGATTGTCTGCTCAAAGAGGCGGAAAAAGAGGCAGACGAGCTTTTAACATAAAGTTTACACACAAAACACCGAGTAATGAGGCAATGAAAACAACTGTCCATCCCGGCCAAAGTTCTTTTCTGAAAACCGGATTGAGTATGCAGGGTTATATTTTTGGGTAAACACTCCCAAACTCTTGGATTTAGTGCTTACACCTTTTTTGACTTCAATTCCGATAACCCCGGCTCCTTTTTGAATCACATAGTCAAGTTCCGCCATATGCTCGCTTGTCCAGTAATAAAGTGCATGCCCATTTGCGGTAAGGGATTGCGCAATAAAATTTTCAGTCACAGCCCCCATAAAAGAATTGTTCTCACCGGTAAGCACTGTCTGCTGTGCGATACCTGACTGCATAACAAGCAAACCCACGTCACTCATATAAAGTTTAAAAGAGGACAGGTCTGTGTAAACGGAAATCAGTTTTTTTTGCATGTTCGAGCCGCTGACACTTCAGAATTATCCCCGCCTGTGCAACCAGTCGATTGATGCACCAAACAGTGCAGAACTACCGCTTTTTTGAACAACCTTATATTGAAACTTCCTATTTTCCTTGGCAAGCCGCATAGGAATTGAATTATAACAGGCGCTTACCCTGACCGTTTCAAAGACATTGGCATATTTTGACATATTATTCAAATAAAGACAAAATTTAAGAAATTAGCGGATCAAAAACATTGACAGAGTATATACGTGAAGTATATACTTAAGTTAGATTATATTGAAAGGAAATATTAAAATGTCGGACTCTGCCCGTGCCAATAATTTTCCTGTATCCGTGCTCTCGAAATGGGGCAACAGCAAAGCATTAAGAATACCTGCTCAAATTTTAAAAAAAGCGAAGCTGGAAATAGATGATAAAGTTTTTTTTGATATTGACGAAAAGACAAATAAAATTATAATATCAAAACTTCCCGTACCGAAAGAAGGAACTCTGGAGTATTTATTTAGAGATTATTCCGGTGAAATATTTAATACAGAGCCCAGTGATTTGGGAGAATCTGTCGGAGAAGAAAAATGGTAAACGGAGTTCCAATTCAGGGTGATATCATAAAACTCAATTTGAGTCCTAAAAAAGGACACGAACAATATAGTATACGCCCTTATATTTGTTTGGGTAACAAAATTATAAGCGACTATGCAAATATTGCTGTTTTTGCTCCAATAAGCAACACAAAAAGAAAATATCCGTTATACATTCCTCTAAAAGAAACTATAACGACAGGTGTTGTTATGCTTGATCAGATTGTTACAATCGACTACAATGCCAGAAATTTCGAATATATCGAATCAGTTAAAGATGAACTTATAACAGAGCTACTTGCAAAAGTTGTTCTTGTTTTTCAGAAAAACTTTTAACCGTTAATACCGAATAAATAATATGTTCAAAGGCAGTCAATCGCGTTTGGAGGCTAAGGCAAACTTGATTTCAACGAGTTGAAAAGATATAAGTTCCAATATCAGTTATCAGTTATCAGAAAAGGTATAAACAACAAAAATTTAATTGCGCTCAATTGTGTCCGAAGGCTAAGTAACTTCGGATTTTTATGAAGAAATAAAGATTAAAGGCAGTCAATTGCGTTTGGAGGCTAAGACAAATCTGATTTCGACGATTGAGGCGTAGCGGGACTACGCCGGAATGAGCGAACATCAGATTTGACGACGCATACAAATGCAATTCACTGCCTGCCATTTTAAGGTAGTTCACGCCATATAGTGGCCTCCGGATACCCAATCAGTTTATGCAATAAACTGATGACGGACGGATCGTAATCAATGGAAACCGACTCAAGATTCAGTCCAAGTATACCAGGATGCAGGCAATCGTTCACTGAATTAAAAAGCTCATCTTCTTCAAACGGCACTCCCCCGCAAACAACCGCTCCTCTTACATGCAAAAGATCAAAATATTTTCTGGGCATTCCTGAATTATAATTGTAAACAGGCTCTATATACATATTTCCTTTACACACAATTGCCCCGGAAAAATCTGTCCTGTTATTGCCTGAATCGGATGCTTCCGGACGCAGTATAATGTTTCCGTCAGCATAAATAACAAAATTATCTCCGGAAGATTCCATTTCAGCACTCATTAAAAAAATATTTCCGGTTACAACAATAGCCGAATTCATACCGGTTAGCTTGGGGACAAGTCTATTTGCATTACCTGAAGAAGCCGGAGACGGCCTGCCGGAATCAAGCATTTGAGAGCCGACCAGCAAAAGATTGCCGTCAATTACAAGCGTACAGTTGCTAAGGTTTATTCCCGGCAAAGAACCGTCCGCCGTATTGTTGTTGCTGCCGGGAAAACTCTGTCTGACAACCCCGGCGGCAGACATTACATTACCTCTTATGATGTAATGCGAATGACCGCTGACAGCGGCAGCTCCCATGTCGGATACGGAATTTCCTTCAAGAGACAAATCCTTAACAAGAGAAAAAAACGGTAAGGCAGGTTCTCCCATTCTATCGGATGATGAAGGCTCATCCTGAGAAGAATCCAGCGAAGAGGACAGTTTTTCAAAAAAAGGAGCCAGCATGCTATTTCCAAAGGCCGAAGAATCAAGGCTTTCCCTATGCAAAGTTACAGCAACATTAGAGGATACAAGCAAATCATTGAGTTCCATACAGCTTTTGCCTTTGTCAGGAACGGCAATAGTCAACATTGATGAAAGAAATGACGACGCCGTCCCTTTAGTGCCGTAATGTTTTTTACCGTTACTCCAGTTAGGCTTTAAAAGTTCATTTATATAAATAGGATCAGACGCATGGCTTACCCAGGGCTTGTCCGCTGAGATCTTATCAGGCGAATCCGAGGCCGTAAACAGATTTCCATTAACAACAGGATAAAAATCAGGCGAAACAGGCGGATAAATAACCGGCAAATCTATGGAAATAGTCGGAGAATAGCTCTGGTTTATATTTGAACCGGAAAGCTGCGGTGCGATACGGAAACTGCACAAATCGCCGCGTACAGCCGAGCAAAGACCGATATTTATATTAGAACCGACACAACAAACCGCATAAGGCCAATTTTTTAAAATTACTGTTTCAAACCTCTTGGAATAGCTACGATTTTTCACATTAAAAACAAGATCCAAAGAATAAGGCGGCACGTTATATCTGTCGGAGGAAGGAGCCTGTACAAATAAATCATTGTCAAAATTGTCTATGGAAATATTTTTGCCACTGCCGCTAAAGTCAACACTGACAAAAGAACCGGCAAAAGAACCGCCGCTGCTCTGCTGTGCAGCAGAGTTTTGGAAGACAAAATTTTCACCGTTATCCCCTTTAACAACATTTTTCCAGGAAATCGACACCGGCTGAGAAGATTCAATCATCGAAACATTGGAACATTCCTGAGAAAATTCAAGCAAACGCTTATCAACTCTGAACAAAACCTGAGCCAAAGCCGACTTTGCGGTCATACGCGTCTGCTGAGAAATAATTTCCTCCCTTGAACGGCAAAGAAAAAACGACGTCAGAGCGGCAACCGCAAGAGCGGCAGTAAGAATCAGCGCCGATATAATAATTACAAGCAAAGTATTTCCCCTGTTTTTGCTGCGGCCAGAAACAATCATTATTAACTCCCTAACGGTTCATAATGGATGCCGAAGAGCTGAGGCTCATTTCGGCAGGTTTACCTTTAGCGTTAAGATATTTAAAGTAAACGGTAAAAGTAACGGCGGACGACGATGGCTGACACACCCCGGAACCGTTATTATCTTCAACATCAAATACAATCCGGTAAGGTTCAGAGGCCACCAGAGAAGGTCTTGGCCAGGACGTAAACGGATAAGTATCCATGGCATTTAAAAAACCGGCAATACAGTCCTGTTCCCCGCCCCTGGGGAAAAATCTCCTGGAAAAATAAAGACCTCCCCCGCTGCCCCTCAAGGAATCCGCGGATTTTATAAAAATAACCGACTCATTTGCCCATACAAGTTTGCCAGACGGAAGCGAAGATGAGTCAATATAATCCGCATCCGAACAAACTCTGGCATTTCTGTCCACAGGAGACAGAAAAAACAATAAATCAGAACCGTTATTAACAGTTGATTTTTTTATAAAAACTTTATCCGGCGCGGAAGCCCGCAGCTCCGTCTGCAAAAAACGCAATGAAGAAGAAATTGCCCGCGAAATGGAAACGCCGCGCTCTGTTGCCATCCACACTTTAACAGCCGGAACAAAAATTTGCATAAGAATCAGTCCGGCAATAAGCATAAGTGCCGAAGCAATCAAAACTTCGGCTATGGTAAATCCTTTTTCGGGATACCTGTAACGGCTCATTTCAGTTCACCCCGCCGGTAAACCCTCTGTATATATTTTATATGCTGCAGTGAATCCAAATTAAAGTCATTGCCCATCTCCAGTGACGGCTGTCTCTCGCTCCACCACATCTCAACCGTTATATCTACCAGAGAACCGGGTGATGAGGAATCCCTGGCAATATCAACCGCATAGTATGTGACGACATAAAAAAAATGAACTTTACTATGTTCATGATCAAAAACTATTTTCCCAGGATTTGGCTCTTTGTGCCCGTCAGATACAGAGGGCAGCGGGGTTACCGGAAAAGAAGCGGAAAACACTTCGTCAAGACTGTTATAGGGCGGATATTTATCCGCGGTTCTCAGTTCTGAAGGAAGCGGAGAAGACACAGCCAAATCCATTATCCTCACAGCCTGCGCCGAGGCAAACTGATAATAGGAAGATTTTCTCAAACTCATAAAAGAGGACGGCAGTATGCCAAAGGCCAAAATCATTATCAGGCAGATCAGTGCCATACATACGATCATTTCCATAAGCGAAAAGGCTTTTTTATGAGGAGATTTGTATTTTAACACCATAGAGCAATATCATCCCGTGATATAAAGGTTTTCGGCAATACTTCGTAGAAATCAGAAATTTGGTCTGAGAGTAGTAGATTAGATATTCTATATTATACATTACCTACTCAAACACTGCAATCTTATAAAATATTAAAATTTAATTAGATAAGGAGTTATAAAATGGATAAATCAGCGTTAAAATATTCGAAAGAACACGAGTGGATTATGGTCAAGGGTGATACGGCAACTGTAGGCATAACCCAGCATGCAGCGGATCAACTCGGCGACATAGTTTATGTGGAACTTCCCGAAACAGATATGGATTGCCAAAAAATGGACAGGGTCGGTTCGATAGAATCCGTTAAAACGGTTTCCGATTTATACACCCCGATAAGCGGTACTGTTACTGAAGTAAACCCTGAAATTTCCGACTCAGCAGCGGAACCCCACTTTGAATATATCAATCAGGATCCCTTCGAAAAAGGATGGCTTTTCAAAATTAAAATGAGCAATCCGCAGGAAATAGATGAACTTATGGATCTGGCCGCTTACGAAGCCATGATCGCCTAGGGTCAATATAAAGTAATACGCAGGTTTTTGAGGAGATTTTTACGTATTTTAAGGCGGAGGAAGAAGTAATATTTGCCAGTATTACGACTGACTACAACGCAAAAAGGCGTAAAATCCACCCAAAAGATGGGCCGTTGTTTTTATTATTCATAGGCCCTAACCAAAGAATCATAATTCAGGAGAAAAATAATGGCCTATATCCCTCATACAAGCCAGGATATAAAACAGATGCTTGAAGTGTCCGGCAAACAGAGCATAAGTCAGTTTTTTGAGGACATCCCGAAAGATATTGTCTTTAACAAACAACTGGATATCCCTGAAGCGATGTCCGAACTTGAGTTAAAGAGATATTTTAACACTATTGCATCTAAAAATTCATGCTGTCTGACAAGCTTTCTCGGAGCAGGTTCATACAGCCACTTCATACCGTCGGCAGTAAAATCAATAACCTCAAAAGGTGCGTTTTTCACGGCATACACCCCTTACCAGGCGGAAGCCAGTCAGGGAACACTGCAGGCTATATACGAATTCCAGTCATATATGGCAATGCTTACCGGAACAGACGTTTCCAATGCCTCGCTTTACGATGGAGCAACGGCGCTTTGTGAAGCGGCGATCATTGCCTGTGCCGAAAAGAAGAAGTGCAAAGTCGTAATATCTGACGGAGTTCACCCGGAATACAGGGAAACACTGCTAACCTACAATGGTGACAATAATATTGTCACGCTGCCTACAGTATCAGGGGTAACAGATCCCGACAGCATTAAAAATGCCGTCGACGAGAAAACATCGGCAATAATAATCCAAAGTCCTAACTTTTTCGGATGTATTGAAGATATTACGAAAATAGCGGAAATAGCCAAAGCCTCAGGAACGCTGCTTATTGTAGTCATCAATGAACTCTACTCTGCCGGGGTCTTAAAAACAGCCGGAGAATGCGGCGCAGACATCGTAGTCGGAGATGCCCAGTCATTCGGAAATCCAACGGCTTTCGGCGGTCCGTCGCTCGGGTTCATGGGAGTAAAATCCGGACTTATGAGAAAAATACCCGGGAGGCTCTGCGGGAAAACAAAAGACAGCGAGGGCAATGACGGTTACGTGCTGACTCTGCAGGCAAGGGAGCAGCATATAAGAAGAGATAAATCATCTTCCAACATCTGCTCTAATCAGGCGCTATGCGCACTTGCGGCATCGGCTAACCTGTCTCTAATCGGAAAAAAAGGATTAAAAGATATTGCTGTTCAAAATGTACAGAAATCGCATTATGCAGCACAAAAACTTACGGCAATAAAAGGTTTGTCACTAAAATACCCGGCTCCGTTCTTTAATGAATTCACATTAAAGTGTGACGCCATAGCTCCGGAAAAACTAATCTCAGGACTGCGTGAAAAAGGGTTTATCATAGGACTGCCCTTAGGAAGATTCTATCCGGCTCACTGTGATTCCATATTGGTATGCGTTACGGAAACAGCAACCAAAGAGATGATTGACGGCCTTGCTATGGAAACGGAAAAAATTATGAAAGGGGCCACAGCATAATGTCCGAAAAACTAATTTTTGAGAAAACATCACCCGGAAGAAGCGGATGCATGCCCCCTAAAAATGATGTTCCGGATACAGATATCACAAAGATGATACCTAAAAGTTTTCTTTGTGAAAAAGACAAACCGATGCCTGAGGTTTCGGAGCTTGACGTCATTCGTCATTACTCTAAACTTGCGGCAAAAAATTTCAGTGTTGACTCCCACTTCTACCCCTTGGGTTCCTGTACGATGAAATACAATCCAAGGATAAATGAAGAAATTGCATCAATGCCGCTTTTCGCCGATATCCATCCATATCAGCCGGAAGAAACGGTTCAGGGGGCGCTTGAACTTATGTATCTTCTGGAAAAATATCTGTGCGAAATTACAGGAATGGACAGCTTCACACTTCAGCCTGCGGCAGGAGCGCATGGGGAGTTTACCGCGCTTTTAATGACCCGAAAATGGTTTGAAATGAAAAATGAAAAAAGAACGGCAATACTCGTCCCGGATTCTTCACACGGAACAAACCCGGCGAGCGCCGCAATGTGCGGGATGCAGGTAATACAGATCGCATCAAATGAAAACGGCACCGTCAACATTGAAGATCTGCAAAAACATCTTGACGGAAACACAGCCTGTTTCATGATGACCAATCCAAATACACTGGGCATTTTCGAAAAAGACATCACTAAAATAGCCGCCATGGTTCATGATAAAGGCGGTCTGTTATATTATGACGGGGCAAACTTAAATGCCACTCTGGGAATAGTAAGACCCGGAGATGCCGGCTTTGACTTTGTACATCTCAATGTTCACAAAACTTTCTCCACTCCACACGGAGGAGGCGGACCAGGAGCCGGGCCGGTAGGAGCGAAAAAAGAACTGGCAAAACTACTGCCGATCCCAAGGATAGTAAAAAAAGACGGCATATACTCGCTTGATTACGATTGCCGTGATTCAATCGGTAGAATAAAGGCTTTCTACGGCAACTTCCTGGTTTTGGTAAGGACACTTGCTTACATACTTTCCGTTGGCAAAGAGGATATGAAACGCACTTCGGAAATGGCAGTATTAAACGCCAATTATATGCTTGCCAAACTAAAAAGCATTTTTAACGTTCCTTACGGGACAGATTGCATGCATGAATTTGTGGCTTCCGCAACACCGCAAAAAGCAGCCGGGGTAAAAGCGACCGATATCTGCAAAAGACTGCTTGATTACGGATATCATGCGCCGACCGTCTATTTTCCGCTGATTGTTGAGGAGGCGCTGATGATTGAGCCTACGGAAACGGAAAGCAGGGAAGCACTTGACGGGTTTATAACGGCAATTGAAAAAATCCAGCAGGAAATAGAAAACTCGCCTCAGCTCGTTACAGGGGCTCCTCATACGATGCCGGTAAAAAGGCTTGACGACGTGATGGCGGCCAGAAAGCCGGATCTTAGATGGGTTCCAAAAGAATAAATATTTTCCGGGTTTTATTTGATAAAAAAATTATACCGAAAAGTATTAATACAGCATATTAAAGACAAAAAGGGCGCCTGACAATCTTATCCGGCGCCCTTAACAATAAAAGTATGAAAACAAAACATTTCACAGCCGTCTATCCTGAAAAAACAAAAAGCATCAGCGTGACCGGTACAAAATGCTCATTATGCTGCAGCCATTGCGGGCAAAAATATCTCCGTCATATGGAAGATATTGCCAATACCGTCAATAACGGAGCAAGAGACTATTCCAGTGCATTAATAAGCGGAGGCATGAATGAAAATTTTCATGTTCCTATTGAACGTCATATAGACAAACTGGAATACATGAAAAAATGGGGTTGGAAGCTAAATCTGCACACGGGACTGATGGATGAGGAAACGATAAAAAAGATCGCGCCTTTTGCCGAAAAAATATCGTTTGATTTTACCGTCGACGACCACACAATAAAAAATGTCTATCACTGCGATAAAAAAGGCAATGATTTTATCAGAACATTCGAAATTCTTAGAAAGTATACAGACACGGTCCCTCACCTGACAATCGGTCTTTTGGGCGGTGAGATTCATGGAGAATACGCGGCGATAGAAAAACTGTCGCAATATAAAATAAAAAAACTGGTTTTCATAGTATTTATCCCGACAAAAGGAAGCGATTTCGAGAAAAACAGCCCACCGGATTTGCAGGCAACCGAAACTTTTTTATCCGCCGCAAGAAACTCCATGCCGGATACGGAATTCGTATTGGGATGCATGCGCCCCAGAGGAAGCTACAGCGAACAACTCGAAAGCATATGCCTGAAATACGAATTCAACTCAATAGTAATCCCGGGGAAAAATTCTCTTGAAAAAATAAGGGAAACCGGCTGCAAAATAATAACGAAAAGAGAGTGCTGTATTTTATGATGCTCGGAGTGTCATACGGAACGGCAAGCGTTCTTAAACTCAACAAAGCAAAATCAATGTCACCGCCAACAACAGCATACATCATCGCAGGGGAACAATGTACAAACGCCTGTTCCTTTTGCTGCCGGTGGAAAGCTTCCGAAAAAAAACTTTCGCGCGTAACCTGGCCTCTCTATGAAGAAAATGTTGTAGTAGATTCAATCAATGAGGCACACGTTCAAAAAAAGCTCTCAAGAGTTTGTTTTCAAATAACAAACGACAAAAAGACCGCAACATTTGAAAAAGTATGTGAACTCATAAAAAAGATCAAAAATAACGGTGATATACTGGTAAGCGTTTCTTCCAGCGTTAATTCAGCCGCGGAAGCCGAAAAGCTTTTTTCCGCAGGAGCGGATAATGTGGCAATTCCTCTTGATGCATCAACAAAAGAATTATTTTTTAAAATCAAAAAAAGCGACTGGGAAAAAAAAATAAATCTAATAACTGAAATCTCGGCCGGATATCCCTGGAAAGTGACAACCCACATAATTGCCGGACTTGGAGAAACCCAGGAGGATGCTGTAAAAATTCTCGATTTTTTCCACACACATAAAGTGGTAACCGGACTTTTTGCCTTTACTCCGGTAAAGGGTTCGGACATGGAACATGTTCCCCCTCCGGAAATGAATCACTACCGAAAAATACAGCTTGCCCACTGGCTTTTAAAGAATAATTTGCATTCGTATTTTTCATTTAAAGAAGGAATAATCGAATTCGACAAAAAGATATATAAATTACTGGAAAATATCAATTCTGCTGAAAACATATTCCGGACATCCGGATGTTCTTTCTGCAACAGGCCGTTTTACAATGAAAAACCGGGAGATATTCCGTATAACTATCCGGAAATTCCAACACCATTACAAACGGCCGATGCCATAGAAGAAGCGGTAAGGAAACACTAATTCGGAATAAAACATCAAAAAATACAGAGAGAATTAAGATCTATGTCTTTAAATAACCTAAGAGACTATATTTTAGAGAACGCCGATATAATGGCAGTTCAGGCCAACGAACAAACATATGCATTAGTAGCCAGCTATAAAACCGGTAAACTCTCAAAAGAAGAATCAAGAGCCGCAACAAAAAAGCTGATAGAGCTTGTTGCCTATGGTATTATTCAGGAAGAACCCGTAGAACAGCCTGACGGCTCGTTTCTTGAGGATATGGTGTCATTTGAAGACGGCATCGCCAGCAGAAGAGTCGAATATAAGGTTGATCTCATAGATTTGCTTATCAGTATAAACCTCGTTCGAAAAATTCTTTGGGAGTGGGTAAAAAAATGCGGCGGCTGTAATGCCAGTAAAGAAGACTTTTTCACACTGGAAAGACGCATTAATTCTATCATCGACAGCTTTGTAATAGAAGTCACAAGAAAATTTTTGGCAATAAGGGATGAGCTGATAGAATCACAGAGCAACTCCCTGAAAATGTGGGAGCAGGTTGTCAAGAGTACGTCACATCTTGATTTAAAAATACCGTGCAGCGGAGAATTTGTTTTAATAGCCAGAGCACAGGCAGAAGCAATTGCTAAAAGACTTAATTTCGACAAAGAATCAATAGACGACCTTGTTCTTGTAATTGGAGAAGCCTGTGACAACTCCATTGAACACGGGTTTTCCGAAAAGGGCGTAGATATACATTATTCAATATCGCCTCAGCAGTTAACGGTGGAGATTGTCGATTATGGAAAAGGTTTTGTGCCTGAAGGAAAAGGAGAAGAAGTTCCCGAGCTTATGGCAGAAAGAGGCCGCGGAATATTCATAATGAAAACGCTGTCAGATTCGGTGACAATACAAAGCAGTGTCGGTAAAGGTTCCAAAGTCACAATAAAGAAGCAACGAATAAGCGTATGATGACGGCTCTCAGAGTTATAAATGATCCTCCGGCGAACGGCCACTTAAACATGGCCGTTGATGAGTCTGTTATAGAAGCCAATATTACTAATAAAGCAATCCCGACTCTCCGATTTTATTCTTGGAAAAATCCATGCCTGTCGATCGGCTGTAATCAAAGAATTACTGATATCGACCTGAATTCAGTTTTTGAGAACAAAATAGACTTAGTTAGAAGACCTACCGGAGGCAGAGCGGTTTTACATGAAAATGAACTGACTTACTCCGTCACTCTTCCTATAGCCCAGGAGACAGGTTCTAAAATTTCCGATAGCTGCAAAAATATTCACACATCAATTTCGATTGCGATGATGAAAATAGGGCTTAAGCCATATACAAACGAAAAAAATCATCCTTCAAGAATAATGGATCCGGTATGTTTTTCTTCCCCCTCCTACAGTGAGCTGCTGATTGACGGCAAAAAAATTGTCGGCAGCGCACAAATGAGAAGATTAGGCTATCTGCTGCAGCATGGCAGTATCCCCATTAAAACTAACGTTTCAAAATTACTGTCTCTTTTCAAAGTGAAGCACAGCAGTTTAGATTACTCCGCACTTACCGAAGGACTGGATATCGGCGATGAAGAAAAAATTGAAAAGCTCAAATTTTTTATCGCCGGAGAAATATCGGGCATGTTAAAAACAACATTTTATTATGGTGTTTACACAGAACATGAAAAAGAGCTTGCATCCGAGTTGCTCCTGAAAAAATATAAATCGGACGAGTGGACAAAAAACAGGATTTACAATAACATAACAGGTCCCGGTATAAGGAGGCAAAATGCCAATTTTTGAGTATTTATGCAATGGTTGCAGTAAAGTTTTTGAAAAAATCATCAGAAACAGTCAACCTGAAAAAATCGAATGTCCCCTATGCGGCAGCAGCGACACACAGAAAAAATTCTCGCTGTTTGCGTCATCCGGCTCATCAGGACATTCACATTCATCCGGCTCATCATGCAGTTCATGCAGCGGGCACAATTGTTCGTCATGTCATTAAATAATTTAAGGAGCATACAAATGGAGATCCTCATAAGAAAAGCAAAATTGGCAGACATTCCCAATATTATTAACCTGGCTTCAAAGGTATCGCCGGTCAGTATTCCGCCGACAAGAACGGTGGATATGAAATTGGTGGAGACATTCAGAAAAAATGATCTTGAATCACTGTCGGGAATGGTGGATCTTCCGCATGTAGGTATTTTTATAGCAGAAGATGAAAAAGGGACATTCCTTGGTCATCTGCTGGGGTTTGCAGGAGATATAGAGAGCGTTACCGGTGAAAAGCAGGGCTGGATATTTGATTTGGCTGTAGACGAGATATACAGACGTAAGGGAGTCGCTCAAAAATTAACTCAAAAATTTATTGATTTCATTAAAGATTTTGGACTTAATTTTGTAGGCCTGCTTGTTACAAGCGCCAATAAGGAAGCTGTCGGATTTTATGAAAAAATGGGATTTATTGAAGAAAGAAAACGGATGGCAAAAAAGATAAATTAAGAGCAGGGCTTTATAAAAAAAAAAAGAATTAAAAAATTGATAATAATAAGTAAAAATGAAACATTGCTTCAAATGATTTTTACTGTTTTTTATTAGAGCATTATGATTCTTTATAAGTGGGTTACCGGAAACAAAAAAATGAAACTTTAAGAGGATAAAGCCATATGGATAAACTTGAGAGAGATATAAAAGAATTAAACCAGAGAATTGCTCTAGTACTTATGGAGTCGAAAGTAGCAGAAGAAAAAGTAAGGGGCATTGAAGAGGTCAGCCTGCAAATGGAAGACCTTGTAAAGAGATTGCCCGAACTTGACAAACTGTCTGAAACAACTTCTGTTTGTTCGGAGCGTCTGGAAAAACTGGAAGGCAGGCTCCAACAGCAAAAACCGGTAACAGCAGCAGAATTGAACGAAGTAAAAGCCGAACTTGAAAAAACACAGGAAATTGATTTGCTCAAAAACGAGCTGGATCTGTTGAATCAGACGATCAGTTCCATAGCTGAGGAGCTCGAGGAAAGCAAAGGGAATATCTCCTCGGTTTCAGCTAAAATAGAAAAAACGGAAAATACCGTAAAAGAGCAGTTGGAACAAAATCTTGAAAAACATCTCTCCGAAGCACAGGAAAAAATAGCAAAAACGGAAACTTTATGCTCCGAGCTTTCCGAAAAACTTAGTGAAGAAACAAAGAAAAACGAAGAAAAAATAGAATCCGTCACCAAAGATTTTAATGAAAAAATAACAAAATCGCTTCAGGACGGTATCAAAAGCGAACTTGAAAAATTTAAGGAAATAATCGATTCCATAGAAAAATCTCCTAAAAAAATAGAAGAGATGACCGGCAAAATCCAGGAAATTTCCGATATGTATGACAAAACGGTTACTACGCTTACTTCGGACCTCGAGCTTGCCCAGTCCACGGAAAAACGCCTGAATGCGGCTTCCAGATTACTGGAAGATATAGAAAAGAAAGCGGAAAGGCTGTTTGCTCCGCTTGATGTGGCCATAAATGATATAGAATCATTCGAAAATCCCAATCCGGATAAAGAGCTTGGATTTGAGCTTAATGATCTTCTGCAGGTAATGATAAAACATCAGGCCTCCGATTTGCATTTAAAGGAAGGGGCTCCGCCGACAGTCCGTCTCGAAGGCGACCTTGTGCCGGTAGGAGGAGAAACACTTTCGGATGTAAACTGTAAGTATCTTGTTCTTTCCGGTATGAACCGGAATTTAAGGAGACAACTGCTTGAGAAAAAAGAAATAGACTTTGCTTATTCTATTCCGGAAGCGCGGTTCAGAGTCAATGCGTTTATGCAAAAAGGCAGCGTAAGCGCATCCTATAGAATGCTTAAAACAGAAATTCCTTCGATTGAAAGCCTGAGACTGCCTACCGTGATTAAAAAGCTCGTGTCCATAAACAACGGACTGGTGCTCGTAACCGGACCGGCAGGTTCCGGAAAATCAACAACACTGGCTTCTCTTGTGGACTATCTGAATGCAAATAAAAAGCTTCATATTGTTACCGTAGAGGATCCGATCGAATATATACACAGCGATAAAATAAGCCTTGTAACACAAAGGGAAGTCGGAAGTGATACTCCATCATTTTTGGATGCACTGAAGGCATCGCTAAGACAGGATCCGAACGTCATCCTTATCGGTGAAATGAGAGATGCCGAAACGATCTTCACCTCAACAATCGCCGCCGAGACAGGTCATCTGGTTCTGAGTACACTACATACTCCGAATACGGTACAGGCCATCCAGAGAATTATTGACGTATTCCCCGGGGAGCAGCAGCAGCAATACAGACTGCTTCTGTCATCCACTCTCAGAGGAGTCATTTCACAAAGACTGCTAAATAGACAAAATGGTGAAGGAAGGGTTCCGGCTGTTGAAATAATGATCGTCACTCCAACAATCTCAAGCCTGATATCCGACAACAAGCTCAGCGAGATATACCCGTTGATGGTGGAAGGCAAAGGAGAAGGAATGCAGACATTCACTCAGGCACTTACCGAGCTTGTAGAGTCGGGAATTATTTCCAAGGAAGACGCCCTTTATCACGCCGAACAGCGCACAGAGTTCAGATTGGGAGTAGAAGGCCATACTACAGGCTCTTCAGCATCCATTCAGGACGATTCCCTGATGAGTTGGCTGTAATTTAAACCCAAAAGCACTTAAACATTGGCATTGATGCGTTTATTAAGTGCTTTTTTATTTTATTTAAGGCAGGTTTTTATGAACGAATTTGAGTATATTGCCGGAAATCTCGAAAAAATAAATGAGAGAATAAGAATCGCGGCGGCAAAAGTTAACAAAAAAACGTCCGAAATTACACTGGTCGCTGTTTCTAAAAAAGTAGGTATGGACAAAATTGAAGCGGCCATAAAGGCCGGCGTCAAAAACTTCGGCGAGAACTATATACAGGAAGGTATTGAAAAAGCTTCCGCATGCAATAAAGTCAACTGGCATTTCATCGGCCATCTTCAGAGCAATAAAGCAAAACAGGCACTTGAATATTTCAACACCATACAAAGTATAGACTCAGTGGAACTGGCCGTTAAAATAAATAATATTTGCGCCCAAAAAGGTAAAAAAGCGGAACTGCTAATGCAAATTCATTATGGAGAAGAGATCTCCAAACATGGCTTTCTTCCCGGCGAAGCGGAAAACGCCGCTAAACTTATCTCTGATATGGAAAATGTATGTCTCAAAGGGCTGATGACAATTCCCCCTTTTGTTGAAAATCCCGAAGACAACAGGCATTACTTCAAAGAGATGAAAATTTTATCGGAACAGATATTTAAGTCATCGTCCCCCATCCTGTCCATGGGAATGACGGATGATTTTGAAATTGCCATCGAGGAAGGCTCCAGTATGGTGAGAATCGGCAGAGCCATTTTTGGGGAAAGAGTATAAATTCAGGGAGAAATTCCATATACTTGGGCAATTGCTATAAAAAGAGCCATCTTATTTTTATTGACACGACCTCCAAGTCAGTAGCACTATTTTATAACAAAAAACGAGAGAAGACTTAAAGCCAACTCTCGTTTTTTCTTTTTTCAATACCCTACATTATTATAGTAAATCAATTCAAACAGGTGGAGATGTTAAGACAAATTCAACTTCTACGAGTGAGCCGTAGCAGGACTACGGCGGAATGAGAGAAATTGAATTTGGCGACACAGATTCGCCTGTTTCAATTGATTTATTTTAAAGTAGGCATAATAGCAATCCCCATCGGCAGCGCTCCATCCGGGAGCAAAATGTTATTATGAACGGTGTCAAGTCTTGCAGTGTTCATATAAGAAAGATATGACGTACCTATATTCGAGATATACATTGAATCTTCTTCAGGACTTGAGCAGATATATTTAGCCGGAGCCACTATTCCAACAACTGCAGATGGTTCCAGGGTATCGGCATCAAAAGAATAGACATTCGCCTGTGCAGTGTCGGTTACATATACTCTGGACCCCATAACAGCGACTCCATAAGGAGAAGTCATTGCCGTCAAAGGAACCGAAGCTACAATAGAGCCTTCCGGAGCAATTTTGTATAATATCTTCGTTATGTTATTAACCGAGTAGACATACCCGCCATTCAGCCTTACGGCAATTCCGGCATTACCTGCCGAAGACAGTGTTGTCATAAGAGTTCCCGCGGCAACATCTATGATTCCAACGGAGCAATTGTCCAGGCCACAGCCGGTTACATAGGCATAATTGGCAGTTCTGTTAACAACGACCTGTACCGGTCTTCCCAATACGCTTATTTCTGTCGGAACAGCTGCTGTTGTTCCATCAGCATTAAGAGTACTTTTAACAAGGATCGCTTCAGATGAAGGATCCGATGTTTTAGACAAAATACAGAAAATAGGGCCTGTATAAGCCGCAACAATACTACCGGGGACGGAATAACCGTTCAACGACCAGGAAATTTCACCCGTTTCCCATGTAGTATTTATTCCGACGGCAGAGATAAGCGACAAGCTGGGGTTTGAAAGGTAAAACCCGCCGTTATACATCGAAAAAGTAATATTCTGAGGAATAGCCGAAGAATTTGAAGCACTTGTATGGTGCAGCAAGCCGCCGGTGTTCCGGTTGATTAAAATCATACGGTTTTTGGACCCGTCAGCAATACCTACATAAGGCACATATGAACGGTTGTTATTGTTGTTATTATTACCGTTGAAATAACCGTCAGAAGAATCAGAACCACAGCCGAAAAGCGCCATACATGAAAAAACCACCATCATCAATAAAAATTTTCTCATAAAAAAACTCCTTTATAAATATTAACCCTAAAGCTTATAATAAATACGTTAAAATAAATTGATTTCCTCTAATTCGGCACTCATACTTTGTAAAGCCGGGCATCGCAATTTAGCTCATTAGGCAATCCGCCTTGCCTCATTTTATCCCCTGTCTTTTTTATATTCGGCAATAGCATCCAGAAATATCTTTCCGTAACGCGAAGCTTTAAATTCTCCGACGCCGGAAACACTCAGAAACTCCGGCAATGTTCCCGGCATTTTTCTCACTATATTGGCGAGAACGGCGTTGGAAAAAATTACGTAAGCCGGAACACCCTCCTGCCCCGCCAGTTTTAAGCGCAAAGTTTTTAACACCTCATATAAATCAATATCGGTATCTGCATCCGTATACACCGCTTTTTTATCAGGCGGCGCAGACACCTTTTTCAGTTGTAACTGTTCCTTTATCTTTACTTTTTCATTATTAAAAAGAACATCACCGGAAATTTTAGTCAGTTCAATGCCTCCGTATACCGGGTCTGTGTATAAATAACCTAAAGACTCCAGGCAGTCAAGGTATTCCTTGACTGCCTGTCTTGAAACATTTTTCATCAAACCGTAAGTGCTCAACTTATCAAGACCCAGTTCAATCACCCTTTTTTCCGCGCTGGCGCACAAAGTCCGCACAATAAGCATTGAGCCTACCGAATAACCAAGCCTGTCTTTTACCCGTTTTACACAGGAAAGAATCATCTGCGCCTCGTTTGTGATATCCTTTTCGATATATTCTCCGCTGCAGTTTCCACAGTTTCCGCAGTTAGCGGTATGTTCCTGGGCAAAGTATCCTAAAATATATCCGCGCAAACAACTCCTCGTTTTGCAGTATCCAATAATAGCGTCAAGACGCTTGTAATCCTGCTCTGTTACGAGCCTGCGTTCTTCTTCGCCTAAATCCTCGCTTTCACCCGAATTCTGAATAAAATATTTTGCCGTTGAAATATCACCGGAGGAAAATAATAAAATACAGTCGGCTTTCTCACCGTCCCGCCCCGCGCGTCCGGCCTCCTGATAGTAAGCCTCAAGACTTTTGGGCATATTATAATGAATAATAAAACTGACGTTTGATTTGTCAATTCCCATTCCAAAAGCATTTGTTGCAATCATTACCGCACGGCGGTCATAGATAAAATCGTCCTGATTTTGCCGGCGCTCCATATCCGTCAGACCCGCATGGTATCTTGTAACAGATCTTCCCTCCACAGACAAATCGCCGCATAGCTGCTCGACGGCAGCACGTGTCGCACAGTAAATAATGCCGCTCTTACCGTGATGTTCATGCAAAAGCGAGCTGAGCGTTTTTGCTTTATTTTTTGGTTTTAGAACTTCAAAATTCAGATTCGGCCGGTCAAAACCGGTCACCAGACATAACGGACTGCGCAGTTTCAATATTTGCTCAATATCATCACGAACCTGAGTTGTCGCGGTTGCGGTAAAAGCCGCCAAAGCCGGTCTTTGGGGCAATTTTTCAATAAAGCTTACGATTTGCCTATAGCTAGGGCGAAAGTCCTGTCCCCACATTGAAATACAATGAGCTTCATCGACGGCAATCATAGAAATATTCAATTGCTGAGCAAAAAATAAAAAACCATCACCGGACAACCGTTCTGGAGCTACGTATACAATTTTATATTCACCTTTGCACATTCTGTCATATACAATACTGATTTGTTCGGGTGAAAGAGTACTATTGATGAACGCGGCTTTGACACCGGCATTTTTCAATGCCATAACCTGATCCTTCATCAGCGAAATCAAAGGAGATATCACAAACGTAATACCGTCCATAAGTATTGCCGGAACCTGATAACAAATACTCTTACCACCGCCGGTGGGCATAATCCCAAAAACATCTCTCCCATTCAGTAAGGCATCAATCATTTCTTCCTGTCCGCCCCGAAATGATGAATGTCCAAAATATTGCTTCAATACAGTATATTTATCCATGGCGTCTCCGCTTTACCAAAAAATGCCGGCTCCGAACTTTTTTATGTTTATAATAAATTATCTATCTGCAGACAGTGTCCTTTTATGCAGGCAATCCAAGTTAATAACATATTACCGACACTTTCCGGGACAGTTTTTTAGCCGCAAACATTTTTTCTCAAAATGAGGTACATGTTTTATCAAAGCAAGAAAGGGAATTTTTTTCAGAAAAAAGAATTTTACCATACTTCACTAAAAATTAAACTCATCTTAAAATATAAAAAATATATTCATACTAAATCTTATTAGGATATAAAAATAATGCATAATACCAACAACGACTGCAATGAGCAGAAAAAAACTCACGCCTTAACCAAATGGATTTTAGCCGGCCTCGTTATTGGCGGAATCATCGGCGTCATAGCTCCGGATTTTGCAGTATCATTACGCCCCTACGGACGCATGTTTATTGTAATGATCAAAGCTATCATCGCTCCTCTGGTATTTTCAACCCTGGTGGTGGGAATAACCGGAGCCGGCTCAATGAAAACAGTCGGCAGGATTGGCTTAAAGGCCATTATTTACTTTGAGATCATAACAACAATCGCCCTTGTAATCGGACTGGGTGCGGCAAATTTAGTAAAACCCGGTGACGGGATAAAAATCAATGCCGCGGCTCATGCCCAGAATATACCGGGATTCGATCTGCAAAAAGCAGCCCACACACCAATGACACTGGGAGAGACGGTCCAGCATCTGTTTACTCCGAGTATTGTCGACTCTATGGCAAGAGGGGATATTCTGCAAATAGTCGTCTTCACGCTAATCTTTTCCGCGGGGTGCCTGGCTATCGGAGAAAAGGCAAAACCAATAGTGACACTTTGCGAGAGTGTCGCGGCGGTTATGTTTAAATTTACATCATATATAATGTATTTTGCACCATTTGGGGTTGGAGCAGCTATGGCGGCGGCAATAGGAGAACACGGTCTGGGAATTGTAATCAGTCTCGGCAAACTGACATTGACGCTATACGGCGCATTGTTTGCATTTTTACTGTTCTGTCAGGTGCCTATCTTAACGGCACTAAGAATAAATGTCTTCAAATTCTGGAACTCTATAAAGGATCCGGTAATTCTCGCCTTTTCAACCACTTCAAGTGAGGCCGCACTTCCCAAAGCGATGGACGCAATGGAGAAATTCGGCTCACCTAAACATATCGTCAGTTTTGTAATGCCGACCGGATACAGTTTTAATCTTGACGGCTCTACGTTATACCTGTCATTGGCAGCGATGTTTGTCGCTCAGGCGGCAGGAGTTGATATGCCGCTGCACACCCAGATACTTATGCTGCTGACACTGATGATTACCAGCAAAGGAGTTGCCGGCGTGCCCAGAGCATCACTTGTCATTTTAGCAGGAACTCTTTCGGCATTTCATTTGCCCATAGAAGCGCTGCTGATTATATTGGGTGTGGACGAAATTCTCGATATGGGCAGATCGGCTGTAAATGTTATCGGCAACTGTATTGCGACAATCGTTGTTTCAAAATGGGAAAAATGCTTTGCTCCCAATAGGGTCTGTGAAGAAGAACCCCCGGAAATAGGCGTAGAAATAGCGGAGATTACATAGGAGGTACATATGTTAAAACAGGGAGATATTGCCCCTCAGTTCACACTGCCGGATCAGAACGACAAACCGGTGTCCCTTTCGGACTTCAAAGGAAAAAAAACCGTCATATACTTCTATCCCAAAGACAATACTCCGGGATGCTCAAGACAGGCCTGTGCTTTCAAATCCGCTTACGACGGTTTCCGAAATTCGGACATAGCTGTTATAGGCATAAGTAAAGACAGCACCGAGTCACACAGAAAATTTATCGAAAAATATGAATTGCCTTTTACTCTGATTTCAGACAAGAATCTGGAAGCAATAAATTCATTCGGAGTGTGGAAAGAAAAGACCATGTTCGGCAAAAAATCATTTGGAGTAGTCCGTTCGACATTCATAATCGATGAGAACGGGATTATTATTAAAGTATTCCCCAAAGCAAGTCCCGACATCAACGCTCAGGAAGTGCTTGACTTCCTTAACAAATAAGTTGAACAGCCAATCAATAAAAAACCTGAAAACGGAACTGGAAAACTTCTCACTATCCGCAACCGGTAAAAAAACAATTGCCGGCAATACTGATGACGGCATACCCGTATTTGAAAACGAGTTCTGGACAGCCAGACAAAGATGCTCTTCTTCTTTGCATGAAATATCATACCGCGCCTGCTTTAAACCATTGCTGCCTAAATTCTTTATTGAAAGGCTTACCGATCCGGGAGATACCGTATATGATCCGTTTATGGGACGCGGCACAACGTTAATAGAAGGGGCTATTCTCGGACGCAATGTAATAGGATGCGACATAAATCCGCTTTCGGTCACGATGATAAAACCGCGTCTGACTCCACCGGCCCTGAATGAAATATTGCTGCGCATATCCGAAATCCCGCTGGATGCAGCAGCGGACATCCCCGAAGAATTGCTCGTTTTTTACCATCCGCAAACACTGCATGATATTTGCGCTTTAAAAAGTTATATAAAAAAACGCAAAGCGGACGGGAAGTTTGACAATATCGACAACTGGATAGAAATGGTGGCCATCAACAGGCTGACAGGTCATTCCTCCGGTTTTTTTTCCGTCTACACAATGCCGCCCAACCAGGCGGTGTCGGTAAAATCCCAGATAAAAATAAACGAGAAAAGAAACCAGATTCCGCCGCTTAGGGATATAAAAAAGATCATCATAAAAAAAACCAAAAGCCTTATGCGTCACTGTCCAAAGGCTGAAATTAGCGATGATGATATCTGCAAATATGGGAAAAAAGCCGTTTTGATAACCGGTGACTGTGAGAATACGGCGGCAATAAACGACAACTCCGTAAACCTGATTGTCACTTCCCCCCCCTTCCTTGATATCGTCAACTACAAAACAGATAATTGGCTCAGATGCTGGTTTGCCGGAATAGACCCGGAAAAAATAGCTATAAGCATATACAAGAGCGCACAAATGTGGACGGAGAAAATGACAGGGGTGTTCAAAGAATTAAAGCGGGTATTAAACAAAAACGGGCTGATTGCTTTTGAAGTCGGCGAAGTTCATAAAGGCGGCCTGAAAATGGAAGAGCTTGTCATACAAGCCGCAAAACAGGCCGGACTGACGCCGCATATGATAATTATAAACAGCCAAAATTTCACCAAAACCTCAAATTGCTGGGGAATTGACAACAACAGCCGCGGGACAAACTCAAACAGAATAATCATTCTCGGCAATTGAACATTTTCAGGTTTTCTGTCAGATATTTTATTTATAGATCCTTCCGGAGTTTATTTTCTTACAGATGTAACGGCAACTAAAATTTAGTCAAAAATGTGTAAATACCATGTCTTAAACACTGCAATAATGTGTAATATTTTCTTAAAATCACTGCAAAAACGTGTAAAACGGAACAAGAGATTATTCCTTTAGAGGTAAAAGCAGGCGAAAACAGAAATGCCGCCAGTTTCAAGGCTTATATCAAAAACAAAGCGCCGCAAACGGCAATCCGATATTCCAAGTGCAGGCATGTCACTGGCGGCAATAGAACAAACCTGCCGCTATATCTTAACTTATTACTAAAAACTGACCTAAGCATCTTTTTAAAGCAATTTGGCAAAACATATACGTGTTCAAATTATGGTAAAACAGTTTTTTAGCATTAAGGCAATCTAAAACCCATCTATATTTTGGTAAATTGCTGTAATAGTTCTCAATAGCCTTACATAGGATTCATCCCTATCCTGTAGACTGGTTTGGTTTGCTTGTTTTCTTGCTAAGACGCTCCAGAATCGACCTTAATCTCAGCAAATTCAAGAGACAAAATGCGAACTCGCTCCTACGCTCACTACGTTCGGCTCCGTTGCTTCGGACATGCATTTTGATGGAATTAGATCAGAATTTACTGAGTTAAGGTGCCCGAATCCTCCCGCGAAAGGCAAGAAAACAAGCAAGCCAAACCAACTATAGTAGATACAAAGTCAAAATACCTTATACGTTTTGGAAAATTGCTATAGTCTGCACTGCTTTACATTATAGTAACATCAAACGTTGCCCCGCCAAAACCATTTCCCAATATTATAGAAATATTTTTACCAAGCTATATAATTTGACTTATAAAAATGAATGTGGTAAAGTCAAATATATATACAAATAATTGATTAGTTTTATTTCGTTCTATTCTTAAAACCACATCAAGTTGAAGAGGAATATATTTAATGAATTCTGAGATTAATAAAGATCTAGAAATTATTCCACTCGCTAAAAAGTATAAAGAAATAAAGATACCCATACGAACTCTCCCTTGCGAACGCAAGGGGCGTAAAGATTATACATTTGCATTAAAAGGTGAGAACGTATATATAGCAGATGCTCTTCAAAAATTCTTCGAATGTGACTTTAACACATTGTTCAGAGAATGGCTTTCTACAGCGTTTGAACCTAAAGTCGAGGTGCACGATGATGAAGTTAATATAAAATTGTTAGTTCCTATTAACTATAATAATTTTGCCCACCTAGCACTACAAAATAAAAATAAATTAATTCAAAAATATGAAGAAATAAAAATACCCAAACGCCCTACCAGATATTCCGGACGCGAAGATTATACTTTTGCGTTAAAAGATGAAAATGTATATATAGCAGATGCTCTTCAAAAAATCTTTGAATCTAATTTCAACACACTATTCAGAAAATTGCTTTCTGCGCAGTTTGAACCTAAAGTCGAAATGCACGACGATGAAGTTAATATAAAATTGTTAATTCCTATTAACTATAATAATTTAAATCCCCCACCTCTACAAAATAAGAATGAGGAAAAAGAAATCTGTAATACGGCAGAAGAACTAACTTCCAACTCTACTCCTGAAACCGCAAACGGCAAAAATGATGCAGAAACTGACATGCAAATTTATCCTGTAAAAGCAGGCGCTGAGAATAAATTTGATTATATTGTTGACGTGATTTTTGCAAAAAACCCTATCATAGGAAACAGTCCTGAACTTACCAAATATAAAAGCTTGCTCATCGGAAGATCCAAACAAATCTTAAAAAAAGCTATTGATGAACAGAACGACATAACATCATATACAGACCGAAGCAAATTAACTTTAGCAATTATTTGTTTTGCTTTTGATTGGAAGCTAGACAACGAAGAAAATATTGAAGAGCCGGATGAAAATGAAGAAAAAGGTTTTTGGAATTATATTGCTCAACGCTTCGAGATAGAATATTCTCGAGATTTTTATATAATAGTTACTGAAAGCATAATAAAATCTATATCTTTTCACCAAAGATTTTTCATAACGGAGAATAACGAAAACCGCTACGTTTCTACTATATTATTGCACGCACTTGCGCCGGAATATAATCTATTCAATTTTTTTAATTTAATCTATGATTGTCAAGACATATTAACAAGCAAATCTGAAATATGCACATTAATAGACCAGTTTAAAGCTCTCTACAATGCAAGCAAATATCATATTCGGCAAGGCATTCAAAAGCTTATAAAGCACAGGCATGAATTTTCATGTAAATTTACCGAAGAAATTTTAGTTAAAATAAAAGATTTATTTGATGGCAAAGTAATGTCAGATGGATCTAGAATTGATTCTCTGTTAAATAAATGGTTTGCAAACAAAGTTTATTTAAAGCGCGGAAAAAATAGCCGGGAAATTTCAGATTCCGTCGCAAAAATTAATCCCAAATATATTTTTAAAGGCGATGAAATTTATCTGACCATTCCTGACAGTCAAATGAAAGACGTAAATAATTCTTATTATTTAAAAATATACTTACATGATAAAGTATATGAGACGCAAGAACTCTTTACTTACGGAAATAATATTTTAGAAGGCAAAGAAATAAATGTATCAAACTTGCTTCATGCAAATCCTTGTAGTTTAAATTTGAAAATTGAAATTTTATCAGGCGGCAAAACAATATTCGACTCAGAAAAACGGTTATTTAGAGAACAAATTTTATTCCGTTATGGGAAAGAATATCCTTTAAAAAGTTCAAAACCCGGAGACGAATATGCTTTATTCTGTCCTGACAAAAAAGCCGATTTTAATTTTGAAAAATGCGACTATGAATTTGAAAATTATGACATTGGAAAGCTGTTTTATCTTACATTAGACGAAGGTTTTGCCATAATTAAAAACGGAAAAATTATTTGTTCTGATAATCAAAGCGATAAAATTTTAGTAACACCTGATACTTTCTGCAATGAATATGCTGTCTTTCATAAAGATGGTAAAAATTATAAAATATTTAAAAAGAATTTTTATCTTTTAGTAAAAAACATTTCTTCAGACTCAAGGGCAATAATAGTCACAATTAACGACACCTTTAATTTGCTGTCAGGATATGAGTTTGATGAGGATGAAGATAATAACAGAACATACAAAATCAGTATTCCGTCAGGAGAAACTCAGGACGATGTTATTGATCAGGATACCGAAAGCGGAATTTATAATATTTCTATAAAAACTCTTGACGGTGAAGAAATGTTTACTGATAAGTTATGCATAATCCAAAATTTTGAAATTGAGTTTGACAAACCTTATTACACTGAAAACGCCTTAAGCGGCAATGTTAAAATTCACTCTAAAAAAATTTCGGAAAAAATTCAAATCATTCAAAATGCAAACGTAGAATGTATTTATAACGGAGGAATAATTGAGATCTATCCTCCTTTTGTAAAATGGAAAATAACTGATAATGGCAACATCAAAAAGCCTATTGAAAAGAATGATGTTACCTTAATCTGGCATAAAGATATAAGTCAGCATGCAATTTTAACTATAACACATCCAAAAACGTCATCAATTAGTATACGTTTACATAATAACCTCAAAAGAGGAAAGCAAAAAGCCTCGTTTATTGCAAAACACGTTTCAACTGAATTTGATTTAGGCAACATTTCAAAGTCCGGAATTGACAAAATAGATTTATGTATATACGGAAAAATTATTAAAACTTTTTACTTAAGAGAAACGTTTAAAAATCCTCCCAAATTCAAAACCAAGGGGCAATCACTATATCTTGAAAATCCGGAAGATTTTATAAATAAAGACGATGTTCCAGTTTGGCTTCATTATCACTTTATGCTTGCTGACAAAAAAGATATTTCTCTAAAAGAGAAGTGTCTTTCAAATGAAAAAAATATTAAAGAACATATCAAAATTCCAAGCGGTTTTTACGAATACAGCATTAGCATAGATAATGGAGAAGATGAGGAATATGAGATTTTTGGCAAAAGCTGTATCTATAGAGGAGAATGTCATCTAGGCGAAGCCTATGAAGAAAAGGCATCGGAAAAAACCGAACCACCGGCCTCGAAAAACCGATCAGAGTGGGACGACAAACTGAGAAAATATAGAGAGCGTATGGGCTATGGAGGAAGTCTCTCAGGTAAAAAGTCAATGGAAAATAAATCTTCCAGCCCAGAAAATACAATTGAAAGAATAAAAAATAGTGGGCGTTATTTTAATCCCAGAATTAAACATAAAGAGAAGAAAGAGTTTAGAAAAAAGAAAGGTGAATGGGAGCGGTATGGCACTACGCCTCTTAAGTCAGACGGACTGAGTGAATATAGAGAGCGTATGGGCTATGGAGGAAGTCTCTCAGGTATAAAAGATGTTTAACCCGATAAAAGCTTCTGAAAATATAAAACAAACTTGTAAAGACTATCTTGTCAGCTCTTTCGGTATAGCGGATAAAGAGTATAACGAACTCTTTAAAAATGAACTTGAAAAAGAAGGCGTTATTTCAAAAGGACCATATTTAGAAATTGGTGATTCATACGAAACTTCCAAAACCCTTGACACTCTTATCTCCGAAGGGTTAGCTCACAAAAGCTTTCGTTTTTTAGAAGATTGCGATGAAAAAGATCGCGAAATACCTCTTCATAGACCGCTTTACACACATCAACAAGAAGCTTTGCAAATTGCCGGGAAAGATGAAAATATTATTTTAACGACCGGCACAGGCTCAGGAAAAACGGAGTGTTTTTTGTTTCCCATACTGAACGCTCTTTTAACAGAAAAAGAGCGGGGCACCTTGGATTGTACAGTTCGAGCTTTAATAATTTATCCTATGAACGCCCTTGCGAATGATCAGCTAAAGCGTATGCGCAATATCTTTAAATCAGGCAATTCTGAAATAACGTTTGGACTCTACAGCGGAGACACTGAAGAGCACCAATCGCAAGCTGAAAGAAAATATGCAGATCTTAACAAAGACAAATACGGAAAATCTCTGAAGCCTTTGAAAAACGAAGTAATATCGCGTGAAAAAATGCGAGAATCTCCTCCGCATATTTTGATCACCAATTACGCAATGCTTGAATATATGCTTCTTCGCCCCAATGATGGAGCAGTTTTTCAAAGTTCTAAGCTTAAATTTATAGTTTTGGACGAAGCGCATATTTACAGAGGAGCTAAAGGCATAGAAATGTCTATGCTTATAAAACGTCTTATGGCAAGAATATCCGCCGAAAATGTAAGATACATCCTTACAAGTGCGACACTTGGCGGAGAAAATAAAGATATTGTAGAATTTGCCAAAACTCTTTGCAATTCTGACTTCAAAGAAAAGAACATTATACGCTCCGTTGCCGTAAAACATGATAATGATATATATAATAATTTGCTTGACGTTCCAATAGAATTGTTCTCGGAAATAGCAAATCCAAGCAAAGAATCATTTAGCGAAATTTTGCAAAAATATAGAATTAATTGTTTCACAGAAACAGATAAAACTATAAAAGAAAAAATTTTCACACTTGCTTTAAAAAGTAAAGTCTATCATAAATTGCGTGATACAGCACGGGAACCTTTCACAATAAAAGAACTTGCCAATAAAATGAATTTGACGGAGCAGAATATTATAGATTTAATTTCTGTTTTTGCCCAGGGAAGTAAAAATAAAGTTAGTTTAATGAAAGCGCGTTATCATACGTTTATGCGCTCTTTACAGGGCGCTTATATAACCTTGGGCGATAACAAGAAGATGTTTCTGATTCCCCAAAAAGAAAGCATGGGTGTTATAGAAAATGACAGGTCAGACGATTTAACAAAAATTTTTGAAGCTGCTGTTTGCGCTGACTGCGGTCGGCTAGCTGTTTGCGGAGAAATAGAACATAATAAATTAGAACAATCTTGTACTTCTTTGCAATTTCGCGAAAACAACCAAAAATATGATTATTTTTTACTTAAAGACAGCAAAGAAGAAAATTTTTACGAAGAAGAAGACGATAAAAACAATAAACCAGAAAAAAATGATTTTATGCTTTGTTCTAAATGCGGTTCTATTCTTGAAGAATATAAAGTCAAAAACTTTCCTTGTGATTGCGGTGAAAAATTTTGCATTGATGTAAAAAAATGTAATATAAAAGAATCGTGTGATTCTGATTCAGCCGTAAAATCTGAGCCCAAATGCCCTGCATGTGAAAAAGGAAGTTTGAGAAAATTTTATGCAGGCAATGACGCTTTAACATCTGCAATAGCAACATCCTTATTTGAAGAGCTTCCGAAAAAAGAAACAACATTTATAGAAAGCTCCGATATAGAAAGCTTCGAAAATTCCGAACCGGACGATATTTTCGCAACTGACCTTCCTGTAACTGAATCAAAAGATAAAAGACGCCAATTTTTATGTTTTTCTGATAGCAGAAGTGAAGCTGCATATTTTGCATGTTATCTCGAAAAATCATATGAAGAATTTTTAAGAAGGCGTGCTATATATAAGGTCCTAAAAGAAGGCGGGGAAATAAAATGGGATATAAGGGACTTTGTTAAACGCCTTATCGCCTTGTTTGATGAAAACAAAACTTTTGCCGAACCTGAAGAGCAAAACAGCACGGAAACTTCACTGCGTAATGCCTGGATCGCCGTTTTAAACGAGATGTATAATGCACGAAGAGATACAAGCTTCACGTCACTAGGGCTTCTAAAGTTTAAATATAAAGGCGATACATCTAGATTTGCGGACAATCTTGCACGTAAATACAACATTGAAATCAGGGACTGTCAAACTTTGCTTGACAGTCTAGTTTTCGATATTGTTCTTATGGGTGCCTTAAAAGGAAAAATCGAATTAACGGACACAGAAAGAGAATATATTTTTTATTCTCCTTATCAAAAATATGTAAAATTATGCAAGAAATCAGGAGATGTTACAAATATTTCCGGTTTTGCTTCGGGTGCAAAAACAGGAACAAACGGTGGGTATTACAAAAATTCAAGACTTGTGCGAGTAATGGATGTTTTGAAGGTATCCGAAAAAGAAGCAAATGATTTTTTAAGCAACTATTGGAGTAAATATCTAGCCTCTCCTGAAAATCAATGTAGTTTAACGGAAGGTAGATCTGGTGAATATTTGTTTGAAGCCGATCGATTTGAAATAGTTATAAACTCCGAGCTCTATAAATGCAAGAAATGCGGAAAAAGAACAGTCTATAATATAAAAAATAAATGCATAAATTATAAATGTGACGGCATTTTAGAGCAAACTTATCCTAATCTTGACAGTCATTATCTGAAACTGTATTCTTCCCCTTCAATGTCTCCGCTTCATATAAAAGAGCATACAGGTCAGCTTGAGCGAAAAAATCAGACAAAATATCAACAATGGTTTCAAGAAAAGAAAATAAGTGCTCTTTCCTGCTCGACAACGTTTGAAATGGGAGTTGATTTGGGAAGTCTGGAAACGGTTTTTTTGCGTAATATACCTCCGAGTCCTGCAAATTATATCCAAAGAAGCGGGCGTGCCGGTAGAAGTTGGGATTCCGCCGCATTTTGTCTGACATACTGCAAACTATCATCTCATGATTTTACATTTTATAAAAATCCTCTTGATATGATTAAAGGACAGATAACTGCACCTATATTTACCGCAGAAAACGAAAAAATCATACGTCGTCATATTTATGCCGTCGCATTCGCATTATTTTTCAAGGAAAATGAAGATGTTTATAACAGAAACAATGCCGATATATTTTTAAACAAAAACGGATTTGAAAGATTTTGCTCGTTTTTAAACTCCAGTCCTCTTGGACTTAAACAGATGTTGACAAAATTAATCACGGAAAAAAGTCTGCATGAAAACCTGGAAATAGAAAGTTTCGGTTGGACAAATGAACTGATTGGTGAAGATGGTATTTTAAATGCTTGTGTAAAAGATTATAGAGATATTGTTGATTTTTATGAAAAAGAAATAAAATCATCTAAAAATGATTTGCAAACAAAGGCGGATTACGAAAGAAAATTGAAAAATTTTCGCAGATCACCAGATGATAATAAAGGAAAAAATAATTTGATTGAGTTTCTGGTAAGAGGCAATATCCTGCCGAAATACGGTTTCCCTGTAGATACGGCAGAACTTCATACAAACTCAAACTTGAATTTGGACGGATTAAACCTTCAAAGAGATTTACAGCTTGCCGTTTCGGAATATGCTCCGGGATCACAGGTAGTTGCAGACGGCAAGATATATACGAGCAGATATATTAAGAAAAATCAGTTTAAAACACAAGGATCTGATTGGGAAATTTCATATATCGCCGAATGTAAATGCGGTCAAATGAATTACAGTAAAATAGAAAATGATAAAAATTATAATTGTGTAGCTTGTAATAACCCAGTTGACAGCAGTTGGCTTAAAACAATTGAGCCAAGAAAAGGATTTATCGCGGAAAAAGACCCAAAAAACGTTTCTATGTCCAGAAGACCTGAAAAAATATACCGAAGCGAAGATTTTTATTTAGGTGATAAAGAACGAAAAGAATTGGGTAGTTTTGAATTTGAAATAAATAACCATAAAATAAAGTTGCTTTCTACTTCAAACGATTCTCTAATGACCGTTTGCAAAAACTGTTTCTTTGTATGCCTCCAATGCGGATATACCGAACATGGGTATATTAAAGGGCCTTCAAAAAAAATTGAACATTATAACTCTTTAGGATACAAATGCACAAAAGACAAACTGGAGAAAAGATTATTATCGCATGTTTTCAAAACAGACGTAGTTAAGTTAACCTTTGATTTATATGCAGAATCTCTTATTTCTGTTCTTTATGCCTTGCTTGAAGCAATGTCGAAAGAGCTTGATATAGAAAGAAACGATATAAAAGGAATTGTCCGTGGAAAAGATATTATACTTTATGACGCCGTAGCAGGCGGAGCAGGACAGGTCAGACGATTAGTTGATAAAAATGGTGAAAATTTGCACAAAGTGATAAAAAAAGCAGTTGAGCTTACAGAAAATTGCGACTGTAACCCTTCTTGTTATGCCTGTCTCCGCAATTACTACAATCAAAGCAACCATGATAAGCTTGACAGAATAAAAGCAAGCAAGTTTTTAAGAATGTTTTAAAATGGTCCGGTGTGTAAAAAATCCTAGATATACTGGCAATCTAATAAGATAAGTTGCTTTGGTTTGGTTGATTTTTTGCCTATTGCGGTAGGAATCGGGCCCCTTAAGGAAGCAAATTCTGATCTGATTCCATCAAAATGCATGTTTGAAGCAACGGAGCTGAACGCCCAAATGCTGCAGCGGCTTAGCTGCAGCACAAATTATGATAAAAATCATCCGTTAGGATGCCAGTGTTGTGTAATCTACGCAACACTGTAGGAGTGAGTTTGCATTTTGTCTCTTGAATTTGCTGAGATTAAGGTCGATTCCGGAGCGTCTTCGCAAAAAATCAACCAAACCAAAGCAGTCTACGGGAAGGAATTAGCCGTATGTAGCTTTGAAAAATTAAAAAAATGCCTGTGAGCAGACAAGGCAGGCGTCTCATGCATGAATCTTAGCAAAAAGATACCTCTACAGCGGTTAGGATGTTTATAGCTGCGGCGCTTGATAGCCGCGGTATACCGTTTGCGGTAAAAAAAACACGGCAGCCCATTGAAATAAACGATGGTTTCGGTTCGTATATTTGTGAATACGGTCATTTACACGATTACAGCAAAATAAAACAAAAACTCGATGAAGCCGGAAAAGAAATCTCCGCCCCGTTTAACTCTGTTGAAGATACGATAAAAAGTTTAAACGATGACTGTTAAGCCACTTTAAAAACATCCTATGGAGCGTTATCTCAAAAAGCAAAATACGGTGAATCTTTCCTTAGTTAAATTTAAAGTGACAATAAATTCTTTCATTATCTACAAAAAGCCCTGGCATGGTCAAACTTCGGACGTCTTGGCACCACGGGTAAAATGATTGCAGGGGAAAACGCATTGTATGAGTGGTAGATGTCTGAAGTCGCACACCTTGGATTAAACTATTTCACTAAAACCATTGTCTTGCGTCAGGTTGAACGCGGGGGTAGCGTGGAGAGGTTCTCCATAGGAGAGGATGCGAGGGGGCGCGAAATTATAGCCCCCTTAATAACCTCTCCTTGGAATTTCCGTTAAATAACAGCTTTAAAGTATCTTTAACTAAATTTTCTTTGGACTTTACTAAAGTGGCACGACTATAAATATATATTATGTTACACTTTGCTTTTCAAAAAACTTATATATCTAATATTCAAATTACTCAAACATTCCCTTAAGAACATCCCGCCGCAAATCAATGCCGATAACGGAAATTCCCGGTTCGATATTTTTACCGGCAATAAGTTCAATATTGTAACTGCGGGGCAAATATTCAAAGTGCATGCAAACACCATCGCCTGAAAAGCAAAAACCCTTAGCCCGGAGAATTCTTCCGGCTTCCCCTGATGAAAATACATTAAATATATTCTCAATTTGCAGCCCGGTAAAAACCGATTGGGGCCGGCAGCTCCAATATTCAAAAAGAGGCAAAGGTTCATTTCCATTCCTGTTAAACCCGGTTGCAAATTCAAATTTCGGCGGCAAAAACAGCAAATCCGCCAAAGCACCGGGACCGGCCGATTTAAGCATATCGAACCGGCAAACAACCGGCGTTTCATTTATCTGTTTGAGAACAGAGATAACCGAGGAAATATGTTCTGCGGGCAAACCGGATTCATGGCTCAGAATAAAAACAGAAGCAGCTGAAATCTGATCGGTGAAAAAAGAGCCGAAGTCTTCCAGATAATCGAAAAAGTTAACGCAGTCAACAATAGTTATCACATCAGCAATATTGATCAATTTTTTTTCGGCCAGGGAATGCAAAAGCCTTAAAATATCAGAGGTGCGGCTGACACCGGAAGGTTCAACAACAATATATTCAGGATCGTCCGATTGAACAAGGGCCAAAAGCGCATCAGACAGCTCGGAGGCCAGAGAACAGCAAATACAGCCGGACAACAACTCTCTCATTTTTACATTATGGGAAGACAATAAACCGGCGTCAATGCCAATGTCACCGAAATCATTTTCAATAACGGCAGTCCGGCCTTTAGAAATAAGCACAGGCAAAAGCAAGTTTATAAAAGTGGTCTTGCCGCTGCCAAGAAATCCGGTTATCAGAAAAACATCAGCAGGCAAAAGAGGCGCTCTCTTTCTCCGGCTGCGGGAACTGCAGCGATTTCACGAACAGCTTTTCGTATCCTTCATACGCACTTAGTTCCATATAGTCAATCTTGCCGGCTATTTTCTCCATTTCTTCGCGTACATCCACCGACATCAGAGCCATATAAGCTCCGGTTTTGGAAGAGTTTCCTATATAGGTGATTTTATCCCTGACTTCATAAGGCAAAATACCGCAGCCCACAAGGCTATCAGACGATAAATATGCCCCGAACTGCCCGGCAATCACAACTTCATCCAAATCGGACATCACCAGTCCGGCTCTTTCCAGAAGGGCATAAAACCCTGAAAGGATCGCTCCTTTGGCAAGCTGAACCTGCCTGATATCCTTAACGGTTATGCCAAGGCAGCCGTTTTCTCCGGAAAGCTTTATTCCGCGTTTTCCGTTTTCCGACCAGTACAGACGGCGGCGGCAATCGCCGGCATCTAAACAATTTTCTTTCAAAAGCTTGCCGTCGGCAGAAATTAAGCCAATCTTAACAAGTTCCCGTATCGCCGCCAGTATGCCGCTGCCACAGATTCCCTCAGGAGCAGTCCCGCCTATAACCTTTAAGGTCACGCAGCCATTGTCTATAGAAAGTTCTTCAACGGCACCGTCAGCAGCACGCATACCACAGCTGATATTCATTCCCTCAAATGCAGGCCCGGCGGCACAGGAACAGGAAATCAGTTCTCCCTTTCTGGAAAGCACGATTTCGCCGTTAGTGCCGATATCAATAAAAAGAATATTTCCGTCACGTTTCTGCAATCCGGCAGCAATAACTCCGGATACTATATCGGCGCCGATATAGGACGATACTGAAGGAATACAATAAAGCATCGCTCCCGGAGCAAACTTTAGTCCCAGTTGAAATGCGGAAATATTTTTGCTTTTAGTAAAAACCGGGGCATACGGCGAAGAGCCGATCGGCGATGGGTCTACACCCAGCAGCGTATGCAGCATTGTGGCATTGGCACTGACAACAATATCGTAAATAAAATTTTTATCGACGCTACAGCGCAGGCACAACTCTTCGGCCATTGTATTGATGGAATCGAGCAAAACTTTTTGCAAAGCCTCAACCCCTTCAGCGCCGAACTCCTGTGCATACGTGATGCGGGTCAGGACATCGGAACCATAAACTTTTTGTACATTTATGGATGATTCCGCTGCCAGTTCCTCACCCGTAATAAGATCTACAAGCGACATCACAACGGTAGTCGTACCTATATCAAGCGCAAGACCGTAAACGGATGCGGATGTATCACCTTTTTCAATGCCAATAAGCTTTTTCCCATTGAAAACGGCGGTATAACAACCGGGGGCGGAAGGCATCATTTTCATGAGCAGGCAGTCCATATCTTCAAACGGAGCAAGTTCATAAAGCTGCTGTTCATATGGTTTTTGTTCTTTTAATGTCGGTTTAGACAGTTCTATTACAGTTTTTGAAACCGCAGGGGACAAAACAAAAAAAGGAACCGTTCCCGATGTCAGCACACGGTCCCCTTTTTGAGCCTTATCAATTTCAACAATCATATCAGAAACAGGTGTTACTTTACATGCAAGTCTAAAACCGGCATCAATTTCATCCTGTCTTAAAATGTTTTTTTCGTCCTCCGTCAAAGGAGGCAAATTCCCGTCAACTACTTTGAGCCTGCATTTACCGCAATTAGCTGCTCCACGGCACGGGCTTTCAACATAGATTTTCTCCCGGGTCAGCAGGTTCAGCAATGTCTGCGGAGTTTCCATTTTTAAAACCCTGCCGTAAGGGAGAACCACAATTGAATACATTATAATTAAGCACCCTCTTTGACAGCCTTGAGCATGGAGCGCAAATTCACCAGCGGCGAATTATTGCCCATCCCGCATGCAGGCGATATTATATCGACTCCCTTTTTCAGGCACAACTTCGTCAGAGAAGCAACTTTCTCAGGGTTTCCGAATTCAATCGTATAGGTGCTGACGTTTCCCATTACAGCCTTCCCCTTTAACATTTCCTTTGCTTCCGCCATATTAACAAGCGCATCAAAACTAAAGGTATTACAGTTCACTTGCGCCAGTTGTTCATAAACATTCTGCATTTTCCCGCAGATATGCAAAATAACCTCGGCATCAGGAGAGACATCCCTGAGACCGGAGACAATTTTATTAACATAGGGAACAACAAACTCGGCAAATAATTTCGGCCCCAGGATTTCCCCTGTTCCGCTGGGATCGGAAATGGCAATCATATCGGCACCGGCCAGCAACTGCTGTTTGCCGAAGTTAAGCAGCTGCTGCGATACAAATGCCATAAAAGCATGCGCATCTTCCCTTTTACGCCGCAGTTCCTTATAAAAAACAGTCGGCTCCATCAGAGAGCTGGCCACACTCACAGGTCCGGTTAGATTGGCAATGATCGGAACATTGTTTTTTTCAGCCGACAGCAGTTTTATTGCCTCCAGAACAACTTTTGCGCGGCCAGTGGAAAAGTCTATCAGAGGAAGTTTATCCCACTGTGACACGGAATCAATCGCGTAACCGACGACATGGGGCTCATAAATAAGGCTGCCCATATCGACCTTTGCTCCCATCAACTCAACCTCAACCGTCATACAAAACGGCAGTCCGTAATTTTCAAAGCAATCAAGTTCATATGATGCTTTTGCAAGGCCTGCCATCAGCTGCGGCTCCGTATGGGCCTGCGGCCAGACGATATTGACGGTCTCCATTATTTCCCTCGTAACCATGTTCATCATGCCGCCGGGACATATACACGGAGGGCGGTCCGTTTCTTCAAGCAAAACGGCTCTTTTAAGCCTTTCTTTCTCCGTTAACATGGAACACCGCACCTTTTCGACATCAATTTTTTGGCAGTCTTAACAGCCTCAACTGCATTAGCCGCGTATCCGTCAGCCCCTATTTTATCGGCAAAAGCCTGAGATATCGGCCCGCCGCCGATGAGAACGAGAACTTTATCCCTCATTTTTTCTTCAACAAGCAAATTAACGGCTTTAGTCATTCCGGCCATAGTTGTCGTCATAAGAGTTGACAGGCAGAGCATATCGGCTCCGACTTCCTTTGCCTTGGCAATAAAGGACTCAATCGGCACGTCCCTGCCAAGATCGTACATCTCAAAACCGGCGGTTTCCATCATAATTTTAACGAGGTTTTTGCCTATATCATGAGTATCTCCTTCCACAACGCCGATCACGGCTTTGGGCTTATCGGCATTCTTGTCTTCGTCCGGAAGGTGCGGCCGCAGAACACCAAGGCCGGCATACATGGCGTCGGAACACAGTAAAAGATCGGAAACGAAATACTCTTCCTCATCATACATTTTACTTGCCCTGTTCATTCCGTCGACAAGTCCTTCCATCACGCCGTCAAAAGCAGGATAGCCTTCCTGCAGATATTTTTCGGCAACTTCAATAACTTCAACATCTTCCATCTCAAAGACGCAGTCGGACAATTTTTGCAGATATTCTCTTTTATCGGCCATTTTTTTCTCCTAAAATATTAAAAGTATAATTTCAACAAGTTAAACATACAGGTCAGGATTAAGAGGCCAGCGGCCGTATTTTCTGCCGGCCGCCATAAAGGCGTCCATATTTTCAAGCGGAACATCAACCGGCAGATCACATCCGGAAGAAAGAACATAACCGCAAGGATTGTCATACGCTTTGCGGAAACAGTCCTTAACTGCTTCATCCATTTCTTCCGCTGTGCCCATCATGAAGTTTTTCACAGGATCGACATTACCGACAAGGCATATCTTATCACCAACTTTATGCTTTGTGGCTTCCAGATCGACACAGTTGTCTATACTAAGCATGCTGCAGCCGGTGGAGACCATATCCTCAACCAATGATGAAGTATCGCCGCAAATATGGTAGCAAATCATCCCGTTTACGTCGCGCAGCTGCTTGATTAAATCGGTTGTATAGGGGAGGACAAACTCCTGATACTGCTTCTGTCTCAAAATAGTGCCGGAAGCGATAGGATCGCAAAGTCCGATGACCGCCCCTATGGCAACAAACTCCTTGCAGATCATTTTTAGTGCTTCAGTGCAAAAGCCGATAAGTTTATGCAATTGCTGAGGATTCTTTCTCATTGCCCGCAAAAGAAACTCCGTCTGGTATATGCTTGCAGCGGCCGTAAAGGGACCGCTTATGAGTACACCTACGGGAACCTCCTGATTAGACTGTTCGTATGCCAACTGTACAGCTTCATAAATACGCTGAAAATTAGCGTCGTTTTTCCGTTCGAGTTTTGCCATATCAAGCACGTCAAGGTTATTCAAATCAGCAAGAGCAAATTCAATCAGCGCAGGGACGCCGTTTTCAGGGTCATTGGCTTTAGTCCCCAGGGCTTTGCCAATACCATGCAACCCGTATTCCATTATCAGCAGATCGTTGCCAAACCGTTCATGGCATGCAAGCTGTGCTTTTGCCTCATTAGCGGCACTGCTTCTCTTTTCACGATGAGTCATGCCGGCGGCTTTTCCTGAAACGGTAACGAATAAAGGCATAATCGGTATTCTGTCAATTTCCTTCCCCTGAAGAAAATTTCCGACTCTTTCACTTGAAGTCATTTGATCATCTTTATGCATTCATAGCTCCTTTGCAACAAAAATTAAAACTTTCCTAAAATCAGTTCTTTTATCTCGTCCACCGTGACATTTGGATTCTTTATACAGTTCTGACCGATAATCTTAACCCGATCGCGCAGCATAAAAAAAGCTGTATGATACGTCATGGATTTTTCCAAGGGCACATGGTTCCACTCCGCAAGCCCCAATTTAAGGAGGATTGCCGAAGTTTTAGGACACAAATGCAAAACTGAGCCATCAGGTATTAAAGAAATGGCGTTTTCCAAAAACGGAACAATAAACCTTTCGGCTAAAAATTCCGAATATTTGGGACCGAGTATCGACAAACTGCCGGTAGGATCGGCATAACACAAAATTTCCACTCCCGAAGCATACGCTCTTTCCGTATAAATTAAGAGTTCTTTCATTATCCGGGAGAACACGTTCTCAATCAGCTCTTCCCTTTTTCTCCAGGCTTTTATCAGCAAAGCCATATCAATAAGACTGTTTAAAATAGTAATTGGCCCGCTAATCTCAAGCGCAACGTTTCCTCCCATTTTTTTCAACAGGGAACAGGCTTTAAGGACTGCGGCTACAGGTCCTGAGGAAAAATCAATCACAGGTAAACCTGTCAGTTTATCAACTTCATCATAAACATATTTTCCAATCCTCGGGCCTGACATCCCATCGCCATGGAAAACATCGGCACCAAAAGCCTCGGCCTCTACGGTACTGCCAAATGGCAAAGAACAAAAGATTGTCCCATTTGCCTTCGCAGATTCAAACGACAGCAAAGCCATAATTTCAGGATTTTCATATATCTGAGGAAATGTAAATCCCAGCTTTCCGGCCGTCTCAATATCAAACGGCATATTTGTATAGCCGCAATAAAAATCATCAACTGCCATAAATAAACTACCGCTCTATTTTAAGTGTAGGGTGAAAAAAGTTTGTAATTAAAAAATGTTTATAAGGTCCCCAAAAAGTCAAAAGACTAATTTCTCCCCCCAAAGAAACCGGGGACCGAATAAACTCTTAAAAAATAAAAAAGGGGAAACTGCCAAAATTTTAAGCAGGTCCCCTACTTGAAGATATTTTTAAATTTATAAAATAAACAATATTACTGCGATGCTAAAAGAATAGTTCTCTGAGAATTTACATTCTCCTCCAATTTCATCAACAAAGTAAAAATTTATTTATCTGATGGAAATCTCAGACAGAATTGAAAATGCATCGGATCATAAGCAAGCTGCTGGAATCCGTATTTTGCAAAAACCTGAGCGATCAACCTTTGCTCTTCCGTCTGGTTCCTCTGGCCATACGCATTGCCTGCACAATTCACATCAACGGCAATGCCCCAGGAATGAAGGCTTCTATTGCCATTCCTTGTAGTTCTGTCCTGGAAACTATGTCCGCCGTCTTCTACTATATTGCCGGACAGGCCTCTAGCTTGCAGTTCCTCATAAACAGCCGTAAGGCGATCTGCAATTTTTCTGTTACATTTAAGCGTCTTCATCGCTCCACCCGGGCCGCCAGGAACTTCTATATCAACCATATTCTTCAAGTCTCCAGGTTCTCCAAACTCCTTGCTGATAGCCTTATCACCCTTACCGATAAAATCGGGTATGTCAGGATTATCCTCAAAACGATCTATCGGAACTCTGCCATCCTTCGCCTCGCCTTTTGTGGCAATAGGCTCCGGCAAAGGATCATCTATCGAAGGAATTACTCCAAATTCATCTGTTTTGCGCTCGGAAGACGATCGGGTCCCTGACACTGAAGCGCCCTGAGAAACAGTTGCAGAGGAGGAAGAACCGGATGAAGACTGCACAGAAATGCTTTCCGCCCGTGAAGACGCCGCCGCCGTTTTCACGGAAGCAGATTCGGAACTCTTGCCGGAAGACGAAGATGACGTTCTCTCCGATGAAGATGTTTTTGACGATTCTCCTGAGCTCTTTTTTCCCGAACTCTTTTTCCCTGAAGAAGAGCCCGACTTGGAAGAGGACGAACGTTTCGCGGAAGATTTTCCCGAACCTGCAGACGAAGACGAATGTCCGGAAGAAGACGGAGATACGGATGAAGGCGCAGCAGAATCCATTCCCTGGGCATTCATCATCTGCAGCATCTGCATGAGTACCATCATCTGCATATACACATCGGAATATTGCGCCTGCCCGCCAAACATACTGCCCGCAAGGTTTGCCGCCGATGAAAATCCGGGAACCATGCCCATTCCCGAGTTAAAGCCAAGCCCCAAATCATTATTCATTCCCGGCAAGGACATTCCTGACGTAAAAGCCTCTCGAATATCGGCCGATATTGCAGACGAATCTCTAGCAGGCATTGCAACATTTGACAATGCCGCAGGCAAAGCATTCGCGGAAAACAGCGGATTCATTCCGCCGACAGAAACATTATTAAATGAAGATATATTAGATAACATTATACACTCCTTCAAAATAAACAGGGAATAAACTTAAAAAATTAGTAAGAAAAATTCTACAGAAATATACCTAAAGCTATACTAAAATCATATCAAAATACTATTTTTGAGGGCGCGCGTAACCGATTGGGTTGCCCCACATTTTTCTTTTTACAACCTGCCCCTTACTGCTACTTGCCTCAATACAATAACCGTCTCCGGCATAGATACCGACATGGCCACAGCCTTTATATCGGCTTGAATTGCCGCCCCAAAATACCAGGTCTCCCGGCTGAAGCTGATCTTTACTGATCGTCCAGCCATTTTTCTCGGCTTGCCTAAGCTGTTCTCCGGCAGTTCCCTCAAGCTTTATGCCTTTCTGTTTATAGCTCCATTGTGTCAGATAAGAACAATCGGTAAATCGGCCCTGACCTCTTTTCTCCTGACTATAAGGATCTCCCAGTCTTGACGCGGCTATATTCACGATATCGCCGCCGACGCCATTAGGTCCGGCCTGATTTACAGGAGAAGATGAGCCGGCACTCTGAACCGGACTTCCTCCCGAAGATGCTCCCGGCGTGCTCATTCCAACAGGAGATCCATATCCTCCGCCGGATCCGCCGACATCGCTCATCCCTGGCATTCCCATACCGCCGCCGAAACCGTTTTGCTGCTGTTGCATCATCATCATAAGCATCATCATCATCATGAGCATTTGCTGCTGTTGTTGCTGCATCATCATTTGCATCATTCCGCCGAACATACTGCCCATTTGGTTACATGATCCGCCAAATCCCGGAACCATGCCCATGCCGCTTCCCATACCCATACATGGAGAAGAACCCATCATTGAGGCAATCGGATTCGAAGAGAAGCCTTCTTTCATATCCCCTGACAACCCAAGACGGTCCGCCATATTTACACCGGAGTTTATATTAACCGAAAGACCCAGAGAAATTTGCGGCATACAGGAAATCCCACCCATATTACCCAATCCCGATAGTGATGAAATATTTCCAAACATAATAAAAAGAACCTCCGCTTAATTTTTTTAATTAATGCTCTATATCTATTATATCATTACAAAACAAACAAATATCTTACAACAAAATTAAAAGTATTAAAATTATGTAAAAAATATTAAAATTTCCTACAATTTAACATCTCAATTTTACGTTCCCATTATAGAATACCTGCTTATTTTTGAAAAACTTATTTAACAGGATCGTATCCGCCGCGCGAACAGGGATTACACCGGCCGATTCGCCAGACACCAAGCAGCGAACCTTTCAGAGTTCCATGGCGGATGATTGACTGTTTCGTATATTCGCTGCAGGTCGGCTCATATTTGCAGATTCTTATTCCCATACGGCGCAGGTTGCCGCTGACTGCATACTGGTACAGCGAAATGGCCGAAACAGCTAAACGGGCGGTAAATTGAAAACGCTGCGGCAAAAAACTCTCACCAAAAAGCAGAGCAAATAAAATAAAAACGATGCAAATAACTTTTGCACCGTTTTTTCTGCCGCAATTTATAAAAGAAATCAATGAACTCATTTATAGTTAAAGAACCGGATAATTCTTCCAGAAATTTCCCAGATACTGCTCCGATCTTGAATTTTCCTCGGTCAGGCCGTCCAAAAGCATTCTTTTGAGCTGCTGGCCGAAAGGCGGATGCAGTTCTATCGTATCAAGTTCATTTATATCAATAAAAGATACGCTTTTAAGCCGTTCTTCTTCTCCTACCCTAAGCTCCTGAATACAACTGTTCTCAATATGTCCCAAAAAGAACAGATTTACGACATGTCTGGAACCGTCGGGAGCAATACTTTCAGAACTGAACAGAAACCTGCCGAGGTCTATATCCAGATTGGTTTCTTCCTTAACCTCACGCTTGGCACATTGAACAACAGTCTCACCAAAATCAAGACCGCCCCCGGGTATGAGCCAATAACTGACACCGTTTTTCTGATGCTCAACCAAAAGAATTTTATTGTCGTTGAGGATCAAAACACCTACTCTCACCCTTACATTAACCATGCGCTCACTCCGTCTTCAAGAAAAATGTAAAGCGCCATGTTATCGCGACGCCAGACGAATACTCGTAAACTTTACAATCATTATTAATTCATAGTATACTTAAAAGAATATTTTAGTCAACACTACTTTTAGGAACTAATATTCATATGAAATGGGACTGGATTTTAGAGGCAAAAAAACTATACGAAAAAGAAACTGCTATTATAAAACGCACAAACGGCGGTGATCTTTCCGTCGCACTGGTATACCCTAACAGGTATTCCGTCGGAATGTCAAATCTCGGCTTTCATGCCTTGTACGCTTTATTCAACAAATATTTGACCATATCCTGCGAGAGAGCTTTTTACCCTGAAAAGCAATATGTGCCGTTTTTCAGAAAAGAGAAAAACCTCCGTTCGCTGGAGACTCAAAAGCAGTTGCATGATTTCGACGTTCTTGCATTTTCAATATCATTCGAACCTGATTTTTTAAATGTTGTATCAATTCTGCAGATGACGAATATCCCCCTGTTTTCAAGAGAAAGACAGGATTTTGATCCGCTTGTTTTCTGCGGCGGTGCCGTTACATATCTAAATCCCGAACCGATTGCCGACTTTATGGATTTTATCATAATCGGAAGAGCGGAAAACACCCTAAACCTTGTTACAGAGGCCATAAAGCGGAATAAAACCAGAGAAACACTTCTTAAGAAGCTATCGGAAATAAAAGGAGTGTATGTTCCGTCAATTCATGCAGATCCAGGCCAGCATACTCGTCAGTCTGCCGGTAAACTCATTTCTGAGCCGGTAATTAAAAATGCTTTTTTTGACTCCGCAATACTGTCGGAACATACCGAGTTTAAAAATACCTTTCTAATGGAAATAATGACAGGCTGCCCTTTTGCATGCAACTTTTGTGCCGTTGGAAACTGTTTTGGGAAGCTGAAATACAGAAAAGCCGCAGACATTTTCGCAAGCATTGAAGATGCCGGAGATGTGGTGAAAAAAGTAGGCCTGATTGGCGCATGCATAAATACCCATCCTGAATTTTCCGCGATTCTCGGTTATTTTAGAAAAAAAAATATCAAGATAGGGTTTTCCTCATTAAGAGTTGACAGGCTTGACGAAATCACACTTGATTTTATCCTTAACGAAGGCAATGGAATAATAACAATTGCTCCGGAGAGCGGGAGCGAAACTCTGAGAATATCCATCGGCAAAAAAATGAGCGACAATATATTCTATGATGGACTGCAAAAAGCTATCGACAACGGAATCAGTTCCATAAGACTTTATTTTATGCTCGGACTGCCGGGAGAAAAGGACGAAGATGCTGCCGAAATAAGCCGCATGCTAACAAAAATACGCTCGATGAGAAAAGAAAAAAACATTCAAATCACCGCATCCATTGCTCCCTTCGTCCCGAAAGCGTCAACCGGGCTTGAAAGAGCCGCACAGGCAGATCTTGAAACAATAAACAGAAGGCTGGCAATTATAAAATCCGGCATCCCTGCCGGCGTGAACGTACAGGGTGAAAATCCGAAAGACTCCATATTGCAGGGAATTCTTTCAAGAGGAGACAGGAAGCTTGCGCAAATAATGGAAGGATTAAACGGCGAAATCTCATTAAACGGGTTTATCAGGGAAGCAAAGAAAAAAAATATTGACGTCACTGCCTATTTAAGAGAACGCGGGCCTGATGAACCGGCTGGCTGGAATAAACTATGTGTTATGTAGTATAATTAATCAACCGAACAGGTTAAAAAACGGATGGTATATGCTTTATGAACAAAGAATGCGGCATAAAAGAAAATAAAAACGTAAAATATTGCGTTTTCGGCAATTTTGAAAAATCAGGACAGGTCACTCACTGCTTCACGACAAGACATAGCGGCGTCAGCTCAGGGAACTATGCAACGCTCAATCCCGGAAAGACAACTATGGATTCAGAAGAAAATGTTGCCGCAAACAGGGATTTGATAGAGAAGGCAATAGGATACTATCCATCGGAGTCAATAGATCTTGAACACGGCAATAAAGTCTATGCGATCAAAAACAGGGAAGACAATAATGGTAAAACCATTGCCGATGCGGTAATGACACATCTGCCGAATGAACCTCTGGTAATTCTTTATGCCGATTGCGTACCTGTGTTTATACTTGATAGAAAAACGCCGGCTATTGCTCTCGTCCATGCCGGCTGGAGAGGTACGGCCGCAAAAATAGTAACAAACACAATTGAAGCAATGAAAGCCGAATACGGAACGGATCCGCAGCAATGTCTTGCCGCGATTGCCCCTTCCATCGGCAAATGCTGCTTCGAGGTGGATGCCGATGTGGCACAAGAATTCATCAGTGCATTTCCCGATTGGAAGGATTTATATATTTCAGCATCAAATAATAGTGGAAAGTATCATATAAATTTATGGGACATCAATAAAGGACTATTGCTTAAAAGCGGATTACTATCGGAAAATATTTCAGTTGCGGAAAAATGCACTTCCTGTAACAGTGATTTGTTTTATTCTTACAGACGAGACAAAAGAGATACCGGCCGTATGGCGGCAATCTTCGCCCTAAAATAGAATTCTTATAAAACCCAAAAAAAGGGGGATTAAATCTGATGGCCAAGGAAAAAATCCTTGTGGTTGACGATGAAAGAAATATTGTCGAGCTATTAAAATACAACCTGGAAAAAGAAGGTTATGAGGTTATCAATGCATATGACGGATTTGAAGCCGTCACGCTTGCAAAACAGGAGCGTCCCGATTTGATCGTTCTTGACATCATGCTTCCCGGTCAAGGCGGACTTGAAGTATGCAGAATAATACGCAAAGAAACCAGAATACCTATTATTATGGCAACGGCCAAAGGCGAAGAAATTGACAAAATTCTCGGTCTTGAATTGGGTGCCGACGATTACGTTACAAAACCTTTCTCACCTCGTGAACTAGTAGCAAGGGTCAAAGCTGTTCTCAGACGTACAAGTTCCAAGCTTGATGAAAAAGATGAACTCACATTTGAAGAACTGACGATCAACCTTATGAAGCATGAGGTCAGGCTAAAAGGAAACGAAGTAGATCTTAAACCTAAAGAATTCGATCTGCTGAAATTATTGGCGACAAATCCGGGCAAAGTTTTTACAAGAGACTTTTTACTTGAGCAGTTGTGGGGATATGATTATCTGGGAGACACCAGAACCGTAGACGTTCATATGAGGCGGCTGCGGCAGAAAATAGAGGAAGACGCCGCTAATCCCCGCTTTTTAAGAACTGTTCATGGAATAGGATATAAATTCCAGTATGAGGGAAAAGATTAATGTCCCGCAAAGAGAGCAAGCTTCAGGACATTGCTATTGAGAATCTTGAAGACGCCACAATTGCAATAGACAAAAACGGCGTTATAAAATTGCTTAACAAACGAGCCGGAGACATATTTAATATTACTCCTAAAGATTCTTTAGGTAAAAAAATCTGGGATGTAATTTTAGTTTCGGAATTTAATAAGCTCGTTCTGTCAATGGCAAGGGATCAAAATCCTAATTCCATTGAAAAAATTATTATACTTCAGCATAACAGACCTTTTCAAATAAAACTGTTTCAGGCCCTTAATGATGACGGAAAAGTGTTAGGGGCCATTGTTATACTGAGAGATTTATCTGATTTCGCCCGTATAGAAGAAGCGCTTAACAATTATGTTGCCAATATATCACATGAGCTTAAAACACCGCTGACAGCCATAAAAGGGTATGTCGAAACATTACTGGAAGAGAGTTATTGCTCAAATCCCGAAATAAGCCGCAAATTTTTGCAAATAATTAATGACGAAACAAATAGAATGACGCGGCTGATTATGAGTATGCTGGAAATGAGCAAAACCGGACAGAAAGCATCACCGCAGCAAATGAAGCCTGTATCGGTAACGAAAGTACTTGATGAAGCAGTTCATCTTTTCAGTTCAGTTGCGGAACAGAAAAATATCACCATAACAGCAGAACTTCCGAGCGGATTGCCTCTCGTTATGGCAATAGAAGACAGTCTTAAACAGGTTTTTATAAATATAATCGACAATGCCGTAAAATATACCGGCATAAAAAAATCCGGCGAAATAAAAATAGATGCTATGGACGCAGGCCGTTACTTAAAAATATCCGTCACAGATACCGGAATAGGCATAGCCAAAGAGCACATGGATAAGCTTTTTGAGCGTTTTTACAGAGTTCAGGAAGGTCCCGCAGCACAACTGGGCGGCACAGGACTCGGATTGTCCATAACAAAAGAATTAATAGAAGAAATGTCCGGAAAAATAGAAATAAAAAGTGAGCCCGATAAAGGAACCAAATTCACATTTTCCTTATTACTTGCAAACTAGAACTATCTGAGAAAGGACTATTTACCGTGACACTTGATGAGGTAACAAAGCTAGGAACTCTATCCTCAACACATTCAAGAGTAGAATCCTATATGGAACAGGGAAAAGAAGTAGGATATATCTTCTTTGACATAATGGATTTTCATGAACTTCAGCAGACACATGGCGAAGATGCGGTAAACCGCCTTCTCTCTCATATAGGAGAGACGGTTACGGAACAAAGGGGCCGTCTTTGCAGGGAAGATGACTGTATTGTGGTAGATCTCAACCACCCCGGCCGTTTTGTTCTGCTGCTGCTGTCCCCGCCGAGGCGTAAAAGCTGTTTTTCCGATACCGATTTGAAACTGGTATCAACAAGGATTCTGCAAAAGCTGAAAATGATTGTTCAGGAACACAGCAGCTATCATGAAGTGGCAGACCATGTCTACTTCAACAGCGGATATACAATAATAAAATCATCATGCGGGCTTGAGCCGGACAGACTGCTGGCAGAAGCTCACCGCGACGCATCGCTGCAGGCTCATCTCGAAAGGATAATGGCGAACCTTATTTCCAACATCTCACATGAACTGAGAACTCCGCTTACCTGTATTAAGGGATATGCCGAATCACTTCTTGAGGGGGCGATGTTTGATGACGGGCTTTGCGTTAAATTCATAAAGATCATCAGTGATGAAGCTCACAGGCTTGAGAGGCTGATCAACGATCTTCTCGATATATCAATGATCGACGCAAGGCAGGTGCAAATGCTCTGTCACGAGACCGATATCTGCGAACTGATAAAAAAAGTTCATGCTATCATGCAGCCTTATACAAAAAAATCAGGTGTAAGCGTATCCTATTCCATACCTGAGAAACCGCTGATGCTTGACATAGACGAAGACAGGATAAGACAGGTTCTGATCATACTCATTGACAATGCCGTTAAGTACTCTAATGACGGAGGCTCGGTTTCTGTTAGCCTTAAGAAAACAGACAGAGAAACTCTCATAAGCGTAGAAGACAACGGCATGGGAATTCCCGAAACGGAAAAAGACAGAATTTTTGAACGGTTCTATAGGGTTGAGCCTAAAAAATCGCTGAAAAAAGAAGGGCGCGGCCTCGGTTTGTCTATTGCAAAATTTATAGTTGAAGCACATGGCGGGAACATAACTGTCGATAGCACTTACGGCAAAGGCAGTACCTTTACGTTACATCTGTCGGCTCCGATAATAGACGAGACATAAGTAAGCCAGCGGTATTAATACTCCGTATCCGTATAATATTTGTCGTCCATAATGGAAGCGGACGATCTTGAGCGCAGCCTGTGTACAGCTTCTTTCGGCGGATCAATATAAAAGATATTATGAGCATCAGCTTCTCCAGGCTCAAACTCAATATGAAATTCGGACAGGGAATCATTTGACCAAATATACGAAGATACTTCTTTCAAAGAGTTCTGCGGATTAAAATAATGGTAAGTTCCGTCACTTCCTTTAATAATCATCAAACCGCTTTTACAAAAATAAACCATAGGTAGTGCTTCTCCGATAGGGACTTAATTGTCAAAAAAGATCTTTCTGTGAAAAAAAGGAAGATCCTCTAAATAACAGATGGGGACACTTGCTGATGTTTGAAGAAATAAGAATACTCGGAGTAAAACTCCATAACGTCAATTTTAATCACACCATTGAAGCCATCGACGGCTTCATCAGGAAAAGAGACAGACAAAATCTCATCGTAACACTGGGAACGGAAATGGTTATGAAAGCCCAGTCGGACGAGGTATTTAAAAATATCGTCAATAATGCTTCTCTTGTTTGTGCCGATGGAGTGGGGCTGCTGTGGGCTGCCAAAAAATATGGGTATCATGTAAAAGAAAAAGTGGCCGGAGTAGAATTGCTTGAAAGACTTGTAGAGCTATCCGGTAGAAAAAAATGGAAACTTTTCTTTTTCGGAGCCGCTCCGGGAACCGCACAGGAAGCAAAAATACAGCTTTTGAAAAAATATCCCGATGCAAATATCGTCGGGGAATATCACGGTTTTTTTGAAGATGACTCCGAAGTAAAAACGATGCTCAGACAAACATCGCCGGATATATTGTTTCTTGCACTGGGCTCCCCTAAACAGGAACTGTGGTATATCGAAAACGCCGGGGAACTTGATATTCCGGTAGGAATAGGCGTCGGAGGCAGTCTGGATGTTATGTCCGGCAAGGTAGACAGAGCCCCCGGATGGATGATAAAGCTCGGCCTCGAATGGTTTTACAGGTTATACAAAGAGCCGTCGAGATGGAAAAGAATGATGGCTCTGCCCAAATTCGCAATAAAAATATTACTGACGGCAAAAAAAGCGCAGAAAACTCCGAATGCTGAAAAAAATAATTGAGTATCTTGCAGACCTGATTTTTCCTGAAAAATGCCTGATTTGCGGTGTTACCGGCAGCATTGTCTGCGAAAAATGTGAAAAAACGTTCAAACCCCTTAATTGCCGCATTATAGAAACAAAACAGCCGCTAGACAAACTATTTTGCTACTCCCCCTACTCCGGCAGTATGAAGACGCTGATCACAAAGTTTAAATTCCATAAAAAAAAGCAAGCCGCACCTTTTATCGCATCCTATATGTCAGAGACTATTTTGCCGAATATAGCTGCAGGCGAAAAAGAAAATACAATACTTATACCCGTCCCCCTGCATCAGAAAAGAGAAAGAACCAGAGGCTTCAATCAGTCGCTTCTGCTGGCTAAAAATATTTCCGGACGATTAAAAATAAGTTATGATAACAATATTGTCGGAAGAATAAAAAATACCGCATACATGCACTGTCTCAGCAAAACGGAAAGATTCAAAAACATAAAAAATGCATTTATCATAAAAAATATTAAGAGTATTGAAAACAAAAACATTATCATCGTAGACGACATAACTACTACCGGCGCAACCCTGTTACAGATCGCCTCATTGCTGAAAAAAAATGGAGCCAGAACCGTATACGCCCTAACCGCCGCAATCACAATGCGATAAACTTATAAAAAAATAAAGGAAGGAATCTATCCTTTTTTATAGAAAAAATCGAAACCCGAGAATCTTTATGCGTCTCTGCCGCACCACAAATAAACCCGGTTTTTGTTTATTGTGGTATGCTCAAACATGGATAATGGTTGTATTTAACAACAACCAAAAAATATAGCGAGGCCTATTGCTAATGGAAAATGATAACAAAAAACGTTCGGACAAAGAAGACGATGACAACGAGAACTACAAAGATTATTTTTGGATTAAAGTTCTCATCGTAACAATTGTAATAGTGTGGATATCCCTTGCCGCCGGCAGTTGGGTGGGCAACTATCTGACAGCGACAAAAATACTGCCCGGCAAAGAAGATGCTTCCGTGGCGGCGGTACAAAAACCCAAAGCCTGGAAAACGATAGTGGAGGTTGACAGCCACGGGAACATCAGCAAGACAGCGGCTTTAAGCAAAAATGAAACGGAACCGGACATAAATGACTTCAGAAATATAGATGATCCTATTCCCGGCATTGATGATCAGTCAATAAAATCTCTGAATGCGAAGGATATACCTGTCGTACAGGAACCTGCAAAACAGGAACCGCCGGAACTTCCTACAGCCAATGATACTCCAAAAGAAGAACCCAAGGCCAAAGAAACGGAAAACACGGCAAAAACAGATACGCCCAAACAGGAACAGCAGTCCCCGCAGGAAACAGTTACCGGGCCTGATAACAAAACCGACAATAAAACAGAAAACAAACCTAAAAAAGAACCGGCAACAGCACCGCCAACGGATGCAATTCCCAAGCCAACGGCCGTTACGGAAAGCTCCAAGGAAGCTAAAAAATCCGATTCATCAGGATATAACCTGCAAATGGGCTCTTTTTCAAATCAGGAAAATGCCGGAAAAATGGCTGAAGAGCTGAAGCAAAAAGGACATACGGCTACTATCGAAAAAGTTACTTCCGGGGACAAAGAATTTTACAAAGTAAAAATAGTAAACAGCACCTCATCACAGCAGGAAGCAAAAGATAAAGCAGAACAACTCAAAAAAGAAGGTTTCGACGCCATTGTCACTTCCAATTAAAAATGGCTATTATAATCAATCTTAAAAATCTAAGTGCCCTGCAGGATGAAATTGGCTTAGCCCTAGGTTTTTTTGACGGCTATCACAAAGGTCACCAAAGAATCATTGAAGCAGTTTCACTAAGGCCGGCAGCCGTATTTACTTTTTCAAACCATCCCAAAACAATATTGAATTCTGAAAAAGCTCCGGCTCAAATAACCACTTTTGACGAAAAACTGGCATTGCTCAATAATGACTCGAGAATTGATTTCATTATCTGGAGTGAATTTACCGAAAACATGCTCAATCTAAGTCCGGAAAGGTTTATTGAATCGGTAATTGTCGAAAAATTAAAAGCCAAACATATTTTTATCGGCTACAATTACCGCTTTGGGAAAAACGGCGCCGGAGATGCCGAATTATTATACAGCTACGGAATGAAGTTCGGTTTTCAGACAGAAAAAATCTCCCCGGTATCTTATGAAAAGACACCGATAAGCAGCACGCAAATACGGCAGTTTATTAAAAAAGGCCACATGGAAATGGCTGAGCAGCTGCTCGGCAGGCCATACGCAATAACCAGCCTGGCAATCCTGAAGCCGGATGAAAACACGCTGAAACTGTCAAAACCCGAGAGAAAAATTCTCCCGCCCGACGGAATTTACAAAGGCAGTATAAATGGCCGGCAATCGATTTTCAGCCTTGAAGATACGGAAAGCGGTATAATCATAAAAACCGAGGAAAATCTGAAAAATCCCGCACAAAATGTCAATATAGCGATAAAGAGTAAGCTAAATGTCATCATTTAAAGACTTCAAAACAGGCCAGTGCATAACCTGCAAACACTTTTTTCTTGAAGATTCCGGAAGAGAGTTTGCCAACATTGCCGATACTGAATATATTCAGTTCCGCTGCAGTGTTTATGGTGAGAAAACAAAAAAAGAATATTTTCTTATGGTACCGGCAGAAAACGAAATAAATGAAACCAGAAAATCTCATTGCGAATTCTGGGAAGAATGGGTTGACGAAAAAACTATACAGGCAGATTAAATCCTACGGCACTCAAACATGTCCTGACAACTTCAAGGGCCCTTAGCTGCTCTTTGGCATCGAGCTCCGATAAAAATTTTACAATGGAAAAAAGTTCCTGATTAAACAATTTTGAATTTATAAAAGCATCATTATTTTCGGATGAAGAATCAATATACGGAGCATACCCCGCCATTAAAAGCATCTCTCCGGGATCTATATCAAGAACAGAAGCAAATCCCAAAACCTTATCCCTTCTGGGAACGTATCCGTCGCGCTCAATAAGAGTTAAATAGCTTGGATCTACTTTCGTAAGTATTGCAAGCTGTCTTCTTGTGAGCTTCTTCAGTTTACGCTTTTCTTTGATGTAATTAGCCCAGGATTCGTTTCTCACAACTAACCTCTAACAAAATATTTTCTATAATACAGCACCTATATTATACTATAAAATATATTCTTAGAGCAACTTGTAAAAATGTAGACAATACTTTACAAATATGCCGTGACCATTATCAAATTTATTACACCTACGGATATTGCCGGATGGCTTTTACCTGATTGACATAGGCTATGTTAAATCAAGTTGATCTAAGATAGAGGCAAGCCCCATTGGATATTTGCCTTACAAAGCATTTAAAACTGCAATGCTGGAGGGAAAAAAACAAATAGGAGGAATTATAAAAACATATTTTCTGTGAGGGAAGCATAGAATGGCAAAAAGCAAGCTAAAAATAAGCATAGAGAGCAAATCCGGCAACATTGACACCCCGCATACAACGGGAAGAGCATTAAGCTATCTTGATATGAATTCATCTGCGGATACAATATCGCAGTCAATAATGGCTCTGGCCGAATCAAAAGAGACACAACTGACGGTTTGCAACAATATTCTTGCAACCGTAAAACAGATCTTCCTGTCAAATTTCTTCAGCAACGATGATTCCGCAACGAACGAATTGGAAGTTATGCATTCAAAAATAACAACACTGTTCACTGAAGTAAACAGTAAGCTCGTGGCGATGAGGCATCAGGAGTCATTTACGGAAGCATCGCTGGCCGTCGGAATTCTAAACGGCAACACCCTCTATATCGGTAGCAGCGGCAACATAAACACTCTGTTACTGAGGGGCTCCATTCTATACAATCTTCAGTTAAAAGACAGCGTTTTCATTCCCATAAAAACGGATTCATACAAAAACAGAACAAAAAATATCCTTATGGGAACAACGATTATACCGCAGATAGACACATATAAACTCGAAATCAAAGAGGGAGACATATTGCTGTTTGTTTCTTCCGGAATCAGTGAAAACATAGATGACAAAGAAATCCTGCTTACATTGGATTTAGGAGAAAACAAAGACGAGTCTCTCGACAGGCTGATAAACACCGTTGTGGGAAGAAATCCCGGCAAAAACGTTGCCCTGATCTCCCTGAACAGCATAAAGCAATCAGCTGACAGCGAAAAAAAGTATACCTCAGGCAGAATACTCGCAGAACTGCCCCCGGAATTTCCCCCGGGAATGTTTCCGGATGATATTGAACTGAAAAGAAGCCGCGATGATTACTATAATACTTCCAAATTGTCAAAGGAAATACCTAAGGAATATACTCCTGAAATACATACTTACGAGGAATTAAAGCCCGCAGCTCCACCCAAGCCGATGTCGGCAAAAGCAAAAATAGCATTATTTTTCATATCTTTTTTTCTGACGGTAGCGGCAGGAGTTTTCTGGATGTTAAATTCAGGTGAGCTGGAAACTCCCTTTCAGACAAATTGGGAGCTAAGAACTGAAATTCCGATCTCAAATGTCAGATGGCAAAAAGAACAGATGCCGCTCAAAGGCAATGTCCTGACATTCGAGTACCGCTCTGATAAAGCGGCGGAATTCGAAATCTATCCGGATGACGTGTTCTATGACTGTGAAATATCGGTTCACACTTCATCCCCGTCTGTAATGCAATCGTCACAAAGTGCCAGCAGCGTAAAAAAGAATACTATAAAGCTGGAAAAAGATAAAATAACAATCAATACCAACCTGTGTACAACAGCGGAACCGGTAAAAATAGCTGAAAGTTCAAAGGATGCCGACGGAAAAACCTTCTACTCAACCATATTCAAAATCTCAAAAATAAAGGGAACAATGCTCATTTCATCATCCCCTATGAGAAATTTAAGGGAAATAAATATTGAGCTCAAAAAACATATAGAATAACAAAAAAATGGCTTATCCGCTGATACGGGTAAGCCTTTTTCTATCAATAATTTTTAATTAACCAATCGCTGTACGTGCTTTTTCCAGATCATCAAAAATACGTATATATTCGTCAAGACCTGTTATATCAAAAATTTTTCTTATTGAAGGCTCCGCACAAACAAGAAAAAGATCTCCATGAAGAGCCTGAGCCTTGGTTTGGGTAGACGTTATAGATTCAAGACCGGAGCTGTCGATATATCTGACTTTTTCCAGGTCTACAATAAGTTTAATTTTGCCTTTATTGATAACACCAAGCAACTCTTCTTTAAGTTTTTGCGATATGGAAAAATCAATATCACCCTCGAGTTCAATAACTGCCGCTACATCGGAAATTTCCTGCAAACTGGATACGATGCCCACAACTTTTCCTCCTGACTTAAATAAAACAAAGTTTCTAAGAAAATGTTTCAATGATGAGATTTCAAAATCACACACAAAAAATCCTGCTTAAAATCAATAATCCGGGAAATCTGAACAGGAAAATTGCAAATTATGTCCAATATTAATATCCCATCAATAAAAAACAGCCATATTTGCCTGATGTTGTTAATTAATGATTTTTTAAACATTGTTTGATTTTTCCCAAAAAAACAATTTTTTTTTTACAGATACAGGCTTACAGGCCACAAAATTCAGGAGGCAAACCATGATTACGTCCAATGATTTTAAAAACGGCATGACGATTGAACTGGACGGTCAGCTAATGACTGTTGTCGAATTTCTGCATGTAAAACCGGGAAAAGGCTCTGCATTCGTAAGAACAAAGCTGAAAAACCTCAGAACCGGTTACTGCGTTGACAAGACGTTCAAAGCCGGAGAAAAACTCACAAAGGCGCATATCGAAAAAAAATCAATGCAGTTTTTGTATACCAACGATAATGAGTATACCTTCATGGACAACGATTCATTTGATCAGATAACAATAATGGAAGATCTTGTCGGAGATGCAAAAAAGTGGCTCAAAGAAGGTATGGATTTACATATAATGTTCCATGATACAACACCTCTCGGCGTTGAAGTGCCAAACTTTGTAGAACTCAAAGTAACAATGACCGAACCAGGTTACAAAGGAGACACGGCTACAGGCGGCACAAAAGCCGCTACTCTTGAAACAGGAGCAACCATACAGGTGCCGCTGTTTATTGAAATGGATGAGGTTCTACAAATTGATACGAGAACCGGTCAATATCTTAGAAGAGTATAACAGCAAATAATTATATAAAATAAAAAGCCTTCAACATTTTTTGTTAAAGGCTTTTTATTTTGTTTTTGAGAATAAATAAATATATTTTAACCAAACCGATTTATTATAGATGAACTATAAAAATATAGCCGGAAGCACCGGATGGAGGATGAGCTTTTATGTTGAAACAGGTATTGCTATGCTTTTTGGTTGTGTTTTTGCTCACTTCGGGAAAGGCTTATGCCGCTCCGCAGAATGAAATTATCACTTTATCGGGATATTATTTTCCGGAAAATAATAAAAAAGTCAATAACCTGGAAATTTTAGATCTAAGGAACGGCAGAGTTCTTTTTTCATTCAATTTACCGCAAAAAACTCTCAGCGGAGAGATTATTTTCGGTCAAAACAGTGTTGGCCGTTATGAGAGTGCCGACAGGAAAATCCTGATAACTTTTGTCCGCAGAGACGATGGCCGTTTTGTAGTGGAAGACAAAAGGAATAAAGCAGATTCTCTTACCGGGGTATACAAATTGGGTGCCGCTGAAAACGCCCGCTATCTCTTGGTCAGCGAGTCAATGGTTGCGGCTCTTTTGCGGTGTTTACCGGTTGAGAACACAGGGCTAATTTAAAACAAAGCAAATATCAGTTTAAAATGGAAGATAAGCTTATTGATTTTTGGTTTTATGCCATTGCTGCAATAGATCATAGCGGAAAAACAGCGGCAAAATTTTATATAGCAAAAGATTACAGCTCAGTCTACCGGACAGATCTTGCTAAGCCAAAATTAATTTTTGGCAGTGCTCAATCTATGATCAGGCAAAAAGACGTCTATTATGAAGAGCAGCGAAACTTTGTCAGCGAAGAAGACAATAAAAAAGGCATCGTCGGTATGGACTCGCCCATTATCCATGACGAACGCCTGGTCGTTGTCAGCATAACTCCCGGGGCACCAAAAATTGGCAAAACGGCGCATATTACAGCGAGAATTGCCGGGGATATTCCTTATAAAATTCAAGCTTCTTCCAACAACCCGAAGGTAATATCGGTCAATAAAGACGGTTCACTGCAGATCTTGAAATCTGGCAGTGCTGTTATTTCCGGCAATGTTATTAATGTTATTATTAATGATGCCAAAAAATCTTTTTCCATAAAACAGATTATATCCGCGCCGTAAATTAATTTTTGGGCTCCATCCTGTTAGCTGCAGGTGAAAAAACAATCCGGCGGCAGTGATAAATGGGTTTGTCCCGAACTTCACTATAAAGTTGCCGCTCCCTACGTCGTAACTCATAAATAAAATTATCAAAATAAAAGACAGCCGCTTGAAAAAGCGGCTGTCTTTTATTTTGAGACAACTCTTATTGAGGCTTATTTGCTGGCGATCTTCTGAAGCTCACAGGCATTAGGCCACCAATCCCACATTTTCTGGGTCTTGCCATTCATTTCGAATGTGCTGGCAAACATTTTGTGATTTGCATTTATTGAAGTGATTCCCAGCTCCGTGCAGGATTTTACTTCACCGGCATCGGCAATACCGTTACCGTTGGCATCCTGCCATACTGCGAGACTTTTTAATGCGTCACCTTTTACGATACCGTTGGCATCTGCATAGAGAGCAAGTTTCTGATAACCGTTGTCATATCCGCCGGCTGTTCCGAAAAGGCAGCTCATATCGACAGTACCGTCAGCTTTAGGAGCGACGAGCAGACCATCATTAGGGCCAACCCATTCCATAGCAACTTCAAAACCGTCGCCATAAAAATCAGCTATAATTGTGTTTTTGAAGTCTACGCCTGCGTGCGGGAGATACTGTCCGTTTGAAGCCTGAATTTTTCCACTGTTCGTGATATCAAGAACTATCGGAGAGACTGTTTTGGTTACCGCAAGATTGTAAACATCGTGATCTTCTCTCTCAATTACTTCTTTTTCAATGGGAGTGAGAACGCCGTCAACATATGCATAACTTACGCTGCTGGAAACGCTTTTGATTACGGATTCGGTTGATTTATTGTCATTGAGAAACTTGTTATAAGCAGCCTGATTGATGGTTAACACAGACTCGGCTCCGTTGCTTCCGCTGTAAGAGGCCAGAACATTGCCCTTTAAATCGACAATTGCCTGAGTTCTGCCGGGACATATTTTGGTATTATTGGCAACTCTGATAATATCATCCCAATAAGAAACTGAGTTTGCATCCAAGCCGGCAGCGCCGCCAAATCCCCAGCCGACATCTCTGAATGTACCCTGGTTATTCCAGTCCTGAGCCATTGAACCTGATGCTTCCAAAAGAGTGAACGAAGCATTCATTTCTCCGTTAACGGCCGGGATATAAGAATATTTTAATACAAGATGAGACGACTGGCCATCCATACGTCTGCCATCTGAATAACCATACCATACATCAATAGACATATTATAGTTGCTGGGACCATTGGTAACATTTACATCGGTCGTTTTTATTGTCGGTCCTACTCTTGATCCTGTTGCCGCATCTGCTGCGGTGACAAAAGCCAGAGATACAAGACCTACTGCCAATGTTGTCAATATTTTTTTCATATACTTTTTCCCCCTTACAAATTCTGACGTTTAGGAGCTGTTAACTTCCTCTGAAATTATCATAATTAAAAATTGTTACCATTTTATTGACAATTATTGACAATTATGTCTTATTTGTAAAATATTTATTAAATTGACTTAACAAACATTAAAAATTTTAAATAAAATTAAACATCAGACAATATTTTTTTATTGCCTTAAAAGAAAAAAACACCTGATAAAAGGCTATTTTACTGTCAATTTCCAGATTTTCACCTTTGCATTAACATCGGCATTGATTATACAAAACTTGTAATGTTATATTCGCGGCATGTAAGAGAAAAGGGTTTCTCACAGAGAATAGGAGCACACAGAGAGTTTTTAATCGGTATTTATCCTCCGTGGCCTCTGCGCCCTCTGTGAGAGACAGACAGTATATGAACCCTCAACGCAAAAAATAAGGCAAACAAAAGCAGTCTGCGGGAAGTGGTGAGCCATCTTTAATTATTAAAACTTACTAAATTCAGTTAAGCATCTATAATCAAAAATCAAAGCGATTTTACTACGCCATTATCCCAATACTCAAACAAAAAACCACCGTCTTTATACCTAATCCAGGATATTAAATCATCTCCCGCCCATTTTAACCCCATAAAATAACTTTGTGACTTATAAGAAGTAACAGCAGTTCTTTTGCCGCTGACAACGTTCAACCGCCATAGGTTATTCACCCCTCCCCTGTCGGAAAGAAAAACTATTTCCCGGCCGTCAGGTGACCACTTCGGCAAAGTGTTACAATGGCTGTCGCCGGTAACATAAGAAATATCACCGTTATACAACGCTATAATACCAATGGAAGAACTCATACCGCTGCTTTTTACAAAGGAAAGATACAAGCCGTCCGCAGAAATAGCCGGTAAAAGAGCCACATCAGGACTGTATGTGTGGTTCTGCTTATCATGGCCATTAAAATCTACAGAACATATGGAAGCGTCATCATCACCAACGGATGAGTAATATATTCTGCGATCGGTGTTGGAGACCGATACGGAAAGCTCTTTTCTGGGATCGTTTGTCAAGCGTAAAACTCTCTTTGCATTAAGGTCAACTCGCCAAAGATCCCAGTTTCCTCCAGCCAGAGAACTGACAATCAAAAATTTACTGTCACTCGACCAAACCGGCTCCGTTGTAACCGGAGTTATTTCATTGACAGCCATATATTTAGCGTCAAGAGAACGCTTCAAGTCATAGACATAAAGACTCCAAACACCATCCCTATCGGAAAAATAAGCAATTTTAGAAGAGTCAGAAGACCATGACGGCAATATTTCATTTCGTCCGTATCCGGTAAGAGGTGAAAAAGTTCCGTTATCAACAGAATAAATAAAAATTTTATTACTGCCGCAAGACTCATAAACAAGGGCAATTTTTTTTTGATTAGGAGACCAGGAATAAAGATAATAGCCGCTTAGTTTATCTTTTTCAAATCCGGCCTTATTTTTTTGACCGGCAAAAACGGGCAAAGAAAAAAGCAACAATAATACAATAAAAAAATCAAAAAACAACAAAAAACGACACATATACCCAAACCCTCATCCATCAATTTGATTATATAGTTTCACTTTTTCATCGGCATAAACCTGCATGCAAAATTGTAACAAACACGGCACAGTTTTTAACATAAAAGTAAGAAAACGGCATACGCTCAATTGTAAAATAAAAGAAAAAGGAGGGAAAAACATGGAAAACAGCATACAGGACAAAGTCATAACGGGTACTCTCATCATTATATGCATTATACTCTCAATTTTAATAGTCTTTAAAATGAAGTCGGATCTACCGGATATATACGGCGCAAAAAACGAAACCAATACGGCGGAATTCGAAAAAACGGAAAAAAAAGTTGAGCAAGCCGGCAGGGAAAATCTCATATTCGTACACATCTGCGGCAATGTTAAAAATCCGGGGGTCTACTCTTTTCCCAAAGCCACCATCACAGCCCGGGCGATTGAGGCCGCCGGCGGATTAACTGAAAGTGCCTGCTCAGATTATATAAATTTAGCAAAAATTTTAAAAAATGAAGACAAAATAAGAGTTCCGTCAAAAACAGCGGCAAGTAAAACAGACCGAAAACAGGAAGTTACCGATTATGTAAGACAGGATAAAGAGGATGTAATTGAAGAAATAGAACTCTCTCCCGGAGACAAAATGGTCAATCTCAATCTGGCGGATCAGAAAACGATCGAGTCCATTCCCGGAATCGGCAATAAAACCGCGGAAAAAATAATCGCCTACCGGGAAAAATCGGGATGGCTGCAATCTATTGAAGAAATAGAAAATATTCCCGGAATCAGAAAGAAAACGATTGAGAAATGTCGAAAATATATTTTTATAGAATAAAATAAACGAGGTTAGAATAATGAGCAAACCTAAATTATCAACTACCCAATTTATGCTTATAGGTATCATTTTAGGAATGCTCATTGTTTTTGGGGCGTTTATGATGGTTAAAAGTAAAATTATGCCGGAACCGGTGCCCAAAATGACCGAAACCTCCGGCGCTCAAAAACCGCCGGCAGAACAGGAACATTGCCCCGTATGCAATAAACCGGTGAGCAGTGCAAGTATTTACCATGAAACGATATACGGCAAGCGGTTTAATTTTTGCCGCGAAATATGCTACCGATCTTTTAAAGATGAGCCATTGCTGTATCTTAAAAATATGAACATAAAAGTAGATATAAAGCTTCTCGAACCTCAGGGGGAAGAGGCCACAGAGCAGGAAACCGATTCACAGACAAATGAACCGGAATCATCACAAAATGAGCAGCATTCAACGGAACCTTCCGACGACGCGGCTCAGGATACCGACAGTATACCTATGCCGGAAGAAATACCGCTTGATTCCGGTAATAAAACACAGCCTTCGGGCATTGAAGAAATTCCTTTAAACTCAAAATCATCACCGGCATCCGGCAATGTAAATAATAATGCTCCGGCAATAGAAGAAATTCCCTTAAGCGGTACGGGTGCATCGGCGCCCAAGTCAACGGCACCGGCTAAAAATAACAATCAGAGTTCGGGCATTGAAGAAATACCTTTAAACAATCAACCGTCTGCAAAATCCAAGCCGGTAAAAACTGCCCCGGCCAAGAAAACAAATCAAAGCCCAGGCATTGAAGAAATACCGTTGAATACCAAAAAATCAACAGCACCGGCAAGCAAAAAAAGCCAGGACCTGCAAATAGAAGAAATACCTCTGAATTAAAGGATACCGTATGCCTAAATTTGCAATTGTTTTTTTACTTTCTCTGGCATTTTTATGTTTCTTTGCCAACGGAAAATCCTGGGGCGTCAATACAAAAAAACACCGTCAGGTCATTGATACCGGGCGCGCGGTTTATATTGACATAACAGACCTAATGACGTTTAAGCAATTCAACGAAGTAAAAAAATTCATTCTGCAAAAAGGCGATCGCCAAACCTTCTGCAACAAATATAACGACAACCCTCATTATGATTTTGAACGGTTTCATGCTTATTTGGAACCCGCCATAGGACAGAGAAATATCTGCTGCAACCCCGAACTTTCTGATTTCAACACGATTATCATCAGAAGCGATTACGGATACATGGATATTTTTTGCTGTTTGGAACAAGACTTCATCGCCGGGGTAAAAATAGACAACCCGCCCAAACTGAAAAAAAACCGCGTATACCTTGTTAATTTTTATGCAAAAACATCAAAAGCCGATTGGGAATTATGCGAAAAATATATTTCCTCAATTTATGAAAAAATGAAAGCAAATCAAAAATAAAACTCCGCAATAAAAAAAGTATCAGACAAAGCTTTTAAGAGCTTCCCAATCATTGATGACATACCGCTGTCATATTTGCCATGCTAAAATAAGCAGCATATACTCAGATAATAAAAATAAGCCCAAGGAGAACACTTATGCCAAGACCGACAAGTAAACCGGAGCTGATTAAAGCTGCCAACGAGCAATTTGCCAGACTGCACAAACTGATTGACTCTATGACCGAAGAAGAACAAAATACGATCTTCCTGTTTGAGGACAGGGATAAAAATTTACGCGACGTGCTCGTTCATTTATATGAATGGCATAAAATGGTTGAAAGCTGGCATAAGACCGGCACCCTGGAAAAAGGAACCCCCGATGTTCCCGGTAAAGGGTATACCTGGAAAACACTTCCCGATCTTAATATGGAAATTTGGAAAAAATATCAGAGCACTTCCCTGCCCGATGCAAAAAAATTACTGCAGGAAAGCCATAAAACGGTAATGGAGCTGATAGAATCACATACAAATGAGGAACTGTTTGACAAATCCGTATACAAATGGACAAAAAGCACAACACTGGGCGCATATTTTATCAGTGCCACCGGGAGCCACTACGACTGGGCAATGAAAAAAATCAAAAAACATCTGAAATCATACAGAAATCCGCTCTAAAACAGTCCGATCACAAAAAAATATCAATGACGCTAAATATCAAATCAGGAGAAAGTATATGTATAAAACAGTTATTATCGTTTTTTTACTGACCTTACTTTGTGGCAGAGGTTATGCAGCAGATTCAGGCAGCGCATCCAATATTAACAAAGGTTTTTATCTTAACAACAGCGATAATGCTAACCTGAAGCTTCGCTGCGGAGATACTTGGAATCAGGAAGCCACACAAAAGTTATTCGGCGCGCCGGCAGAGATAAAGAAAATTGGCGTGACGGTGGGAAAAGACGGATATTATACAAAATCAAATGTCAATCCTGCGGGCAGTCACTTCGCCGAGGAGATTCTCTTTATCGACAAAAGACCGCATATGAAACCTTTCGACAAACTGATTTTTACCGTCATCGACAATAAAATCTGGTCCATTTACACGAACAGCCTTTTGTTGGCGACGGAGCACCATGTTAGTTTAGGCACGATGCCCGGGACGGTTATAAAAACTTACGGCACACCCACAAAAACACAGCAAAAAGCCAATGGCGCTTATGCTGCAATTTATGAGGCTAAAGGCGCAGCGGCACGGCCGGGTGAAACGCTGACCGTAGAACACGGACCGGGCGTCGGCATCCCTGTCAATGAGATACAGGTCTGCGCAATCACCATCAGTTGCTCGCTGGGTCCTGCAAAGACAGCGGCGGCAGCTAAACAAACGCCAACACCGGCGAAGCCCCTGCAGTTTAGCGACTATCAAATAGGACCGTTCAAACTTAGCGATAAATTTAATATGAACCTTGCCAAACAGTATTTGGGCAATTTGAAAAAAGATGGTATTTCCTTTTTAGGTTCCCATTTTTATAATTTTGAAAAAGGCTACATTGATACTGATATTTTAGACGAAAAAATATTTGAAATTTATGCCACAAATCTTGGGACTACAAGAGGCATAAAACCAGGGGATTCAATCGGCTTACTGATTGAAAAATACGGACCGCCAAGATTAAAGGAAGGTTATGACGATGAAAATACAATATCAGGAAATTTGAGAGAAAATCAAACGGCTTATGTTTACACAGCAAAATCGCAAGAGCTAGATGGGCTTCTGCTTGTCTTCTATATCGCCAACCACCTGAAAAAAATAATAGCTGTCAGTATTGAAGACTGTGGATATTTTGAGGAATAACTTTAAATTCCGGAAAATACTGAAACTGATTATAATAATTGAAAACAAACAACAATTTTTAACGGAGACAAAACATGAGAGATCCTGAGCAAACAATCGGCAATTTAATCGACAAACAGGGAGTATCATTTATAAGTTCCGTCGATGAAGACGGCTTTCCGAACATGAAAGCAATGCTGCCGCCCAGAAAAAGGGAAAACATAAGCACATTTTATTTTACGACCAACACTTCGTCAATGCGTGTTGCACATTACAGAAAAAATCCCAACGCATGCATATACTTTTTTGACAAACGTTTTTTCCGCGGCGTGATGCTCAAAGGCACAATGGAAGTGCTTGAAGACAATGCCAGCAAAGAAATGATCTGGCGGGAAGGCGATACGATCTATTATTCCCTGGGAGTTACCGATCCCGATTACTGCGTTCTTAAATTCAGCGCCGAATCGGGCAGATATTACAGTAACTTCAAATCTGAAGACTTTGAGGTCCGCAATTAAAAAATGGAGCCTATTTTAGAAACCGCCGGTTTAAAATTTAAAGATATCATCAAATATCAGGATATAAAAATATATCCGCTGCAACCGACATTCATAACCGGCAAAAGCGGCGCCGGAAAATCCACACTGCTGAAACTTTTCAACGCCTCGCTGACTCCGTCGGCAGGACATATCTATTACAAACAAACCGATATATCGCAAACAGACACGCTGGAATTAAGAAAAAACATTTCACTTGTAAATCAGTCCGTATTTTTATTCGATAAAACCATCCGCGGCAATTTTCATGACTTCTATTATTACCGGGAAGAAACTCCCCCGGCAGATGAAACCATAAAAAATTTTCTGCAGATATGCCGGGCGGATTTTCCGCTAAGCAAAGACTGCTCATCAATGTCGGGAGGAGAAAAACACCGCGCATTTATTGCCATATATCTGTCATTTCTGCCGGAAATACTTATGCTTGACGAGCCAACGGCAGCACTGGACAGAGAAAACGGAGCCGCACTGCTGGAAAATATAATCTCTTTTTCCCAAAACAGCGGCAAAACTCTCATCATTGTAAGCCATGATGACACGCTTACACAAAATTACGCGGAGAATATTATAAATTTGGAAAATGGATAACAACACAAGCGTAATAAACATAAATATACTCCAATTCAGCCTTATATACTTACTGCTGCTGATTGTTCTTGGGGTTATGAAATATGCAAAGATAGACAGGACAAAAATGCTGATATGGGCCAGTATACGAATGACCGTACAGCTGATTCTGGCCGGATTTATTTTAACCTATATATTTAAAAACCCCCATCCGGCATTTGTCATAATTTATCTCTTTTCAATGATTTTTTTCTGTATAAAGCGGGTATTGTCTAAAACGCCGCACATAAACACAAATTTCAAAACAATAATTTCCATATCCATAGCGCTTCCCGGATTATTGATAATAATCTATTTTCTGCAGATAATTATCGGCGTAAACATTTTTAATCCCCAATATATGATCCCCATAAGCGGTATGATTTTCGTCAATTCAATGACCGGGGTCAGTCTGGGGCTGGACACTTTCCACAGCAGTCTTAAAAGTCAGAAACTAAAAACAGAAGTACTTTTGAATCTGGGAGCGGCACCGAAAAAAATATTGCTGCCGTATGTAAATAATGCACTGGAAACGGCCCTGTTACCGACACTTAATTCAATGCTTGGCTGGGGATTGTTTCACTGCCCGGAATGATGACAGGACAAATATTATCGGGAACAATGCCGCTCACGGCGATAATGTACCAGATAGCCATAATGATCGCGATATGCACATCGGTATGCCTCACCGTTTTTTGCAGCCTGTACTTCGGTCACCGGACAATCTACAACAAACGCAATCAAATTGACTATGAGTCATATAATTCCCTCCGACTCAGGATTCCCGCACGAGAAATTTTATGCTGTTTGTAGTCAGTTTGGTAGTCTTTCCTGTATGCGTCCTTTGCCGATTAAACACGCCCCTATGTGAAACTATTTGCTTGAGTTTGTTAATCGGCTGCGATATAGGGGCCCCCGCGTTTAATCGGACTGCAGGATCGCACACAGGAAAGACCTGACTGGAGTTTATCCCGCTATAAGAAAAAAACAACGTCATCTTTAGACAAAAATTTCGTCTCGAAAATTTGTCCATAAAACGGCAAAATTTAGATGCCCTTAAATATCTACTGAGAATATTAGGTATTTAAGCTGATATTTGCATTTATGACCTATTGCTTTTGTTTGGTTGATTTTTTGTCTATCGCGGGAGGAAGCGGGCCCCTTAAGGAAGCAAATTCTGATCTGATTTCATCAAAATGCATGTTTGAAATGACGGAGCCGAACGTAGTGAGCGTAGGAGTGAGTTCGCATTTTGTCTCTTGAATTTGCTGAGATTTAAGGTCGATTCCGGAGCGTCTTTGCAAGAAAACAACCAAACAAAAGCAGTCTACGGGAAGGAATGAGTCGTATGTAGCTCTGAAAACTTACTAAATGTCTGTTGTTAGACAAAGTAAGTGTCTCATGCGTGAATCCTGCCTTCCGACTAACCTGATATTGACTAAGGTATACTTTAATACTATAATAGTAATAGAAAACTGAATAACCGTTAATTTCTTGCCGCCGGGTAAGACTTGCATGCATCCGGATTTCATACCGTTAGGCCTTTGAAGGTATGGAATTGAGGGTGTTTTTTATTTTTATTGGAGGTGATCTTTTATGGCCTGGATTTTTTTGATGATTGCGGGAGTTTTTGAAATCTTTTGGGCGGCATTTTTAAAAATGTCAAACGGATTTACCAGACCCGTATATTCTATTTGCACTATTTTAGGTATGATTATCAGCTTCTACTTTTTAGCACAAGCTACAAAGACCTTGCCAATCAGCACAGGCTATGCAATCTGGACAGGCATCGGCGCTGTCGGTGCAGCAGTGACAGGCGTTATGATTTTCAAAGAGACGATGACACTAAACCATGTTTTTTTTCTCACTCTGCTGTTGGCCGGAATCGTCGGACTAAAATTTACATCTGCACATTAGAAAAGCAATAAGATCCCGGATTTTGAATTATGGTCTTTTGACATAAAGTAGGGCACAAAACTTTATTTGACCAGGTAAAATGTTAAGATTTATGTCAAAAGATAATGTTCGTCAATATAAAAATTTAACATTTTTTATATTGACGAACATTATCTTAAAGAATATAATTGTAAATAGAAAATTAAATAATAAAGAGTATGCTCTCTTGCCGCCGGGTAGGAATCAAGCATCCACAGTTTATATCGTTAGGCCTTTGAAGATATAAATTTTGGATGCTTTTTTGATAAAAAACGGACCCGGTGCTTTTGCACTAAAGTCCTTTTTGCCGGGTAAACAAATAAAAAACCAAGCCCAACAACAAAGCAATAACTGTAACACGAAACCCCGGCGTTTATGATGGCTGCCTGCTCAACTCCCCCTCCCCTCCTTTAAAAGAGTCGGCAACCATCATAAACATTAGATACTCCGGTATTTTTCAGAGTATTTTTTTTGCAAATATGACTGGCGGTACAAGTAATAAAAAAAGCCATCCCTTTTGAGACAGCCTTAACAATACGGAAAACTTCTTGAGTTTACAAATTTAGCAAGGTACTTTCCAATATGCCAACACTTTTAATAAGGCTCTGATAATTTATCCGCCCCAAAAGCGCCTTCGCTTCCGCCGGCGCTTCGATAGTATTTTTCGCATAACTGACGTTAATTAGACTTATTAACTATCTTTTCCGCGAGTTCATTAAGATAAACCCATCTCTCCATTTTCTCATCCAATTGCCGTTCAAGCTCTGATTTTCTTTCCATCAGTTCCTGCAATTTCTCATAATTGCTTGCCTGAGAGATTATCTCTTGTTCTATTTCAGCCAGCCTGTTTTCAATATCGGCAATTTCGCCGTCAATTTCCTCATATTCACGTTGCTCTTTAAATGTAAATCGTAACTTTTTGGGAACGGAAAATTCAACGGTTACAGGCTGAGTTTTTTTCACGCTCGTTGTAATATCTGAGTTCTTAGCGGAAGCTTCCAGGGCCATAGCTTTTATATAGTCGGAATATCCGCCGACATACCGTCTTATTTTTCCGTCATTTTGAAATTCAAAAATACAGTCAACAACTTTATCCAGAAAATATCTGTCATGTGATACGACAATTACAGCTCCGTTAAAATGCTCCAGATAATCTTCCATTACCATAAGGGTTTCAATATCAAGATCATTTGTCGGCTCATCCAGAAAAAGTATGTTAGGAGCTCCCATAACAATGCTAAGAAGAAAAAGTCTCCGCCTTTCTCCTCCGGAAAGGTTGCCGATGATATTCCACTGAAGATGTGGCGGAAACAAAAATCTTTCCAGCATCTGCGAAGCACTTAAATTGCCGTCAACAGTCTCAATATATTCCCCAAAACTTTTAATATAATCAATTACCCGCGCAGACAAATCCATCTCATCACATTCCTGTGAAAAATAACCCAGTTTAACAGTCTCTCCGAATACAACAAAGCCTCGATCAGGAGCAAGGCGCCCGCTGATAATATTTAAAAGTGTAGTCTTGCCGCATCCATTTTCGCCGACAATGCCAATTCTATCGTTACGTGAAATGATATAATCAAAATCATTTATAAAACACTTATTATCAAAGCTTTTCGATATATTATTAATTTCGATCGTTTTCTTTCCTAAGCGGGTGGATATTGAAGAAAGGCTCAGCCTGGATTCCGTGGCAAACATATTTTGAGCCATCAATTCTTCAAAACGCTCTATTCTTGACTTACTCTTGGTTGCCCGGGCTCTGGCCCCGCGGCTAATCCATTCAAGTTCCTGTCTCAGCAGACTTTTCCGTTTCCTCTGGGTACCCAATTCCCGCTGCCGGCGCAGCTCTTTAAGCTCTAAATATTTTGAATAATTTCCATCATATGAATATAAGGTTCCTTGCTCTATTTCTACAATTTTAGAGACCACCCGATTAAGAAAATAACGATCATGAGTGACCATTATGACAGCACCGGCGTAATTTATAAGATAATTTTCAAGCCACAGGATCATGTTATTATCAAGATGATTTGTCGGTTCATCCAATATAAGAACCTCAAAAGGCATTGCCAGTACTGCGGCCATTGCAACACGTTTTTTCTGCCCCCCGGATAAATTAAGTAGCGGTTTATCAAATTCAGCAATACCCAATTTTATCAATATCGTTTTAGCCTCATACTCCTGCAGCTCTCTTTCCTTTAAAGAAGCTCCCTTAAAAACATATTCGATTACCGTCAAATTCTCATCGACAACAGGATTTTGAGGTAAGTAAGCAATACGGGCACTTGCATGATTGATGACATTGCCGCAATCAGGAGATTCCTGAAAAGCCATCATTCTAAGTAAAGTAGATTTTCCGGAACCATTTATCCCAATAACGCCTACTTTATTTTTCTCGCTCAAATAAAAAGAGCTTTCATTCAAAAGAACCTTCTCACTATAACTCTTAGTAATTTTTTCCGCGCCTATCAGCATACGTTTTCTACCCCAACTCCAAATCTTTGTCAAAAATTTCCCGGACTCTTCCTACTGCGTTGCTTTCGAGAAGCATTACTTTTATACCATGAGGATGAAAACTGCTTTTTGTAAGTATTTTACCTATATGTCCTCTGGTTAATATTCCTGACCGCTGATCTTTTTTAAGAACAACGCTCACCAAAGTCCCTATTTTTATGTTTTCCCTAAATTGCCAATTCATATAATTTTTGTTCCCCAGGTTCGTAATATGACTCAAACATACAGTCTTATCAAATCTAATTCGCCGGCACAAATAAATACAACGAAGGCACTGAAACCGGCCGATCTCAGTGCCTAACAAATATCATATCAAACAGTCAAATACTTATACCTGCGGGAAGCGGTCCGGCAGGATATTTTCCTCCCCCATCTCGGTGCGGGTCTTTTCAAGACGTGTTCTCTGCTCGTTCAAGGTTTCAAAAATTACTTTGGGAATATCCTTTTCCTTGTGATACTCGGTTTCTATACGCTCAATCTTTGCCAGCAGTTTGGCGATTCTGACCGTAAACTGCTCATCATAAGCCTCCCGTGTATAATCCTTATTGAGGATCTTCTTAAACAGGTTTTTGAGGTCCTCATACAACGGTATGTATCCCGTAGGAGTTTTAAGAGCCTTATAGTCTCCATGGATACGGCCTTCTGCCCAATGAATCCATACTCTCTTGTCTTCCATGCCATTGTGGTATTTGCCTTCTTTATCCCTGAGAAAATAGTTTACTCCGAAAATCAGCGGCGGATTTCCGACCTTTTTGCCAAATTCTATATTATTTTTAAGATAAAGGCTCATGGGAACGGACAAGAATTCAATGTTGGACATCGGATTAAATGTTCTGACACCTTCTTTACCTAATGTTGCCGCAGTTGTTTCCGACTCAATGGCAGCACCCTTGGTAATAATGCCATGAACCCAGTCAAATGACTGCTCTACAGGCACAGTCGTATCGGAATCTCTTCCGCCGTAAACAATTCCGCCAAGAGGCACACCACTGGCATCGTTTGCATGCGGATCATAATTTGCCAGCCGTGCAAGCGGAATAGTATATCTGGCGTTTTTATTGGAAACCGGTATTTCCTTGCCTTCAGCATCTTTTTTGCCGGGGAACCATTCGCCACTGTGATTTACACCTTTTTCCGGCAAAGGCTGCTTATCTCCAAGCCAATGGGGATTGCCTTTTTCATCGACACATACATTGGAAAAAATGGTCTCGCCTTCAGTTGAGATGACACTGTGAATCAGCGGGTCATCACTGGCGTTTACATCCTGAATAATACCAAAGATACCGTTCTCAACGTTAACTGCCTTAATTTTTCCGTCAATAATCCTCAGATAGACAATATCATCGCCAACGATATTTTCACCGGGAAGCATCGCCGTCGAAGTTTTACCGCATGCACTGGGGAATGCACCGCTTATATAGGTTTTTCTTCCGTCTTTGCCGTTAACACCCATCAGAAGCATGTGCTCGGTAAGCCAATCTTCATTGTTTGATTTCTGTATTGCCAGTCTTAAAGCCAGCTTTTTGAGTCCGACCGTATTGCCGGCATACTGCGTATTAGTGCTGAAAACGGTATTCGTCGTCAAATCCATATAAATTCTGCGGTCCTGGAGATTCTTGCAAACGCTGTTTATAAGTTCGCCTTCACTATGTATAAATTTAAAGAAATCACTGCTGCCGTTCATTTTTTTGAATTGCTCGTAGCCGCCACGGTAAAGGATTCTTTCGCTGTGCATAACATAAGGAGAATCCGTAAGCTGGAAAGCTCCTATTGAAAACGGAGAATTTACCGGCCCAAGACAGAAACAACCGGCGAACATACGCTTGCCTCGCATTATACCCTTCAAGATGTTTTTCACATCGGCAAGACCTTTTTCACGGTTTATGCCAAGAATATGCGGACCATAGTCAATTCCCTCCGGAAGAAGATACATCGTGTTTTTGGTATCTCTGGCCTGATCATAGTAACCGTCAAAATGAATTGTCTGTCCCGGGAGGCCTATTTTCTTTTCCTCTCCCATCCTCAAAGACTCTTCCCTGATATACAGACTGTCTTCTTCGGAATCATCACAAAAATAAATAGACTCCGGCTCGCAAAGCTCTACATATTCGGCCATAAATTCGGCAATAGTGCTATTATTCAAAGCCTGAAAACGCGCAAAACTCTTATCGTCCATTTTTGATTTAAGCAAATCTGTTTTTGAATCGGACAACCCTATCATTACACAGCCTCCTAAAAAGTATTTTTTATGGATTTATGTAATTAATGTTATATTTCGGTAACTAAAATACCTCCTGAAAAAACACCCGAAAAGTCTGATAAAAAGGTTTTATGCAAAAAAATAAATTAATAAAAAAAATAACGCAAATTTTATTGCAATAACGAAAGGATTTTACATGTCAAAAAAGAAAGAATTAAAAAAAATCAATACATGACTAAAAATAAATCAGATAAGAAACGGCTTTAAACAGGACCAGTTTTTCATAACTTTCAAAAATTTTATTTTTTTTCAATTATAAGTCATGACCAAAGGATTGGGAATATTATGAAAAAAATAACGATTATCATTATATTTGCCTTGCTACAAATATCGTCAATACTGCTATGGAATAATCAAAACGCATATGCATATGAGTTGACGGCAACAATTGATGAACTGGTAAAATGCAGCGAGGCCTCACAAACTTCGAGTATAGGTATTTATATATGTGAACTGGAGTCCGGAAGCGTTATTTATGAAAAGAACCCGGATCAACCGATGGTCCCGTCTTCAAACTTGAAACTCCTGACAACTGCTGCGGCCCTGCACTATCTGGGACCGGACTTTACTTACAAAACAAAAATTTACGGCACGCCGATAGACAAAAAAAGAGGGGTAATGGAGAGTTCACTATATCTGGTCGGCTCCGGAGATCCCACCTTTTGTGAACCTTATATGAATCCGACGGATATCCTTGAGCAATTTGCCAATGAACTTTCCAAAAAAGGACTGAGAAGAATAATCGGTGACGTAATCGGCGATGACTCCGCTTTTGACCGGGAGTTCACCGGTAAAGGCTGGAAAGACAGATATATCCTCGACGATTATGCCGCCGAATGCGGAGCACTGTCGCTTAATGCAAACCTGATACAAATAACAGCCTATAATAATATGTTTACATTTTTTCCCGAATGTTCGATCCTCAACATAAAAAATATGACCACTCCCAGCGGCTACAATGAAATAAGCCTCAAAAGGGACCCTAATACCAACAACGTAAAAATAAGCGGGCCACTGTGTCCGGACATTGCTGCCGGCGGAACAATTACAGTGCATAACCCTCCACTTTTTACTACTGATACTTTTGGTAAGATCCTGAAAAATCAGGGTATTTACCAAACCGGCAGCGTGAAACTGATTGAAGAAAGCGACAATAGATACAAATACGCCGATTTTGTGGAATTATGCAGCCACGAATCGGTAAAATTGCTGGAAATACTAAAACAGACCAATAAAGACAGCGACAACCTTTTTGCCCAGCACGTTTTTAAAACCATCGGCTCCGAAATAAACGGCAAAGGAACGCATGAATATTCCGAAGCGGCGATAAAAAGCTTTTTCAAAGAAGCCGGAATAGACACAGAAGGACTTGTGATGGCTGACGGCTGCGGTTTGTCGGATCAAAACAAGGTTACTGCGCGTCAGCTGGTAAAACTTCTGGCCCATATGTATAAACATGAACAGGCGAAAAATTTTATCACCACTCTCCCTGAAGCCGGAGTTGACGGCACACTTAGATACAGATTGTCGGGAGACAAAGTATTCGCAAAAACAGGAACAATAAATGAATGTTCATCACTGGCCGGATATGTCTGGACAGCCGATAACAAAATAGCCGTTTTCGCGATCATCACCAACAACCACCAATTCGGTCAGGGAACCTATAAAGGTTTTGAGGATCTTATCGTCGATACAATAGCGAAATCAAACTTGTAAAAACAGAGGAAAAAATGGCAAAAACAACCTGGAAACCCGGAACAATGCTATACCCGCTGCCGGTGGTAATGGTCTCCTGCGGCAATATGAAAAACCCTAATATCATCACCGTTGCCTGGACGGGAACAATAAACTCAGACCCGGCAATGACCTATGTATCCGTAAGAAAAGAACGATTTTCACATTCGCTGATCACTGAATCACGCCTTTTTGTGATTAATCTTGTAACTGAAAACCTTTGCCGGGCAACCGATTACTGCGGGGTAAAAAGCGGCAGAGACGAAAATAAATTTGCCAAAATGAACCTGACTCCTGAGGAATCCCCGTCTTTAAAGATACCCTCAATAAAAGAATCCCCGCTTAGTATTGAGTGCAAAGTAAGGCAAATCGTCGAATTAGGCTCACATGATATGTTTATCGCCGATATAGAAGCGGTAAACGTTGAGGAAAAATTTATCAGCAAAAGCGGCAAACTTGAACTTGACAAATGTAATCTGATTGCCTATTCACATGGAAAATATTACACCCTCGGCAAAGAGCTAGGCCACTTTGGCTATTCGGTGAAAAAAAAGTAACACATCATAAAAACACCATTGAATGACACTTATGAAAAAATATTGCTGCTTTAAACTGCTATTTGGACTTATAATTTTATTTTTTATCCTTATATCATCACATCCGCAGAAAATACAGGGGAATACAACCATTGCCGCAGGGACAGCCGCAAACCCATACCAGATAAAAACGGCAGCACAGCTGTCGGCCATTCAGGAAAATCCCGGCGCTCATTATATTTTAATGAACGACATCACCTTGGAAGGCCAATGGACGCCAATCGGTAGAAAAGATGAAAAGTATGTGGCTTTTTCCGGCCATTTTGACGGCAACGGCAAAAAAATAATCAATCTTCATTGCATACAGGAAGACAATCAATCAAATCAGTTTTGGGTCGGACTGTTTGCGTCAATGGAAAATGCCACCGTCAGAAATCTGCAAATTGAAAATGCTGAGATAAGCGGCTACCGCCACATAGGCGCATTGGTCGGTCGCCGATTGCTGCATAATTGAAAACTGCTCCGCCAACGGAAATATCAGCGGTTCCTGCGACGCCGGAGGGCTTGTGGGGTATGCCGTCGAGAGCAGACTGGCAAACTGCAGCACATCAGGAACAGTGACAGCCGCAAAATTCGAAATGGAATGGTCGAAACAAAAGTCCCGCCAGGTAAAGGTAAGCAGAAAAACGGGACACAGTATGGGAGGGCTGGTAGGTTACCTCGCCGACGGCAGTCTGGTTGAAAATTGCCGAAGTACCGCAGAGGTTTACGGGCAAGGCAATATCGGCGGCCTGATCGGTGAATCGGGGGGCCCGACAGCCAAATCAGGCAGAAGACTGACAAAAGAAGAAGAGCCCAATATGATAAAAAACTGTACGGCTTCGGGGAATGTAATAGCTGCGGGTGGAAAAGGCGGAGGATTAATCGCCAAGACGCAGCGGTATGACAAAACCGAAAACAGCACTGCTTCAGGAAATGTAATCGCCCTTTACGAAGCCGGGGGATTAATAGGTAAGGCCGAAGTTTTTTGCACTATTTCCCGCTGCAGCGCGACAGGGAATGTAGCTTCGGGAGAAAGAGCAATAACGGCTACCGAAACAGATATTTGGTCGGAAAATTACAAAATGTGGGACAGCGAAAGCCGTTACCGCTCGGATGTTGCCGGGGGACTCGTCGGCCGCAATGAAGGCCGGATGGACTCCTGTAAAGCAAGCGGCAAGGTCAAAACCCAGTATGCCGCCGGAGGGCTCGTCGGCAGAAACGATGGCATCATATCAGATTGCCTGGCAACAGGAGATGTTTTCTCAAGGGATATCGGCGGCGGACTCGTCGGTATAAACGACTCAGGATGCCTTATTGAAGAATATAATACCAGCGTATCCATACTTGGCTGCTGCGCTTGCGGTTTTGTAAAAAGTGCTGCGGCCGGCAGCATTGCCGGAGAAAGCGGACTGAGGTGCTGCGTATCATACAGTAACGAATATATCAAAAAACCGCCTTATGGAGAGAATGTTTTTACAGAACGCGGATATACGCCGAGAATGTTCAGCGAAGAGCAGGAACGGCTGATGAGCTCAATTCCGCCGCCGCATGGCCATTACATACGCAGCTACTACGGATTTATCAAAAACAGCACCGGACTTTTGCCTGATTCCGGGCTTAACTGGGAGCCGGTGAGCAGATACCAGCCGTCACGGCAAGCAGATCTTTCCGAAGCCGCTCAAAAAGAACATAATCCCAGATCGGTAACAAAAGAGGAAATAGCAAAACGCATCAAAGCAATGGGATTATAGCAAATTCAATAAACAATAATTAAAAATATTATTAAAATCCCGTAAATTTAGCGATTTGCAGGATTTTAATATATTTGTTTTTAAATCATTCAAAACGGAGGCATATATGGATAATGAAAAAATAAATCAGGTTCCGAAAAAAAAGAACTATACGACGATAATTATTATTGCGGTCGTATTGTTCATAGTTATATCCATCGGCGCGGCAATTATTGGAGCCGGAGTAATATTCTATATGGTCGACAAAAACGGCAGCAAGTCACCGGTCGAAGTCACCGGCACCGAAGAGACAATCCCGATGGGCACGGAGGAGACTCCACTCACATCAACAACTCCTGAAACCGGCACATCACTATATGCACAGACAGAAAACAGTAACAGCCTGCAAAAAATATATATCTCCGATCCGAAAATAAATGTCGATTTTATGTCCGTTGTATTGCCTTACAAATGGCAGTACCAGTCAAGTTTTAACTGGGATCTTTCAAACCCGTCGCAGCCTCAGAATTTTTATATAAAAATATGGAATCCACAAGAACCGGAAAGAATAGAAATTTATTCCGGAGCTTCATTTATTGAATTCAACCATCCGCAGCAAAAACAGGTCCATCCCGAAGGTTCAAACTATCTCGGCAGGACTGTAAAGAGATATATGGGACCTGAAGAAGCATTAAAAACACTTATACTGCCAAAGTTGAGAGCTCAATCAAAAATAGTCAAAATACAGGACCTGGGCAGTGTCAACGGCAGCTCAGCAAATGCCGCTGCCGTGATCGAAACACAATATATGGGAAGAACAATAGAAGAAGCCGTTATTGTCAAGGTAGACAAATCGGTTCTCAGCGGCAATATTAACTGGGAAATACCTATCGTTACCATAATCGGCTCACCGCCGGAAAATTCGCAAAAAATAGCACCGTATTTACCTACAATGGCATTCAACGAAACCTGGACAATTGTAAAAGACAGAATAAGAAGTGAAATAGCGCAAAAGAAAATCAGTGAAATCAATCAGACCGCCGAAATGACAAGGCAAATCGTCAATGAAAGAAACAAAGTCAGCTCCGATTCCCATAACAAATGGGATCAAACCATAAGAGGAGTCGAAAACTACACCAATCCGCACACCGGCAATACCATGGAACTAAGCTTCAAACCAAAATATACCTGGGTGAACGACCGCGGCCAGGTCTTTCAGACAGACAGCGCCACTTCAGATCCGAACACATTCACCAATGATGGCGGGACGTATCGCAGGGCCGACAGACAATAAACTCTGATGCAATTCACTGCATCCTAAATTTGACGTAAGTAAAAATAAAAGCCTGAGTCAAAAAATTTCACAATCTTTTTGTTCAGGAATAATCGGATGTCTCAGTTTTTTTAGAGCGGTTTGCAATCAACAGTCATAGACTCTGCATCCGAAAATGTAAAGAAATAGTAGGTAAGCCAAAAACATATAGCAACAAAAAAAAACAATGCTCATTTCATTATTCATGTTCGCCACGCGGAGTTTCCCTCGTGAAAACGGGAACCACGATGACAACTTCTCTACTAATGGATTTATAATAATTAAATCATCATGTATTTTTTAATATTATTATAATAATAAACTAAGAAAAGGGTGATATTTTATGGATAATAAAAAAACGGAGCAGGCTCCAAAAAAGAAAAAAAATACAACTATAGCGCTAACGATTCTTTTTAGCATTGCCGCAATGATTGGAACCGGAATAATTATTTATATAAACAATAATAAAAACACCCACAAGGTAACAATAAAAAGTGAAAAAAACAAACCGGAAAATAATAAAATGCTCCCTTTGTCTATTCATTCTACACCTTCCCTACAGACAGCAAACAGCAATAGTCTACAAAAAATATACGTATCTGATCCATTAATAAACGTCGATTTACTTTCAATAATATTGCCTTACAAATGGCAGTATCAGTCAAGTTTTAAATGGGATCTCACAAACCGGGCAAAACCTCAGGATTTTTATATAAAAATATGGAATCCGCAAGAACCGGAAAGAATAGAAATTTATTCCGGAGCCTCATATATAGAATTTAATGACCAGCAGCAAAAAAAGCTTCATCCCGAAGGCTCAAGCTATCTTGGCAATACCGTAAAAAAATATATGCTTCCCGAAGAAGCTCTGAAAAAACTAATAATTCCCAAGTTAAGACCACTATCAAAGATTATCAGAATAAAGTCCATTGACAATCCGAACATAAGATCCTCAACCGCAGTTGCTGTTATAGAAACAGCGTATATGGGAAAAACAATAGAAGAATCAGTTACCGCCAAAGTAGAAAAAGTCGTCACCAAAGAATATATAAACTGGGAAATACCCATTATAACCATAATGGGAGCTTCTGCAGAAAAATTAAAAAAAATAACGCCGTATTTTGACACATTGTCCTTCAATGAAACCTGGACAATTGTAAAAGATAAAATAAAAGAAGAAATAGCACAAAAAAAAATAGAGGAAATAAACCAGGCTGGTGGGATAACAAGACAAATTATCAATCAGAGAAAAAGGACTATTTACGATCGCAGGTATAAATGGGATCGGACGATAAGGAGGTTTGAAAAAGATACCGACCCCATTACAGGGAACAGAGTAAGGTTAAATTTTAAACCCCAGTACACCTGGAACAATGACAGCGGACAAGTTTTCCAAACAGATAATGCAACTTTGGATCCAAATACGTTTATGAATGATACTACATATGTAAGAACCGACAGATAGTAATCACAAGAGGTATTCAAGAACATCAGTATGCGTCGTCAAACATAGAGTCGCCCTCGCTCTAGTAGTATGAAACGTTCAGACATAATTGAATTCCTCAATTTTTATTTAGTAATTAACTGCAATCCATTATAAAGCCTGACTGGGTTATTTACGGATATTTCTTTTGCCGCTGAATTCGCTGCAGGTCAGCTTCATTATTTTAACGGGGGCAAGCTGCTGCTCTGAAAAAGAGAAAACTTTATCAGGGGCATACTTTTTCATTATCAGCTCCATCCCCTTAACTTTCCCGGCGGCATCGTCACAAAAAACAATTTTGCCGGTTCCAATAACGCTTTCATATTCCATGGAAAATTTGCACGAATCGTCCGATGTAATCAATCTGTGTGAACAATCCACCTCAAAACAGGCATTGGAATTTACGGATATCAAATCGATCTTTTTACCTGCCCCGGCACCGTGAAAATATAAGACTAACTGCCCATCGGCATATTCATAGCCAAAATTCATCGGTATTACATAAGGAATATTTTCCACCGCCAAACCAAGACGGCACACATCACACTTGTCAATAATCTTCAATATCTCTGCCGTTTCACTGACTTCCCTGTCTTTTCTCCTCATAAATACCACCTGAAAATTAAATTATTACATCTTAAAGCTATTACAATTTTTTTACAAAGAGACGGTCAATCGCGTTCCACACCATGGACAATAATGAATCTCAACATACGAAGACCCGCCGTCATGAATAATTATCCCATAACCTCCGTCTTCTTCACGCAATACAAGACAATCTGGACTGTCGTGCTAAGCGGGCCTAAAAGGCCCGCTTAGCACGACAGAAAATGGTGAAAAATAGCTTGCTTTATAGCCTTTTGCTATTCTTTTCTTAATTTTTCACCATTTTTACAATTATATTTGAACCGGCCAAAGCCGGTTTTGCCGGGCTCAGCCCGGTGACCGTTATCTTTTATTCCATGTTAAAGATGCTACCGTTAGCACGACAGCACCATCGATTCACAGCGATGTTTTAAAACCACAGTTAACCTCTAGTTTTTATCCATAAACTCAGCATAAATCCGTAAATAATTATCATAGTCCGAATCACTGAAACAAACCATAAAAACTTCATCAATTTCGGTATTTTCCTGCAAAAAATCAAAAACAGCGGCAAGGGCAACTCTTGAAGCCTCATCAAACGGATAGCCATAAACTCCAGTGCTTATACTCGGGAATGCCAATGTCCTGATACCATTTTCCACGGCAAGACGAAGAGATTTTTTGTAACAGGAGGCAAGTAAACCGGCTTCTCCGGCATTACCGCCGGAATATACCGGGCCGACAGTATGAATTACATATTTTGCCGGAAGATTATATCCTTTCGTGAGTTTAGCTTCGCCGGTATTACAGCCGCCAAGAGCTGCGCACTCGGCCAGCAAACCGGGACCCGCTGCGCGGTGAATGGCACCGTCCACTCCCCCGCCTCCCAAAAGCGATGAATTGGCGGCATTGACAATCGCACCGACATAAAGCGTTGTTATATCCGCTTTGACAATTTTTATTCTCTCCATAAAACCGCCTCAATTATATTCCATGATAATTATAACATCGGAAAATTCTGAAAGTTCTGATTTTTTCACCGGCAACATAAACATCATACGGGGGCATTTCTTCATAGGAATCAAAATACTTTTCCAGAAACTGAGGATTAACTTCGATGAAGTGTCCCGATACAAATACCGCGTCTTTTCCCTTAACCAGAGAAGGAGGCAGCCAAAAGTCATATGCCAGTGACGGTTCCGCAAAAATATTGTTTGAATACACATGCTCCTTCTTTGCCGCATAAAACTGAAGCTCTGCGGCAATCTGGTAGCCATTGCCAAAAAGGAACGTATTTTCAGGGCGAGGCATACCGCTTCTTAATTCAGTCACTTTTTGCGCCAGACCGTCCCATCCGGCCATCGAATTTGCTTTTGAAAGCTTAGGAAGAATTTGCGGATACAAAGGCTGAAAATATGCAAGTCCGTTCAGAAAAAGGCTGAAAGCTACCGCAATACCGGCATAGATCTTAGCGCCGCGGCTGTTTTTTTCAAACAAACCGCAATATATATAAGCCGTTACAATTGCCCCGGTTATAAAAACAGGAGCGGTCCAATTAGGCTTAGACCAGGTTATCAGTGCCACGAGGGCAAAGAACAGAAACATCGGAACGGAAGCGGCAAGAACCGACCAGTCGGCAAAAGTTTTAACCTTCTTTTTTAACAGGCAAACGGAAGAATAAATCCAGGCAAACAATACAAAAGGAGTGAGATAGAGAGCTTGAAGAGCCCAGAAACCGCCAAAATCTCCCCAGTTAATAGTTCTGCCTGACAAACGGTCTGAAGACTGAAATTTAAAGGAAACAAAATCATTGCTGAAATTCCATAAAATTGCCGGTAAAAACGTAATTACCGATACAACTAAGGATAATATTAGTCCAGGAATGTATTTTCGGTAATCTCTGATAATAACAGCCATAAAAAGCAGCATAACCGGCAAAAAAATGGCGGTATACTTGGAAAGCAAGCCACAGCCGGTACTTACACCCATTAAAATCCAGTAAGTATAATTATTGTTTTCACACGCCCGGACAAAAAGATAAACGGAAAGCGCCCAGAAAAAAAGCAGCGGCGTGTCGGGAGTTATATACGTGGAATAAAGTGAAAATACAAATGTAAGATTTAAGACTATCAGCGAATAAAGAGCGGTTTTTTCATTATATAATTTTTTGCCGGCGGCGTATACAAAAAAATTCGTTCCCAAAGATAAAACAGCAGCTCCAAGCCTAATCGCAAATTCGTTGTTGCCGAATAGTTTAGTAAAAACAAAAATAACCCACGCAATCATCGGCGGATGATCAAAATAGCCCAGTGCAGGATGCTGACTGTAACACCAGTAGTAAGCTTCCTCGTGGCTAAGCGGCATCTTCAGAACCGCTATGTAGATAATCCTGGCAATAAAAATAAATAATATCAGGCCATATGCATACTTTTCATAGATTTTATTTTTTAGTATACTGTCGTCCATAAAACTCCTCTGCTCAACGGCTATTTTTTAACAATATATGGGCAAGCGTCATCCTGTGGTCGGAAATGACAAGCGGACTCACCTGCGAATCCAGCGGCACAAAGAAATCGTTGCAGAAAACATAATCCAGACGCTGCTGAGGAGAGCCTGCCGGGAAAGTGCAAAGCGGTAAAAATCTTGTTGCCAGTGCAGTATCAATCCAATTTTTATAAAAAATCTTCATCGAAGAAGCATTCGGCGGCGCATTCATATCTCCGGCAAAAATAACAGGGCCGTCAAGTTTTTTTATATAATCATACATAACCTGAGCCTCCTGATTTTGCACTTCAACCAGATATTTCCCCCATCTGTAGACATCTCTCGGCGAGACGTTAAGATTAGGGCTTCTTCCGGCAATCAGGCGCAGGCACAAAAGATGTATTTTTGTGCCGTCGACATCGGCAACGGCATGTAGAAAATACCTGTTGGGATTATTCGCCTGATTATCGGGAGTATTGTCGACATATCCCGGCTGCTTGCTCGGCAGCATTATCTCATGAAATTCAACCAGCGGATATTTGGATATTATTACCGAGTCACAGACATCTCCAATCCTGATATCATAACCGTCAAAAGCTTCATGAGTTTTGGCAATTCCCTCCTCAAGCGGTACATTTATCTCCTGTAAAAATATAAAATCCGGATTCAGCGATTTCACGGCCTGACCGATAACAGGCGGAGTCTTGTCATACTGAGCGACATTCAGCGTCAGCGCACAGAACTGACGGCCTGCGTAATTGATATTTTTGGGCGTTTTATGACTGTAAAACAATGCATGATCGCCGGCAATTACAAAATAGAGCAAAAACACACAGAAAACGGCAATGACAAACTTGAACTGTCTGCCGAGCAAGCCAAATACGAGAGCCGGCACCAGTAAATAATTGAGGAACACAGAGGGAATAAAATCAAAACCGAAAAGCGGTGACGAAGGCGGCACGACTCCGGCGGAATTAAGCCAGAAAAGTCCGAGAATAACAATATAAAGAACTGCAAAAAATAAGAAAATACATGTGCAAATTTTTGACAGAATTAATAAGACTTTATTTTCCTGAGGTTGATTCTCTTTATCTGCAGCTTCTTTCCGAACATTAGTTTCTTTTTCAGATTTTTTCATAAAAACATCCTCCCCAAAAAAACAAATAAAAAGTTATTTCAGAGCGTCAAAAAAGTTTTTTTAGTTTTGTCATTGCGGGCTTGGCCCGCAATGACTTGTTGCTAATCAATGTCATTAAGTTAAGCAAAAACTATTCTTTGAACGTGCAAAAATTACGTGATTGATTTGCTCCACCCGTCATTGCGAGCCTGCAAGGCGTGGCAATCCAGGCATTTATTTTTCTGGATTGCTTCGTCGGTAGCCTCCTCGCAATGACAAAGATGGTAAAAAATGCGATTTAAAACCTTAACTTAATGACATTGTATTGCTAATAGATCTCTCTTAAGCTTTCTCAAGAGTAAAATAGAGTTTATTGACAGCCTGAGTATTTTTAATTAGTGAAAAACATTATACATTATTATTTTAAAAAACACAAAACATATTAATCTAAAGGCCAGGATTCACGCATGAGACACTTATTTTGTCTGCCAACAGACATTTTAGTAAGCTTTCATAAGTTACATGCGACTCATTCCTTCCCGCCGACAGCTTTTGTTTACTTGATTTTTTGCGAAGACGCTCCGGAACCGACCTT
>JAVBNT010000029.1:0-42126 GCA_031551355.1 Candidatus Xenobia bacterium | reverse complement strand
AAGGTCGGTTCCGGAGCGTCTTCGCAAAAAATCAAGTAAACAAAAGCTGTCGGCGGGAAGGAATGAGTCGCATGTAACTTATGAAAGCTTACTAAAATGTCTGTTGGCAGACAAAATAAGTGTCTCATGCGTGAATCCTGGTTTTCTACAACAATATGCTTGCTTTTTTCTCGCTCAGGGTATATAATTAAAAGCTATTATTAAAATATTAAAGCCTAACGGCTGAATTTTTATAAAAGAATTTAATGATTTTTAGGATGTATTTATGACGGTAACCACTTTAGAATCCAAGCATTTATGCTTAGCTGTAGAAAAATTATTTGTTTGTGAGAAATGCAAATCCCGTACGGAGAGAATTGAAAGTAGATTGTCTTTTTCCGGCAAAGTATCATGGGTTTGTACTTCCTGCGCCGAAAAACTGAAATCCGGCAATAAAAATTCGGAAAGGTGTGTTGAACGATGAAACCTCTTTGTTTGATTATCCGTGACGGATGGGGAGTAAATCCGTGTGATGATTTTGTTGCTGAAGGCGATGCTACCAAACTTGCCAAAACGCCTGTAATGAGCGGTATTCTTAATAAATATCCGCATTCAATGCTCAAGTGCAGCGGGCTTGATGTCGGGCTTGCCCCCGGTTTTCAAGGTAATTCCGAAGTTGGGCATTTGAATTTAGGTTCCGGCCGTGTTGTCGATGAAATGATGATTCGCATTGATAAATCGATTACCGGCGGGGGTTTTTATGAAAATGAAGCCCTAAAGTCTGCAATGTCGCATGCACTTGGAAAAGGTACTAAGCTTCATGTTATGGGACTTCTTCAGGATCAGGGCGTTCACGCGATGAATACCCATCTTTATGCTCTTATGCAGATGGCAAAAAATATGGGACTTTCAGAAAAACAATTCTGTATTCACATTTTTTCAGATGGCAGAGATACTCCGCCGCAAAGCACAGGGAGGTATATAGATGAACTTCTATCTAAAATGTCGGAGCTCAAAATGGGTATTATCTCCAGTATTCATGGACGTTATTACGGTATGGACAGGGATAACCGCTGGGACAGAGTTGAAAAATCATATAATTGTCTTGTCAAAGCTGAAGGCGAGCGTTACAGAGATGTGAAAGAGGCGGTTGCGGCTTCTTATGCGGCCGGTAAGAACGATGAGTTTATCTTACCGTGTCTTATCGGTGATTTTGACGGTATCAAAGACGGTGATGCCTTTGTGCATTTTAATTTTCGCCTTGACCGCGCCAGAGAGCTGACAAGAGCTTTTACCGAGGCCGATTTTAATGAGTTCCCGCGCGAGAAGAGGGATGTTTTTTATACCGCTTTTGCCCGGTACTATGCAAACGGCAATTTTGCTGTTGCCTTTGATGAGGTCCGTCATAAAAATATCCTCGGAGAGGTGTTGTCCAATGCCGGACTAAAGCAGCTCCGTATTGCGGAAACCGAAAAGTATGCACATGTAACGTTCTTCTTTAACGCTCAGAGAGAGGTGCCGTTTCCGGGAGAGGAAAGAGAGCTGATACCTTCTCCTAAAGTCGCTACGTATGATTTGAAGCCCAGTATGAGTGCATTTGAGGTAAGGGATCGTTTTCTTGAAGTTATGGATAAATATGACGTTATTATTTTGAATTTTGCTAACGGTGATATGGTTGGCCATACGGGAGTGCTTGACGCCGCCATAGAGGCCGTAAATATCGTAGATACGTGTCTTGGCGCCGTAGTTGATGCAGTTGTCGCAAAAGGCGGTGCTGCGCTGATAACATCGGATCACGGAAACTGTGAGAAAATGAAAAACGGAGAAATTCCGTTTACGTCGCATACGACATTTGATGTTACCTGTTCGCTTGTCAATTACCCCGGGTTTAAGCTGCGTGACGGCAGACTTTCGGATGTTGCCCCTACGATGCTTGAGATGCTGTCTATTCCCAAACCCCAGGAGATGACCGGGACAAGTCTTCTTATACCGGTATAGTTTTTGATTGAATAAATTTTGCTGCTAAAAAGCTGTCTTTACTTGATAAAGACGGCTTTTTTCATTTGTTTTTCCGGCAGGTGTCATGTTATTTGTTATCGAAATCAATAGACTTATGTCTTAAAACGAGGTGTATTTTGATGAATACAATAGATGCAAAGAGTTTTAATTGCCCCTCCTGCGGCGGCCATCTTCAGATTGAGCATGCTTACACAAAGACTGTTGTCTGCCAGTATTGCGACACCGTCAGCAGTGTTATCGACAAAACGCTTAATCCTTCCGGAAAAATGGCCAAACTATCGGAGGCTCCTTCGATTTTTTCAGTTGGCTCGGCAGGGGCTTTGAGAGGAAAGAGATTTGAGATTTTAGGGCGTCTGCGCTATACTTACCCGTCCGGTTTCTGGGATGAATGGTACCTTAAGTTTGAGGATGGCAAAGCCGGCTGGCTTACAGAAGAAGAGGGTGAATGTACTTTGTTTTTCAAGACCCAGATCACTGACGCGATGGAGCTTGACCATATTGCCATCGCCAAAAGGATCAACATCTCCGGCCGCAGCGTTTTTATTACCGAGATCCAGAATGCAGTTATTTCCGGCGGAGAAGGGCAGCTCAACTATGTTGTTGTGCCGGGAGCCTCCGTCAGGCATATAGAGGGAATAGACAACGGTACTCTGGTTTCCGTGGAAATATGGGACAATGAGATAGAGCTTCATACCGGCTCGGAGATTGGTTATGAGGAAATTACCGTTGAGAAAAAGGTTACTTCGGAATATTAATTTTTATTTGAAAAGAGAGGATTTTTTATGGATTGGGGAACTATTTTGATGGGATATCTTAAGGACTTGATTTGGGTTTTATTTGCCGCTGTGGCGATGGCTATGTCTTTAATTATTCTTTTGAAAGTCTACGATTTTATGACTCCGAGGATTGATGAACAGGAGGAGCTTAAAAAGGGTAATATCGCCGTTGCCATCGTGATGGGGAGTTTAATACTGGCTTTTGGTTTTGTTACCGGTATGGTTCTGCAGACGGGAACAGTCATTAACAATCAGCCTCAGAAGGAAATTGTAATACCGATGCCCCGGCAGGTTCAGCCTCCGGCCCCTCCGGCTTTTCAGAATGATAACGGACCGGCTGTGCTGCCATCCGAAAATACTCCGCCTGCCGATGATAAGAAAACAGGTCTTTAGAGGAATATAGTTTTTAAACCCGCTGCCTCATGACAGTCAATAAAAAACGGGAGTTGACTTTTGCCTTCTCTCGTTTTTTAGTTTTATTCCCGTCATCATAAGTCTCTGTCCGGTGGGGGAGTTTCGGGGAATTTTTTCTTTTTTTTATCATTAAATTCTGAGTGCCTTATTATTCCCAGAGCTTCCAATCCTGCTCATAATACCGTAGTATAACAGGATTGTCCATTGTGTTTATTTCGGAATCCTCCCATATCAGATCGTTAGGCATTGTAAAGATGTTTTTCATTTCCCCGTCATTCAGATACCTTGTCTTTACCGTAAGCGGAGCCATGCCGAGTTTTATATGGGATGCCATTACAAAACCCCATTCGCCGAATGTCGGCACATTTACATGCATTGTTTTTGTATGCTCCGCGCATGAAGAAACGGTGTTGAATACACACCAGAATGTTTTGGGAGCAAGAAATGTTGATGTAGACTGTATTGTCATCATTCCTGTTTTTGCCAGGCGTTCCATTGCCAGTTTATAGAAGGATGTGCTGTAAAGTTTTGCCAGACTTTCATTGTTTGGATCAGGCAGATCTACAAAAATAGCGTCGTAAAAGGATGTGTCTTTTTCCAGGAATTTGAAGGCGTCTTCAATGACAATATTCATTTTGGGATTGCTGAGGGAATCATTGTTGATGTTTTTTATAAAATTGTTGCTCCTGCATAAATCCACCATTTCCCTGTCTATATCCACGAGGGTAATTTTTTTGACATCACTGTATTTCAGTATCTCCCTGGCCGCCAGTCCGTCACCGCCGCCAAGTACCAGTATGTTGGATTTTGATGGTATTTGCGACATTGCCGGATGCACAAGAACTTCATGGTATCTGTATTCGTCTATTGAACAGAACTGAAGGTTACCGTCAAGAAAAAGCCTGATATCATCATTTTTTTTCGTCATTATAATTCTTTGGTAAGGAGTCTGTTTTGAGTAAATTATCTCACTGGCGAACAATTTGTTTTCAAAAAAAGATACCAGCTTTGCTGAATAAGCCAGTCCGCCGAGAAGTATTATTGTGATGATAATGGTTGATATCAGATATTTTTTTGGTCTTTTAATTTCGTTTTTGAAAAGGCCGATAAAAAGAAATATGCCGCAAATGTTAAGCAAGGCGAAGATAAACGATGACTGCATTATGCCGGTGTACGGCAAAATTACAATTGGAAATAGAATGGAAGCTACAAGAGCGCCCGTATAATCTACCGACAGAGCGCTTGCCAAAGCAGTGTTTAAGCTGCTGTAGTCTTTCATGAATCTCACCAGCAGCGGTATTTCCAGGCCTATCAGTGTTCCTATTATCAGGACAAGCAGGATAAAGACGGGGTAGAATATTTCCGGCAGCATGCTGTAAAACATAAACAGCAGCAGGGAAAAAGAACCTCCAAAGATCGCAATCATTATTTCTGCGGCAACAAAGATTTCAACACTGTTTTTCTCTACTTTGCCGGAAATGTAGGAGCCTATTCCCATTGCAAACAGAAAAAAACCAATCGTCAGAGAAAATTGAAGGACTGTATTGCCGAGAAAATAAGAAGTTATCGTTCCCGCAATAAGCTCATAGCCTATACCGCAGACAGCGATAATAAATACACAGCAAATTATAATCAGCTTTGCTTTTTGTGGTTGGTATTCGCTGTTTATTTCCCGGCTCATTTTCCGCTTTTAAATCCGCCCCCGCCGGTTCTGTTGGAGGTGTAACCGGATGAAGTTCTGTTTATGGACCCGGTTCTTACGTAGTGTGTGCCATATCCTTTTCTTATTTCCTTACCGATTGCCTGTGAAGAGCTAAGTGTTTCCACATCAAGGCCCTTATATGAAATAAATCCGGTTATCAGCAATGCTGCAAGAATAATAATTAATTTTACCATTTCAGTCGTCATCATCCTCACTTCTGTTTTTTATTATATAGACAATGATAAATAATACAACCGGTAGGCCGGATATTATTAAAAGAACTGCGAATGGGAGTGAAGTAAAAGCTTTTTGATAAACAGACACGCGTATTTTTGTCAGCAGATCCATATCATCGGTATCCCCGGCAATGTGTATATAATAGTTGCCGGTTTCTCCCAGTATGTAATATTTTCTTATGTTTAATTTTGAAGAATCGGATTCTTCTCCTTCGGAGTGATATAAATTGAAGTTGAAGTCCTTGAGCGGTTTTTTATCAGCATTCAAAATCCTAACCCGCCCTTCAACATTGTTGTCGTGCAGGTTCGTGCTGAGGTTTATGCGTATAGGTTTTCCTTTGTGCTGCAGGTTGAACGGTCCGTAAAGAATTGTTCCTTCCGCCGATTCTATTTCCGGCAGCTGTCCAGCTTTGACGCTTTCTCCCGAGTTAAGAGATATAATCAGCCCTAGCAGCGAAGCGATAAAAAGAAAAACCGAAGCAACAAGGACTGTCTGCCAGTCTGAACCGAACAGACTGGCCCCGGTAGCGCCTGCCCCCTCTTCTTCCTGAGCGGCTTTCGGAATAGGCGCATTGACTCCGAATATCCGGTATACTTCCCTGTATGTTAACTCCGTTCCCTTAAAAAACAGTATCTCGGTATCGGTCCATTCTGCACTGTAGAGGGTTTCGTGACCATAACTTTCGCTGTAGCCCTCTATATAGTTGGTTTGATCGCCTATAGTTACTTTCCAGGTCAGTTCTCCCTCAAAACCGACGACAGTTGAAATTCCTCTGTCTTCAAAATAGAGCATAGAGTTTTCAAAAGGAATGGAGTTTTCCGTTATTTCATCAGGGCTAAACGGATTTTTAGGTGTGAATTTTTGCGATATTGAGAACGATTCATCATCCTCAATAAGCCAGCAATACGAACCGGTAGAACGAAGTAAAAGCCATTCATTCCAAACATAGGAACCGCTTCGGTAGCAAATCCTTCCGATAATCATTACTTTTCCTATAGATGGAAACACACCTCTCATACCCAATGACAGGGCGCTCATCGGACGCGGTATACTGTGTCTTGAGGTGCTGGCATCTATATTCAGATGTCCGTTTTCAATGGCTATAGGTGTACCACAGCTGCCGCATTTTAGCGAAACAATTGAGTAAGGGTTGCTTATTTTAAGTTCTTTGCCGCAGGAAGGGCAATTTGGGTTGTTATTTCCCATCATTATTCAATATCCGTTTTTGTTGATATGGGTTTGAATACCGTTACTGCATATATACTATGGCAAAAAGAGGTTCACCTTTGATTTTTTACTTTCTTTTCTGCATCTCTTTTTTGCCGGCTGTTTCATAGAAAAATTTAAGGTATTTACCAACCGTTTTTTTCATGTCTTTTCTCGTTGTCAGTTCGTCTACGCCGTCTATTGCCGCTACAAAATCAGCGATAGTCACCTCTGATTCGACTTTTATGCCTGCAAGCTGGGTTACTCTTGGACCGGCAAAACATATTAAAGCATTTTTTTCACCGATATTTATCGTTCCCTGGGTTGCGTAACTGGCTAATGCGCCGCCTGTGCTGGGATGGCTCATTATCGAAACAAACGGCAGGGCGGATTCTTTAAGTATGCTTAATGCCATATTTGTTTTTGCCATTTGCATAAGTGATACCGTTCCCTCCTGCATACGTGCTCCTCCCGATGAGCAAATCGACACCAGAGGCAGTTTATTCGTGATGCAAAACTGTACGGCTCTGGTAAATTTTTCTCCCAAGGCGCTTCCCATGGAACCGCCTATGAAATTGAAATTTGAAATGGCAATTACACATCGATACTTGTCTATCTTGGCGACTCCGGTTGTGAGTGATTCGCTGCAGCCCGATTTTGCTTCCATTGATTCAAGGGTTTCCAGATATTCATCAGTCAGATTTTCTTTAAGGATCAGCTCTTTTGCCGTTATTTTGCTGTTGAATTCTGTAAATGTGTTTCTGTCGCATAACAATTCTATCCATTCATCGGACATCAGTGTTTCGCCTTTGCCGCAGACCGGACATGACTTCGCATTTTCGAGATATTCATCAAGCTGTATATAATTGCCGCATCCCCGTCCGTCTGATTTTTCACATAAAATATGCGGTTTTGTTATGTCCAGATTTTTGCTTTCGAGATACGCAATCTCAAGAGAGTTTGTAAGCTCTTCGGCATCAATAATTTTGGCTTTGGACTTGCGGCTGACCTGAGTGTTGTCGTCTCTCTGGAAAAAATCAACAACCTGGGAAAACAGACCGCTTTTTTTGTAAACACCATAGGACAGGACTTTCTTTTTTCTTCTGTCGATAAGCTTGTCGATGTCGATTTTTGTAACCTCCGACAAGGCCTTTGTCAGATTTGATTTTATTACTTTTATGTAGCCTGAGTAGTCGGATATATCATCCGGTTCTTTGATAATTTCATCGACAATTCCAAAATGTACCATATCTTTGCTGGTTGGGCGCAAAAGATTTATTGAATCTTCTATTCTGGTGTTGTCTCTGAAAATAATGGAACCGCAGCTTTCTGGCGCAATTACGTAATACATTGCGTCTTCCATCATAAGTTTTTTGTCTGTTACCTGAAGCGCTAGCGCTCCGCCGGAGCCGCCTTCACCGAGAATAAGCGATACAGTGGGTGTTTTTACCGTGCAGAACTTGCTGATACAGTCTGAGATTGCCCAGGATTGCAGTGTTCTTGCCGATTCCGAGCTGGGATCCGCTCCCGGCGTGTCTATGAATGTTATCACCGGCAGCATGTTTGTTTCCGCATATTCAAGCAATTCTATCGCTTGTCTGTACCCCTCAGGTTTGAGCATCCCGAAGTTGACTTTGTTTGCGTAGTGTATGTCGTTTCCCTTGGGTTTTTCCTGGCCAAGAAAAACAATTTCCTTTTTATTTAAAAAACCTCTTCCGCATATGAGGGCCTGATCTTTTATTTTAAAGTAGGTCATATCCGTAAAGATATTTTTTATAACATCGGAACTCCTGATTCTTTGCGGGCTTCTGGTTTTTTCTTTAAAAATTTCAGTAGCGCTCTTTTTAACTGGCTTCATAATTTACCTCCGGGGGATTGGCTATTCTTAGGAATACGCCGGTCTATATTACGGTTATTCCGTTTCGAAACGGAATAACCGTATATTAAAATTTTATACCGCTTAATTTATTGCAGAGAGTTAAAATACAAATTAAATTACTTTTTCTCCTGCAAGGACGGTCAGCTTATTTTTGCCGGCGTTGAGCAGGCCGTTGAATTTTTATCAAATTCCGGTGCTTGCGTCAACACGTATTTTTGTTGTGAAGTTAATACAATTTTAACAAATTTATTCCTCAACGCTCTTTAAATCTCATCTTGTACTTTGCTATAGTATATATGTAGTAATGGCTTGTTATTTCTTTTTGTGTTTTTGGATGGAGTTGATTTTTATGAATAGTATCTCTTCGGCTAATTCATACCAATATAGAACCGGCGTCCTGGACGTCGCCTGCAGGCAGACGGATAAAACAGGGCAGACTGCCTTGTCCGGCAATCATGACGCATTTTCGGCGTCATCAGGCCGCGATATGGCATCCGGTGGAATATTAAACGCTGCGAAATCTCTTTCACTTAAAATGGGCTCCTCTAAAAAAAGAGGAGTTTCAAAACCGGTTGGTAATCATTCGCCTGTTCCGCCTAAAGCGGGTCACGTTACCGGAAATGTTGCCGCTTCGTGTCTTACGGGTGCTCCTGCCGTTGCTTGCGCCGTATCTGAAATAACGACACCTGTTTCCGGAGGAATACGCTCCAATGATGAGGCGGTTGAGCTTGCGAACATGCTTGTTGATGAGTTTTATGCCACAGACGGAGATCATGACGTAAAGAGCAGTGCTTTTTTTGATTTTCTTATTAAAAAGTTTGGTTATGATGCACATCCCAAGCTTGTGTCCAAAGAAGAATTTGACCGTATGGAGCAGACACAAATGACGGCTTATCGTGGGTTGAATCCCGGTTTATGCAGAGAAACCGGCGAGGAAATTGGTGCCGATAAGATGATCAACGAGTTTAAGCATGGTAAACTTTTTAGCGGCGGATCTGTCGGCGGATATCTTTATGGACGCGGCACTTATGCTTCTTTGGATAAAAGTGTTGCCGATTTTTATGTTGACGGCGATGATGGCGGCGCCTGTATGAAGATGATTCTGCCGGATAACTGCATTGTCGGAAAGTACGGAGACTCTAATTACAGATACGTAAACGAGGATGATTCAGCCGGTGCTGGTTATATCTATGACGATTTTAGGGACTTTATGAATCACCCTGAGCTGTCTGAAAAGGTCAAGCCCTTTTTCGGAGACGTAGATAATATGTGTAAGAGAGAGACAGGCGGTTTTGCCGTATTGAAAGGTTATGATGCGTATTTAGCTCAGAAAAACGGGTATGGTGATAGCGATTATATGTATATACTCATCTTGAACCGGGGAAAACTTGTAATGCCTGAGTAATTCCAAAAATTGTAAGGATTTGTTTATGAATTCCATTGGTTTAAACAATTTATCTTTAAACAATTTTATTGCTGGTTCTAACGGGCCTGGATGTTTATCCGTGAATACTGGTTCTGACAGCAGTCCGGTTAATGATGCTTTTTCTGTTTCTGTTGATAAAAATATTACAATTACAGATTCAAAGCAAATGGCTTTTTTATGCGGAAAAGTTCAGGCTAATGAGAAAACTGCCGGCGATTTTTCTGCTGTTTTGGCAGCCGATACGGCTGTTGCGGCTAAGACGTTTGCTGCAGATGTTGCCGCTTCATGTGTTACCGGTTCATCTGCAGTTGCCGTAAGCCTGTCTGAAGTGTCCGGCCTTGCTGCTGATGGAATCCGTTCCAATGATGAGGCTGTTGAGCTTGCCGGTAAACTTGTAAATGAATTTTATGCTGCCGATCGGAACCATGACGTTGAAAACGGTGCTTTTTTTGATTTTTTACTGGAAAAATTCGGCTATGATGCTCTTCCCGTTATGGTACCGGAGAAAGAGCTTAGCTCTTTTGAGCACACTCAGAGGCCTATTTACCGTGGTTTGAGTCCGTATAGAGAGCAAAACACCGGCAATGTAATAAGGGCCGAGTCAATGGCTGACGATTTTAAACACGGAAAATTATTCAGCGGCGGTTCTATCGGCGGTTATTTGTGCGGCCGCGGAACTTATGGAACTTTCCGTAAAGAGCTTGCCGATGCCTATGCCGAGGCTTATGTATCCAAGAATACCGGTGAGGGCGTCTGTATGAAAATGTTTATGGCCGAAAACGCAAAGGTAGGCCGGCATAAGAGAGGTTTTGATGAACAGCCTTCTCCTGATTCAAAATACATGCAGGATGACTTTATGGAATTTTTGAATAATCCGCTGTTATCGGAAAAAGCTGATGTCAATATTCGGGAACTTTTTGCGGATGATATTGGAAGCTTTGCCGTATTGAAAGGATATGACGCTTATTATACGGTGAAAAACGGTCCCGGTGAAAATGATTTTATGAATATTGTTATACTGAACCGTGGGAAAGTCATAATGCAGGAGTAGGTTGATGGCCGAAAATAATGATGATGTAGGGCATTTTGTTTTGCTTGATATGTTCTGGGGGCTGTTTATGCCGGGTAAAGCCCTGGAGTATGGAGATTTAATCTGGAAAATAAAAACTGTTTATGAGCTTCCGGAGGAGCTGTGTAATCAGGCTATTGAATGGTATTCCGGTCTGCCGGATAAATATGTGGATGAGGTAAGATATAAAAAACTCGCGCCGTTGTTTAAAAAAACTTCTGCAATGGAAAGCGGTTTTTTGTTTAATGACCAAAAACCTGGTTAAGATAATAAGCCCCGATTTTTGCCGGGGCTTTTTTATATTCTGCCTGAAAGTTTATTTTTGCGGTTTGTAGATATATTTGTATTCTTTTCCTTCTTCGTCATAAATCTCGATAAGTTTGAGTGCGGCCTGTTTGTATACCGATGCCTGAGGCTGCAGCAATGCACTTGTTGCAGCTGAGCCGAAACTTCTGCCGGGCTCCGGTTTTTCATCGGAACCTGACCATCTCAGAGCTTCGAGTTCGGATGATTTTTGAGCCATCTCTTTTGCCTGTTTTACATAATCGTCGATAAGTTTTTTATCCTGTGCAAGCTTATGCTTTGATTTTAACATTTTGGCGGCGTTATTTAGCTCCGCTTCCCAGGCATTCTTATACTCTGCGCTTGCTTTGTTTAATTCTGCCGTTGTTGATGCTTTTTCAAAATAAACCTTAAAATCTTTACTGATTGGATTATTGTCCGGATTTTTTGTCTCTGCATATGAGGTTTGGGCAAGTCCGGTTATGAACCCGATTGTGATAATAAACGCCGCTATTTTTTTTAACAAAACGTACCTCCGAATATGGTTATGTCTGATTATATTCTGCCTGAAAGTTTATTTTTGCGGTTTGTAGATATATTTGTATTCTTTTCCTTCTTCGTCATACAAATCTATGAGTCTTAGTGTGGCCAGTTTATAGGCCGATGCCTGAGCTGCCATCATTGCTCCGGGAGCCCCTGTGCCGAAACTTCTGCCCGGCCCCGGTTTCTCATCAAGATCCGACCATTTCAGAACCTCAAGCTCGGATGATTTTTTGGCAATATCTTTTGTTTGTTTTACATAATCGTCGACCAGTTTCTTATCCTGTGCAAATTTATATTTTGATTTCAGCACTTTAGCGGCATTATTAAGTTCTGCTTCCCATGCATTCAGATAATCTTCGCTAACCTTGTTTATTTCTACGGTTGTCGATGCTTTTTCAAAATAAACTTTAAATGCTTTGTTGATAGGGTTGCTGTCCGTATTTTTTGTCTCTGCATATGAAGTCTGGGCAAGGCCGGTTATGAGCCCGATTGTGATAATAAATGCTGCTATCTTTTTTAACAAGATACACCTCCATATAATTGTTGAATCTTATGCGATTTAATTATATTCTATCCCTGTTGGTATTTTTTCTTTTTATTTTCATTGAAAATCTAAAGTTTTATAAATATTTAACAAAATGAAGCCTATTTGGTTTGTATTTTTTTCTTAATGTGATGTATAATGTAATATATTATTTAACATTCTGAATATTTTTTGATTGGGGCTTGACAACATGGTAGAAATTACTGATGAGTATATTGAATGGAATGAAAAATATAAAGAGCGTTTTGGAGAGTTTGTCCCTCTTGCTATGATTCCTCAGATCGAGACTACCGACGGGATCATAGAAAAAATAAAAAAATGCCTTGAAGCCGACAGGGATCTGCTTCCGGAAATATATAAATGGAAATTTGACGGAAGTGAAATATATTGACCGGAAATTCAGCGATAGTTTATATTTTTTATTTATCTAAAAGTAAACGGGGAGTATTTTTATGAACAACATTTCGTCTTTTCAAAGCAGCAGCATATCCGGTAATGTTACGGACTCCGGGTCCGGTATCTTTTCTTCTAAAAATCCGGCCGGTTTTTATCCCTTGGAAAATAAACAAATCTCATCGGCACCTTTTGAAGAAGTAAGGCTTTCGGATGAAGCGGCAAAAAAAATGACTTCTCCCGAAGATAACGTCATGGAAGTTTTTGGCCCGGCAGGAAGCAAACAGGGCGGGAAAACAAAACAGCGGTCGGGTGTCGGCAATTTGGTTAAAGATACGCTCAAGGCAAAGGATTTAAAATTCGAGCGTATTGAGCCGGCAAAAATTCCTAAACTGTATCAATCTTACGGTAACAAGCCGGGAAGTGTTGATGACATTGCCGATATGGATACCAGAGACCGTTTGACAGCCAGGCCGGAATATGTGGCTTTGCTGGATCAGAGGCATACCAATGCCGTTCCTGCCGTAAAAGCTATTTACGATAAATATGAAAAAGATATTAAGGTTTCAAATGCGGAAACCGGGAATACCGCCAGATATAATCCTGTCGGAAAAGAAATAACCGTTAATGCGACTGAGGACATGGCTTATAATCCAAAGCCGGGCGATGTATATTTTCATGAAGTCGGTCACCTTATGGATAACAGATTCGGTTCCAAAAATGCGGCGGCGGAAGCTTTAAGAAACGGTAATGCCGGTAATGTGAGTACTGATTATGTTTATGCTTCAAACAATGAAAAGTTTAAAACAGCGCTCAGAACCGATTTTGATAATTATGTAAACAAGTATATGGAAGATAATAACATTGAAAACAGGGATGATGCGTATAGCAGGATCGGCAGAGAAAAGATATCGCATTATAATTACAAAAGCATTTCCGATATTTACGGCGGACTTTCTGATAAGAAATGTCAGGGCTACTGGGGGCATAGCCGTGATTATTGGAACTCTGCCTCAGAGTCTTTTGATCCTGTTTCCTGTGAAGCTTTCGCACATATGTTCTCTGCATCCATGGGCGGTGGCAAGCAGATTGAAGTCATGAGGGAAATGCTGCCGACGGCTTACGATGAATTTTTGCAGATGGCCGATAAAGAGGCATCGATATCTCCTGCTTATGAGAAAATACTGACCTCGCCTCCGTCAATACCGGAATCTCTGAAAGTGCATGCCGGTTCGAAGAAATAGAATTTGATTTTTATTGAGAAAGTTTGAATATAGAAAAAACTGTCATAATGGCAGTTTTTTTAGTTTATTTTGCAAAAACAACCTTGAAAGATTTGGGATTGCGGCTCAGAAGCGGCAATGACTTTATATCTTTAGACTTTTAAAACAAGGTTTATCGGCGGCATGATTAATATGTGAGTTTTTTGCCGCTTATTTTTTCTATTGTTTTTATGAAGGCGTCCCATTTTTTAGGAAACTCATTAACTCCCGAAGATGTTATGCTTTCATTATTTTTGAATACTATATTTACGTCCCAGGTGGTTCCGTCAATAATTTCTTTGTTAATATATTTTTTATTCCATAATTTTAGACTGCATTTTTCCAGGCTATTTTCAAAAGCGGTCATTTGTGTGGGTTTTATTGCTGTTTGTGTTACAGTGTTGAATTCTTTATTTTCCTTAAGCCAGATTTGTAATTCTTTTCCCTTCAGCGTTTTGTTTGGATCTTGCGGATGTATGGTTGTAAGCTGTTTTTTTTGACCGTCGATAATTATTGTAGTGTAGCCTTCGGAAAATCCCCCGACGGTAAACTGGAAAAAAACAATTTTATTACCGGCCGGTTTGGCAGTTTCCGCAGCGGCAATTGCGTTACAGATGTATAAGAGAATAAGAACACATATTGAACATAAAATTTTGGGTGGCATAATGACTCCTTTTATCGTTTTTGACTGATTTTAGTCTATTGTTACTTACCGGTTTTATGGATATATTTGTAAATCGACTCATTTGAGTTGTTGTTGTAAAACTGTATAAGATTTAAGGTTGCCTGTTTGTATATTTCCGCCTCGGCTCTCATTGTGGCAGCCTGTGCTCCGCTGCCGATACTGCCGTATCTGTCTTTGCCGGGTTTGCTTTCCGTATCACTCCATTTTAAAAGTTCCATTTCATTTGCTTTTTTTGCCAGAGCTCTATAATCGGATGCGTACTTATCGATTGTTTTTTTATCTTCGCCGAATTTATAACCGCCTTTGACCTGCATAACCGCATTTTCAAATTCATTTTTCCAGGCTTCAAGGTATTTTTGTGTGATCTCGTTTCTTTCCGCTGTATTGGGAGCATCGCTTAACAGCACGTCAAAAGTTTTATTTATCGGATTGATATTTTCATCGCAGCAAGCTTTTGAAATGTCGGTAAGAAATATCAGGGACAGTGCGGTGAGAAGTATTATAACAGCATTTTTAATCATAGCGGCCTCCGGAATTTTTATAGGGTTAAAAGACCCTAAATATTTTATAGGCTAAATATAGTTTATTTTTGATCCTTTTTCCTTCCGTAAAAGCCGTCAATTATCTTTTTTTCAATATTTTTTAAGTTTTCCGGAATGTTTTAAGCGGTAATTATTTTTTGATTGAATGTATTATACAGGACTACTAATTTTTTTGGTCGAATACGCTTCGATACCTATATTTAATGGAGGTAATTTGTTTATGAAAATATATTATGGCGGTCATTCTTCTTTTATGCTTGAGAGTAAGGGCAAAATTGTTATGATAGATCCTTTTTCCCTGTCTGAGGAAATGAAGCAGGCAAAACCTGATGTAATCGCTGTCAGCCATGCTCACGGCGATCATATCGGCAGCGCTATGGAGATAGCCCGGGAAAAGCAGGCTCCTTTGATGGCAGTCTATGAGCTGTCAAATTATTTTCACTCCCAGGGCCTTGAAACGATAGATGGTCATATAGGCGGCAAAATCAAGTTTGATTTTGGTTGGATAAAATTTGTGAATGCTTTGCATGCAAGTTCACTTGAAGAAGACGGAAGATTTATGGGTAATCCGTGCGGTTTTGTTGTTAATATGCATGGCACTACGGTTTATCATACAGGGGATACAGGTCTGTTCGGAGATATGGCTTTGATTGCCGAGATGACCCCGATAGATGTCTTTTTATGTCCTATAGGGGATAAATTTACAATGGGTCCTGATGATGCCGTAAAAGCTGTGAAACTTGTTCTGCCGGCGATTGTTGTGCCGATGCATTATGACACATTCCCGCCGATTTCTCAGGATGCTTCACTGTTTAAGTCAAGGGTTGAATCTGAAGTTCCTTCGGTTACGGTTGAAATTATGAAACCCGGTGATGCTTTTTCGCTTGATGAAGAAGAGTAATCTTTTTAGCTTTAATTAAATATTATACTGAATTTATGGGACTGTCGTGCTAAGCGGGGCCGGAAAGACCCGCTTAGCATGACAGAAAAGGATGAAAAATACTTTGTTCTGTCAATTTTTGATGTTATTTATCTTTGTTTTTCATCCTTTTTAAATTATATTTGTCCGGCAAATGCCGGAATCAGGCGCCCTACAGGCGCTGACTATTATCTTTTATACATATAACGGGGCCGTACAGCCCCTGAACGTTATAATCTCTTAAACCGTGAAGAAAATTTTAAGGTTTTGAAATTTAACTTTTTTTATGGGTTTATCGGGGGTGCGCGTTAATTTTTAGTCTGTAAATAATGGATTGGTTTTTTTATGAGTTCTTCAAAAAATATTGACGCCCGCACGGAAATTTTGTATGGAAATCTTTGGAAGGTTGTTCCTTTTATTGTTTTTCCTGTTCTTACGGCCAGTTTTATGGAAACGGCCTGGCATTTCCTTAACGGATATTGGGTTGGTAAGCTTGGTCCTGTAAATTTTGCGGCAATAAATGTCAGTTCTTTTTTTGTATGGATGTTTTATTCGGTTATGGGAATCGTCAATACCGGAACAACGTCTCTTGTCGCACAAAATGATGGTGCCGGCAAGCGGGCGGCGGCTTTGAATGCCGCACACCAGGGTATGCGCGGCGCCGTTTTCTTGGCAGTAGCCTATTCTCTGATTATGTTTTTGGGCTGCCGTCATTTTTTTACCTGGATGGGCGCAAAACCTGCCGTTATAGATGAGGCCTGCCGCTATACTTATTGGATCTTCTCATTTGCAGTCGGTTTTGCCGTTCTTGAATCCATTTGTGCAATAATGAGGGGATATGGCGATACAAAGACGCCGGTAAAAGCGCTTTTTTTCGGGCTTATTTTTGTATTTGTTCTCGATCCGCTGCTGATATTGGGCATCGGGCCTTTCCCGCGTATGGGAGTGGCAGGAGGAGCGGTTGCGACTAATATATGCTTTCTTGCCGGGCTTGTATATCTCTCTTTGTCGATTTACAAACGCAAGCACAAGTTTATGCTCCGTAAAAAATTTTATAAAATGGATTTTGCCGTTTTAAAGGAAATTATCAGGATCGGTCTGCCTCCTTCGGCTAATTCAATTCTTTTTTCCATTGTGTCCATTTTTCTTGCCAGTATGGTTGCTAAATTCGGTACTGAATCTATGGCTGCTCTGGGAATCGGCCATAGAATAGAAAGTATTTCCTTTTTAGTGTGCGTTTCTTTTTCGATCGGCTGCGTTACGCTGGTGGGGCAGAATATCGGCGCTAAAAATCCCGGCAGAGCTCAGAATGCCGCTTTGGTTTCGATGGCGTATCTGCTACTGATTTCGGTTTCCCTGTCGTTGCTCTTTTATTTCGGAAGATTTCAGCTTGCCCATTTTTTTATCGCGGACGGCCTTACAGCCACAGTGACGGCAAAGTATCTGGAAATAATCAGTTTTTCCCAGGTGTTTATGGCCATAGGGATTTTACTTGACGGTGTCTTTTCCGGTTCCGGTAAAACGCTTGTGCCGATGCTGATAACCGTGCCCGTCGTTCTGGCTAGGATTCCTTTGGCCTATTATCTGGCGTTTTCGAAAAATATGGGCATTGAGGGAATATGGTGGGCGATCACGATTCTCACTTTTGTAAAAGCTGTTATATACCTTATATGGTTTTTTATGGGCCAATGGAAAAAGCCCAAACCTGCATAGATTTATTTTTAAGGTATAAAGAAGGTTAATTTCTTTGTTTTATAAAATATTTTGACTAATATTCCTGTTATTGTTAAGGAGGAATTTATAATGAATGCTATCGTCGGGCAAAGTGTTGTCAGGGTTGATGCCGAAGCCAAAGTAAATGGAAGTATAAAGTATATTGATGATATTAATATGGAGGGGCAGCTTTACGGCGTTACCGTCAGAAGTCCTCATCCATGTGCCAATGTGAGGAAGATTGTTTTTGACGGGTCGTATGACTGGTCTGAAATAATAACATTCACTGCGGAAGAAATTCCCGGTGAAAATATCTTCAATAATTTTAATATGGATGTTCCTTTTCTGCCTAAGAATAACAGGGTCAACCACGTTGGCGAACCTGTTTGCCTTGTTGCAGCGCCGTCTTTGAGAAAAGCCAAAGAGGCCGCGTCTCATGTGTTTGTGGATTATGAAGTATTGACGCCGGCACTTAGTATTGAGGAGGGACTGGCAAAAAAATCCCTGATTTATGCCGATGACAATATTATCAAGAAGTATACGGTCAATAAAGGTGACCCGCAAAGCGCTTTTGCAAAAGCAAAATATGTCTTTGAGGGGACTTACCGCACGCCTTACCAGGAGCAGGCATATATTGAAACCCAGGGTATGATAGCCGTTCCCGATGCCGACGGTGATGGAGTTACTATCTACGGTTCCCTTCAGTGTCCCTATTATGTGAGAAAAGAATCGCAGAAGTTGTTCACATTTGAGCCGGAGAAGCTTCGCGTCGTTCAGGTTACCACCGGCGGCGGGTTTGGCGGTAAGGAACATTTTCCTTCAATAATAGCCGCTCATTCGGCTCTCCTGGCGCTTAAAGCTAAAAAGCCGGTAAAGATGATTTATGAACGCCATGAAGATATGGCCGCCACCACCAAGAGGCATCCGTCACTGATAAATATTAAGACCGGGGTTGACGAAAATGGTAAATTGATAGCTGTCGATGTAGATATTCTCTTTGACGGCGGCGCTTATTCTATGGCTTCTCCGGTTGTGCTTGCCAGGGCTGCCATTGCCGGCGCCGGGGCTTATAATTGTGATAATATTTCCATACTTGCCAGGGCCGTGGCAACAAATCTGATTCCGACGTCGGCTTACAGAGGGTTTGGCGCTCCGCAGATATTCTATGCGGTAGAACGCCATATGACGCGGTTTGCTGAGAATATAGGAGTCGATCCGCTGACATTCAGAAAAGTAAATCTTTTAAAACAGTTTGATGTTACGGCTACCGGGCAGACGCTTAAAGACCCGGTTGGTCTGAAAAAATGTATTGATTTGGCTGTTGAAAAGACTGATTTTGAAAAATTGTATCAGCAGTATAAAAAGCAGCCTTCTGATCTTGTAAAGCGTAAGGGTATCGGTATAATGGCTGTATTTCATGGAGCAGGTTTTACCGGCAAGGGAGAGGATCGTATCCGCGCCAAGGCCGGTGTTAAATTACTTCCTTCCGGCGAGGTTAAAATTCTCTGCAGCACAACGGAAATGGGGCAGGGTATGAGAACTATTTTGCCGCAGATCGTTGCCGAGACTTTGCAGCTTCCTTTCGCAAAGGTTTCCGTGGAGACGACCGATACTTCTCTTGTTCCTGACAGCGGACCGACAGTGGCGTCGCGTACGACGATGATTGTCGGCAAAGTTTTAAGGGATGCGTCATTGCTTGCGATAGAGGCATTGACGGAGCTTATTGCCGCTAAAGAATCGTCGGCAGTGGCGGATATCGCTTATGAATCAGGAGCTTTTGCCGTAAAAGGTAGCAAGTGGGGGACTTTTGCCGATGCGGCCAAACTATTGAATGATAAAGGATTGGAAGATTCTTTTTACAGCCAATATGCGAGTCCTCCCGGTGTCGTATGGAACGAAGATACTTTCCAGGGTGACGCTTATGCCGGTTACGGTTGGGCGGCTACGGTTGCCGAAGTTGAAGTCGATACCGGGACTTTTGAAATCAGTGTCACCAGACTTGTTTCGGCCGAGGATATGGGCAAGGCTATTAACCCGATACTTGTAGAAGGACAGATTGAGGGCGGCTGTATTCAGGCGTTCGGATATTCCATTCTTGAAGATATTATCATGAAGGACGGACATATCTTAAACGACCGTTTCACTAATTATATTATTCCGACATCCGCGGATGTGCCGTTTGTGGAAACGGTTATTGTTGAAGAGGGATATGCTAACGGGCCGTATGGTGCCAAGGGTGTGGGGGAGATGCCGCTGGTGGTGGTGGCGTCTGCGATTGCCGACGCGGTGTCGATGGCAACGGGGATCGATGTTTTGGATATTCCGATTACTCCGGAAAAGCTGTTTGAGTTGTCGCTGAAGAAATAGTATAAAATAATCGCTTTGAGATTTTAATAAAATACCGGGCTGTCTTGCAGTAAGTCCTCCCGGTATTTTTTGTTATTTGCGGAAAATTTAGTGTGGGGTTGTCATTTTTGTTCCCGTTTTCACGAAAATAGACTTCGGTTGGAAAGCAGTCATCCCATGTAGACGGGAATTCAGAGTGCTGAGGCAATTTATATTCTATATGTAAAATCTAAATAAATTTTTTTGACAAGACGGCGTAGCCGTCATCGCGAGTGCAGCGCGGCGATCCAGTATTTTATTTTACTTGTTATTCTGCCTAACATATGCAAAATCTATAACCATTTAATTGCATATAACTCTGGAGGCTGTTGCAAGCTCTCTGCTTTCCGGCTTTTCTTACGATTATTCAGTTGGCGGCAAATCCCGATGCCGCCTCCTTCTTACATCATAAGAAAAGACTGTTGTATATTCCGGTCTAACTTTTTGAGCCTGTAACGGGGCTGTTCTCTTATAGTTTATACAAAACTTGTACACGTGTTATATCCGCTTTCCTGCTACGCAACGAAGTCAGATGTTGCTTCCGCAGGAAAACAGGTATAACACTGACTTGACTGCCTGGATATTAAAAATAATAATTATAGCCGATATTTATCGCGCAGGGTATTATTTAGAAGTTTAGTCTCATTATTGAAAAGTTTTGGGGTTGGTGTATCCCGGTTTTATAAGAACATTATCTTTATCCTTGATACATTCGTTGTAGACTTGCTCCCACTCATTGACAGAATACTCTTCCACTGATACGGATATATACTTTTCCGGTTTACCCGTTGTCTTATTGACAACGTCGCTGATTTGCCGGGCGATTTCCTGAAGCTCCTGCTGTGAGGCTCCACTAATGGTTTTGATGACGATATGAGGCATGGTTTTACGCTCCTTAAATATTTTTATTAAGACTTTATATTTATATCCGAATTCAATTTGTTACCTGCCCTTTCCTCTGGTTCTCAGTTGTTTACATGAGATGATTAAATGGCGGAATTGTGTTTTTGCATAATTCTTCGTATTCAGCTCTAAGTAGCGAATAACAAACAGTATCCAGAGTGTCTCCGTCACAATTGATGGTTGATTGTCTGAGAGTTCCCTCATATTTGAATCCGCATTTTTCGATTACATTTCTGGAACGTTTATTATAAGGATAGTGGTAGGCGGAGAGCAGATCCAGCCCCATTTCTGTGAATGCGTAATCAATCACTTTTAAAACGGCTTCTGTTGCCAGACCTTTATGCCAGTATTCTTCCGATAAAACATACCCTATCTGTCTCGTTTTTACTGTCTGGCGTTTCTCATCTTTGTGAAGACCTACGGAACCGATTACTTTTTTGTTTTCTTTAAGAGTTATTGCCCATATGTCATTTTGCCTGATGAATAAATTGATTATTTTTGAAGATATTGCTTTGTCGGTATGAGGTTCCCAACCGGCATTGGGGCCGACGTTAGGGTTTTTGGCATAATTGTAGAGATCGTCAACATCGTCTTTTTTCCAGGCTCTCAATACAAGTCTTTGCGTTTCCAGTCTTTTCATACATTGCGGCCCTTTTATTTATTTGACTTTTTTTTGAGTTCTGCCATCTCTTTTTTTATTTCTCTTATTTCTTCTGAAAGTCTTTCATTGTCTTTTCTGAGTTCTTTTACTTCTTCACCCATTTTGACAATGACTTTTTCCGTTTCCTGTCTCCAGGTAGGATAGGATTTGTCATCTTTGTAAATCCAGTTATGTGAATTTGGAGGATAATAGTCGGATCTAGCCATGCATACGCCCATAGCGGCGATAAAGATTAGAAAAAGTATTGCTGCAGCACTTAAAACGGTGCGAATTTTTTTCATAACTTATACCTCTCTTTTTTATTTTGTAATATTAGATATTTATTTATTTTTATCTTTAAAACCTTTTGCTACCTTTTGTTCCATAATTTTTTATTCTTATTAAAAGGTATTAGCTGACTTAGATAAAATTAAATAAGGTTAAAGAGTTATTATAACCACGAGAGGTTCAGAGTATTATGGAGATAAAATTCAAAATAAACGGCAAGGACGTACAGCTTGATTTACCTGCTGAAAAGCGTTTAGTCGACGTGATAAGGGAAGATCTTGGTTTCACCGGCACTAAAATAGGCTGCGGTGAGGGAGAGTGCGGAGCATGCACTGTTATTCTTGACGGCGTTACGGTTAATTCCTGTATTATTCCCGTTTTTCAGGTGAACGGCAGGGACATAATGACGATAGAAGGACTTATGGAATCCGGCAGAGCCGATCATATAAAAGAATCCTTTCTGAAACATGGTGCCGTTCAGTGCGGTTTTTGTATTCCGGGAATGGTGCTTTCTTCCTTTGCCCTGCTGGAGAAAAATCCCCATCCTTCGGAAGAAGAAATAAGAACGGGGCTTTCCGGCAATCTGTGCCGCTGTACAGGTTATAAAAAGATTGTTGAGGCGGTTAGCGCCGCATCTGTGAAGGGGGGCAAATAATAATGTCTTCAATAACTGCTTTTAGTCCTTCGTCTCTGTCAGAGGCTCTCGGCATACTCTCTAATGCTGCTGACGGCAGTATTACCGTTGTTGCCGGCGGTACGGATATAATGGTTATACAGGGCATGTCTCTTGACGGTATTTTTAAAGATTCGATCCTCAATGTGCTGAATATAAAAGAACTGTCGTTCATTGAAGAGAGGGGTGATGTGATTGAACTGGGCCCAAATGTGACGCATGCCGAAATTGCTTCTTCGGCAGTTGTAAAGAAGTTTGCCCCAATTCTGTCTGAGACTGCTTCTATCATCGGCGGACCGCAAATACGTAATCGCGGGACTATCGGCGGCAACATATGCAATGCCAGCCCTGCCGGCGACCTGCTGCCGCCGCTGTTTGCTTTGAATGCCAGACTGACGCTTTCGAGTTCCTCGGGAGAAAAGATTGTGCCCATTTTTTCTTTTGCGCTCGCTCCCAGAAAGACGGTTCTTTTAAAGAATGAGCTTCTGACGAAAATAACTATTGACAAGGTTAAGGCTTGTGAGAAATGCGGATTTAAGAGAGTCGCGCCCAGAAAGGCGCTGGCAATAACCAAGGCGTCTGTTGCGGTTGTCGCCTGTATGGATAACGGCGTTGTTTCCAATGTAAGAATTGCTTTGGGAAGCGTCGGACCGGTCATTTTGAGAGCCGCAAAAACGGAAAAACTGCTTGACGGCTCGAAGCTGGACAAGGATTTGATTGGCAAGGCCGCAACATTGGTTAATGACGATTTTAAACCTATTTCGGATATACGTTCAACAGCGTCCTACCGTTCGCATGTCGTCGGCATTTTGTTAAAACGTATTTTGGAAGGATTCTGTAAATGATTTATGATGTTGCTGTTATCGGATGTGGCATAATCGGTTCTTCAATTGCATTTGAATTGTCCGCATACAATGTCAGCGTTGTCGTTTTGGAAAAAGAAAACGATGTGGCTTGCGGCACAACAAAGGCCAACAGCGCTATTGTGCATGCGGGATTTGACGGATTACCCGGAACGCTGATAGCCAAACTGAATGTATCCGGTTCAAAAATGATGGAAAAGCTTTGCTCGGAGCTGTCGGTTCATTACCGGAAAACGGGTTCGCTCGTTCTGGCTTTTGACGATCCCCAGAAAAAGATGCTGCAGGAGCTTTATGACCGCGGTATCCAAAACGGTGTTGAAGGTCTTAAAATTATTAACCCTGCTGAGATACGGATACTTGAGCCCAATGTATCCTCCGAAGCAGTTGCGGCATTACATGCTCCGTCGGGAGCAATAATCAGTCCCTGGCAGCTGTGTCTTGCCCAAATAGAAACCGCTGTTTTAAACGGTGCCGTTCTCCTGCGCGAAAGCCGCGTTGAAAAGATAGAGAGAGTCGATGGCGTCTACCATTTGCATGCGGGCGGAAAAACGGTTCAGGCAAGATATATTGTTAATGCCGCCGGTCTTTATGCCGATGAAATAAGTTCAATGGTTTCTCCTGAAAGCGAATTTAAAATATTTCCCAATAAAGGAGAATACTTTCTCCTTGATAAATCGCAGGGAAATCTTGTTGGAAATGTAATTTTTCAGGCTCCGTCGGAAAAAGGAAAAGGCGTTCTCGTTGCGCCAACAGTCCATGGCAATTTGATTGTCGGGCCTGACTCTGTGCCGGTGGCTGATAATGAGCTGCGCTCTACCAGTAAATCCGGTCTTGATTTTGTCAGAGAGACCGCGTTGCTGTCGGTGCCCGGAATTAACCTAAGGGAAACGATCAGGACATTTACCGGCCTGCGCGCCTATAGTAATGAAAATGATTTTATCATCAGAAATTCTGCGTATGCTTCTAACTTTATAAACGTTGCCGGTATAAAATCACCGGGACTTTCTGCCGCCCCTGCAATCGGGGTTTATGTACTTTCACTGCTGTCCGATGCCGGACTTGAACTGGGTGAAAAGCGCGAACGGATAATTCCTGCCGGAAAAGCGGAATTCAAAGAACTTTCTCCTGAGGCAAAAAATGAAATAATTAAAAACGATCCGTCTTATGGCCATATAATATGCCGCTGTGAAACGGTCACCGAAGGCGAAATAAAGAACGTGCTTGGCAGCGCCGTTCCACCGGTCTCACTTGATGGCGTTAAAAGGAGGACCTGTGCGGGAATGGGTCGTTGTCAGGGAGGTTTTTGCGGTCCTAAAGTTCTCGCCGCCATCTCCGAAGAGTTAAAGATGAAACCTGAGGATGTTGTTTTGGAAAACAGCGGCAGTTATATCCTCACCGGACCGACAAAAGGCGGTGGATTTAATGAAAAATAAGAGCCGTTATGATGTTATTGTTATCGGCGGCGGCCCGGCCGGTCTGGCTGCAGCCTTAAGCGCCTCAAAGAACGGTGCTTCTGTTTTGATGATTGAGCGCGATCTTGATCTGGGGGGAATTCTTAACCAGTGTATACACTCGGGATTCGGTCTTCATTATTTTAATGAAGAACTTACCGGACCGGAGTATGCGGCGCGTTTTATAGATATGGTATCAGGCTCGCCGGTTGATATAATGCTGGGTACGATGGTCCTGGAAATAGGTGAAAACAAAAATGTTTTTGCCGTTAACAGCCGTTCCGGCTATATTTGTCTTTCTGCCGGGGCTATCGTTCTGGCGATGGGGTGCCGTGAAAGGACCAGAGGAGCGATTGCCATACCGGGCGACAGGCCTTCGGGTGTTTTTACGGCCGGTACGGCACAGAGGTTTATAAATATTGAAGGATACATGGTCGGCAAACGTGTTGTCATTTTAGGTTCCGGCGATATTGGTCTGATAATGGCCAGGCGAATGGTGCTTGAAGGTGCCGAGGTGCTTGCATGCATTGAATTAATGCCTTATTCCAGCGGCCTTACGCGTAATATTGTTCAATGTCTCGATGATTTTTCAATACCGCTTTACTTTTCTCATACGGTAACCGACATCAAGGGACATGCGCGCCTTGAAGCGGTTACGGTTGCGGCTGTGGACGCCAATCTTAAGCCGGTTGCCGGAACTGAATTTGAGCTTGAATGTGATACGCTTTTACTGTCTGTCGGTCTTATTCCCGAGAATGAACTTACAAGAGCATGCGGAATAAAAATTGACCCCCGGACCAATGGTGCGGTTGTTTTTGATAATATGGAGACATCGGTTCCCGGAATATTTGCCTGCGGAAATGTTCTTCATGTCCATGATCTCGTTGATTATGTGACGCGTGAAGCGGAGAAGGCTGGGGCCAATGCCGCGCTGCATTCATTAAAGGCTTCTGCTTTAAAAGGCAGATATATTTCCGTTCTTAATGGGGACGGAATTTCTTACACCGTGCCGCAAAAAATCTATATCAGTGACAGTCCTACAATGCCTGCGGAAGTATTTTTCAGGGTCAGAAAAGTATTTAAAAATGTGAAAATTGTTGTAATGAACAACGGAAAGACCGTCGCTTCGTTTAAAAGAGAACATTGCATGCCGGGAGAAATGGACAGGATCTCAATCCCGCCTGTTTTGCTTGGAAAAATTGATGGTGAAGAAATTTCGCTCTCTGTGATACCGCAGGGATAGTTTGGGAGCTTTGTTATGAAAAAAGTAACGTGTGTTGTTTGTCCGAAAAGCTGTGTAATATCTGCGTCTGACAATGGAGAACTTATGGGCTACCAGTGCGAACGCGGCGCCGAATATGCGGCGGCGGAGATTAAAAAACCAGTAAGAAGTGTTTCTTCTACGGTTCGTATTTCCGGCTGTGCTTACCATAGAGTGCCTGTGAAAACCGACAGGCCGATAGAGAAATCACTTGTGTTTGAAGCTATGAAGCTTTTAAATTCCGTTGATTTGCGTTCTCCTGTAAAGATAGGGGATATCGCTGTTACGAACGTATTGGATACCGGTGTTAATTTTGTAGTTACAAGGAATATGTAAAAAATAATGAAACTCGAAGAAATATACAAATCAGAATCCCCTGTTATTACGTTTGAGGTTTTTCCTCCGAAGAAGGAAACATCAATAGATGAGCTTTTTGAACATTTAAGCGTGCTGAAACGCTTTAACCCGGCTTTGATATCCGTTACCTATGGTGCCGGCGGTTCCTCCAGGGATAAATCCTCGGAGATCGTTTCCAGGATAAAATCGCAGCTGGGCATAACGCCGATGCCTCATTTTACCTGCGTATGTTCCAGCCGTGATTTTATAAAGGATTACCTTATGCGGACTGAAGCCGAAGGAATTGAAAATATTCTGGCGCTGAGGGGAGATGAACCTCAGGAGATTGACGTTTGTTACAGAGATTTCAGGTATGCGAATGAGCTTGTTGAGTTCATCAGAAGCCAGACGTCACTTTCGATTGCTGTTGCCGCATACCCGGAGTGTCATATGGATTGCGGTGACATATCCGTTGATATTGAAAATTTGAAACGTAAAGTTGATGCCGGGGCTTCCGTTATTTACACACAGCTTTTTTTTGAAAACGGGTATTTTTTCCGTTTTATGGATCTGCTTGAAAAAGCATCCGTTAATATACCTGTTGTTCCGGGTGTATTGCCTGTCTCAGGATACGCCCAGCTTCAGCGTATGACCGGTATGTGCGGTGCCAGGGTTCCCGATGAGGTTGATAAGTTTTTTTCACGTTACAAAGATGATGAGGAGTCTATTCGCAAAGCCGGGACTGAATTTGCAATACGTCAGTCACAGGAGCTGCTTGCCTTCGGTATTAAGGGCCTTCATTTTTATACACTTAATAAATCAGCGCAGATCTGCGATATACTTGACTCTGTTTTGTAGTATTGCTGTGTAGGTATACGGTGGAACATTCTGCAGGTTAGTCCGTAAAAAGAAGTTTTGCCCGTGTCGGAACAAGCCTATGTCTATTTTATGGCAAATAAGACTGACAGCACTCTCTATGTAGGAGTAACGAACGAGCTTGAGAGAAGAGTTTGGGAACATAAAACAAGGTGAATGCTAATAATTTTACCGGCAAATATAATTGCACTAAATTAGTTTATTTTGAAATAGGAAATAATATGGAGTGTGCAATTGCACGAGAAAAGCAATTTAAAAACTGGAAACGGGATTGGAAAAATGAATTGATTGAGAAATCAAATCCAACTTGGCAGGATCTGAGCAGTAACTGGGATTGCGGGTCAAGCCCGCAATGACGCATTTATGATGGCGTTTTCAGTTAATAATAATATTTTAGAAGGAAATGAATTTTTATGAAAAATGATGGAATGTGCGAAGAGAGAAAAGCTTTGATGAAAGAGGCTTTAAACGCTTTGGGCAAGAAAAATCTGGCTCTTATTTTACATGGGAACAGCTTCCCGTCATCTCCCGGTGAAAATACCGGATTCGGGACGCCAAATTCAGGGGCCGCAAAAGAGCTTTTTAACTTTATCGGCGGCGTTTTTAATGGCCTGCAGCTTGGGCCTTACGGAAAAACCAAAAAAGGGCATCCTTCTCCTTATACCTCAACCGTATTTTCCAACAATCCTTTATTTATAGACCTTGAACAGCTTACTAAAGATGAGTGGGGCGGAATATTGGCTGCCGGCATTTATCAACGGGTTTGTTCTGAAAATCCCGTCCAGGATAGTTTCAGGACTTCATACTCCTATATTTATAATGCGCATGCTGACGCTATGAAGTCGGCTTATGCTAAATTTTTGTCTTCATCGCCGGCTAAACTTCAAAAAGACTTTGAGACCTACAAGAAAAAAAATGCGATGTGGCTGGAAAAAGACTCCCTTTATGAAGTTATTTCAATTGAATATAAAAACGATTACTGGCCTAACTGGCCAAGCGAAACAGACAGGAATCTTTTTAATGCCCGCAGTGCTGCTGAAAAAAAAGAATCGGCAGCCAGAATTGCCGGTTTAAAAGACAGATATGCCTCTGAAATTGATTTTTATGCTTTTTGCCAGTTTGTTGCCTATAAGCAAAATGAGGCTACAAAGGCTTATGCCGCGAAAAAAGGCATAAAGATGATCGCCGACAGGCAGGTCGCTTTTTCCGACAGGGATATCTGGGCAAATCAGTCGCTGATGCTTGAGGGATGGGTTCTTGGTTGTCCGCCGGACTATTTTTCAAAAGACGGTCAGGCCTGGGGATTCCCGGTGATGGATCCTGTGAAAATGTTCAGTAAGGACGGTTCTCTTGGAGAAGCCGGAATTCTGATGAAAGAGCTTTATAAGAAAATCTTTTCCGATAATCCGGGAGGAGTAAGAATCGATCATCTGATCGGCCTTGTTGACCCCTGGGTTTATAAAGTAGGTAAAAAACCTACTTTGGAGGATGGCGCCGGCAGGCTTTATTCTTCTCCCGAGCATAAGGAGCTGGCTCAATATGCAATTGCTTCCCTTAAGGATATTGATGAAGAGGTCGATCCCGACAAAGAAGCAAGAATAAAAAAATTAACTAAAACTCAAATCAAAAAATACGGTTCATTTATAGAAAAAATAATCATAGCGGCTGCTGAAGAGGTCGGGCTTGATAAAGATTCCATCGTCTGCGAAGATTTGGGAACTCTTACTTATCCGGTAAAATGCGTTATGAAACAATACGATCTTCAGGGAATGAGGCTGACTCAGTTTGTCGACCCATGCAGTCCCGATGATATCTATAGATGCTGTAATATTCCCGCACGCACATGGGCAATGGCGGGAACTCATGACAATCTGCCGCTGTCTCTTTGGGCGGAAGAGCTCGTTTTTACCCATCCGTCATATTTGCATGCACTTAATTTGGTCGTAGATCTGTGGCCGGATATCTCTCCCGAAAAAAAGGAAGAGATTGTTGTCAGACTTACGAAAGACGCTAAATTTCTGGTGCAGACGAAGTTTGTGGAACTTTTTGCCTCCAAATCCGAGAATATACAAATATTTTTCTCGGACTTCTTTGGTATAAAAGAAGTCTATAACAGACCGGGAACATCAAATGATGAAAATTGGTCTTTGAGACTGCCGGATAATTTTGTTGATTTCTATGAAGAAAATGTTAAGGACGGATATGCAATAGATCTTCTGCCGGTTCTCAAGCTGGCTCTGGAGGCCAGAGGAGAGAAATTTGCCAAGGTGAATAGCAAGCTTATCTCCCAAATCGAATCCATACTGTAAATTGATTGAAACAGACGAATCTGCGTCATCAAACGGAAAGTCCCCAATTGTTGGATACAACAATTAGGGACTTTCTTACGGGTTTTAATTCTATTTGTGGTGCTAAGACGCAAAGCCAGCGTAGAATTCTACGCTTCACTCGTGGACTTTCCGTTTGCTATAGCATCTCCGCCTGTTTGAATCAATTTGGTTATTGTATAAATTAGATGTTGATTTAATATTTTAAGCACGATGATTAACTAAGGCTAAATTTTGTTATAGGGTTGTCATTCCCGCGTAGGCGGGAATCCACGATAATCCAAACAGGAATGATTGCTATTTTGATGTTACTATACACAAAATTATATCACTTCACTTTTTTATTTTTGATGAAGTTCGGTTATAAACAACCTTTAAGCAAGTAAAAAGAAAGGGGTGAATGATAATGGCGGCATCTAATGGTAATATGCTTAACTCTGAGGTGGAAGAGGACACTAAGAGGAAAATAAGAGGAATAAACGATACATTTATCAATGATTTGAATACAGGGTGTTTGTCTTGGTTTTTGCAGCAAGTCAAGCAGCGCGATGATCTTGCTTTGGAGATAAGGCAAAACTATGTAAATATTTATTACAGAGGCGGCAACGCGCTTCGCATACGGCAGAAAAAAAGTGGGTATAGTTTTGAGTTTGACGAAAAATATTGCCTTGATGAAAACTATTGCCCCGATGTTCAAATGAGAACAAAGATCAAGGCGTATAATAGCCTTGAAGATTATCGGGACAATTTCTGTTCGTTGTTGAAAGCAATGAATAGGTGGTTCGAAAAGTATCCAAAATCTGAAAGAGAAATACAGCATAATCTAATAAGAGTCAATACTTCTAATGATTTTTGCATTCTCGATATCGAGTATGCCGGAGCATATGATTCCGGTGAGCGCCGTTTTCGGTTTGATATGATAGCAGTCAGCAAAGGTAAACTTGTTATTGTTGAAATCAAGAACGGAGTATCGGCAATGGGCGGTAAGTCGGGAATAAAGCCGCATTATAATGATATTTGTACCATAATTGCTGACCGTAAAGCGAAAAAAGAGCTTGTAGATTCAATGAAAAACATATCTGATAATAAAAATGCGTTGGGGCTGTTGAACCTGTCTTCAGCAGATATTGCCGGCGAAGAAATAGAAATATTATTTATTATTTTTAACAACAATAATAGAAGCAAGATGTTTGGTAATCAGATCGCCGAGATCAATAAAATACACCCGGCAAAAATAATCGAGATGAATACTCCCGGTAAAATTGAATATGATAAAGCAATTAGTTTGTTTTCATGACAATTATCATCCATCGCGGAACAAATCAAATTGGCGGTTGCGTTACGGAAATAAAGACTGATAACGCCAGAATTTTTGTTGATATGGGTGATGAACTGCCTAGCTATGAAGGTATCGGCAACTTTGAGATTGATGGTTTAACGTCAGGCAAAGTAAATTGTGACGCCGTTTTTATCACCCATTATCATGGTGACCACGTTGGGCTTTATAAAAAAGTGTTGCCGGATATTCCTGTTTATATGGGTGAAGTTGCAAAGGAAATATTTCTTTTATTCGCCAAGCGAATAAAAGATGACGGGGAACAGAAAATTCGCGATTTTAAGACTTTCAAGGCCCGGGATAAAATTATTGTAAAAGATATAATTGTAACTCCCCTTTTGGTAGATCACAGCGCTTTTGACGCTTATATGTTTTTAATTGAAAGCGGCGGTAAGAGTATTTTACATACAGGTGATTATCGGATGCATGGTTTTCGCGGCAAGGCTGTTATCCCCATGCTCCAAAAAATACGCTGGTAAAGTTGATGTGCTGATAACAGAGGGAACATCTCTTTCCAGAGATGGTAAGGCGCCTTGGAAAGAGGATGAACTTAAAAAACGCGCAAAGAGTATCCTTGCAGATAATAAATATACCTTAGACTGAACTTGTCAAGGGTATTTTAAATAGAAAGCATGATTTTTTTGAAAAGTCGCCAAAAGTACGGCGGCTCTTTATGTTGCCCTCTTTCAACATGTAGCAGTCTATAGTATAATAAATCAGGAAAATGGGATGGACTTAATCAGCGGGGTGTATTATAGAATTAGAGTGAATTACACCGTAGCAAGCTGCAACACTATGGGACATCTCAGAAGGCCGTACTAAAGAATTTTGAGTGAAGGATCGCTAATGAGAATATTCGGGGGTTGTTGCGGCAGACTTTCCTATAAGAACTCGCCTGATCCCGCTGATAAACGAACCCAAGCTGCAAGAAATCAAAAGGATTGAACAGTTCGGTTTTACTGAATTTAGCGTAGCCTCTGCAATCCCAAAAGTGCAAGGAGTTTAAAATGAAGAGCGTTCTATTACCTCCATATGCGCCAATGCTAATTGAATCAACGAGAGCAATAGGGTATACATTAGAGTCTGCCATAGCTGACATTGTGGACAATAGCGTCTCTGCTTATGCCTCTTGTGCTGACATATTCTTTTTCCCTGTTGGAGACGCCTACATCGCTATCCTGGATGATGGTAGGGGCATGGATGCGGATAAAATAGATACCGCAATGAGATATGGCAGTCAAAATCCTAACGAACCAAGGGCAGCTAATGACTTAGGGAGATTTGGGTTAGGCTTGAAAACTGCATCGCTGTCTCAGTGCAGAACACTTACCGTTGTCTCCAAGCAAGACGATAGAATAGAGGCTCGTCGCTGGGATATTGACCATGTAGCACAAACGGGAGATTGGTCGATGCTTGTTCTTGATACCCTTGAGGATCATTACCAGATTCCGCGAATAGACAGGTTGCGTGAACTGGATTCCGGAACACTTGTAGTTTGGCAGAACCTTGACAGGTTAAGGGTTGGAGAACTCGATTTTAGCCGTTCAATGGGCAAAAAGATGGATTCAGTCCGTTCACATTTATCGCTTGTTTTCCACCGCTATATAAATGGTGAATCTGGATTGAAAAAGATGATCATCAGGATGAATGATATTCCTGTTGAGGCGGCGGATCCGTTTCTATTGAAACGCAATACACAGGTGATGGCAGATGAAGTCATGAGTATAAATGGCTCAAAGGTGGTTGTCAGGTCATTTATTTTACCGCATATTTCAAGTCTGTCTGTAGAAGAAATTGCTTCGCTTGGCGGCAAAGATGGATTGCGTAAAAGCCAAGGATTTTACGTGTACCGCAATAAACGCCTGTTAGTTTGGGGTACTTGGTTCCATATGATGCGGCAGAGCGAACTATCAAAATTGGCACGGGTGCAGGTCGACATTCCTAATGAGTTAGATAGTCTTTGGACATTGGACATAAAAAAGTCAACGGCTGTTCCCCCGGAGGCAGTGAGGAATAATCTTGATTCTGTGATTGGGCGGCTTGCCGAGCAAAGTAAGCGGACTTGGGTCTTTAGAGGAAAACGTGAAACGCACGATTCTGTCATACATATATGGAATCGCTTTCAAGGAAAGCAAGGTGGTTTTTATTACAGCATAAACCGCGACCATCCACTGGTCGATTTTTTCAGCGAAACATCGTCAGCAGAAAAACACAATCTTGAAACGCTTTTAAGAGCGATAGAAGCAGGTATACCATTGAACCAGCTTTATATTGACTTGACATCAGAGAAACCTGTTGAGAACGATACAGAAACTTCGAGGCAAGAAATAGAGTCGGTGCTTCAAGGTATACTTAACCAGATGCCTACCGCTGAAGCAAAGGCAGAATTACTGGACAAGCTCGCAAAATCAGACCCGTTTGTCCATTTCCCAGAAGTTATCGAACAATATAAGTCAGGAGGCGCGGCAGATGGCAGGCACTAATCCAGAAATGCTGGAGGGTATGATTTCCACCAGTATCAATACAAAATACCCAGACATCCCGCCAACGGAAGCTGAATTCGATGCTGAAGTATCTGCGCTTCGGCAGGCATTGGCGGCTTTATATAAGGTGAGTGACGAAGAATTTGCAGAAATTAAGCGCAAGCTAAAAGCCAATATTGTTGTTCAGATGGACTTGGGTGTTTTGATAAAGGACAAGCGGCAGCACCTGCCTTGGCTCTCAACTCGCCGTGCATCGCTTGATTTCTTCTTCTGGAACAGGTACAAGAAGTACCTTGAAGAAGTAAAGCATTGGAATCCTCGCGTGACGGGTAATCTGGGGCTTGTTTCGGATGAGATTGTTGACTATCTTGGTGACCCTAAAAGTGATGAACCTTTCCAGCGGCGCGGTCTTGTTTTGGGTGATGTTCAATCGGGTAAAACTGCCAATTATACTGCCATATGCAATAAAGCGGCTGACACCGGATATCGTGTCATTATCATCCTTGCTGGGATGATGGAGAACCTGCGCCAGCAGACACAAGAGCGGCTGGATGCCGAGTTTTCAGGAAGAATGAGCCAGTATCTTCTTGGCCCCAAAGCAGATATAGAGAATGTGCCTGTCGGAGTTGGTAAATATGGACAGGGCAAACGAATCGAGACTTTCACATCGGTATTAAAGGATTTTGATAAGAATATCTTGCGGGCGCTTAATTTGTCGCTTCACAGCCTTAATGAAAATTCGACTGTGCTTTTTGTGGTCAAGAAAAACAAGAGTATTCTCAACAACTTGATTAAGTGGTTGAAAAGCAATAATAGTGATGCCAGGGGTGCTATAAATCTCCCGTTGCTGCTGATTGACGATGAAGCAGATAATGCCTCTGTCAATACTAAGAAAGAGGATGAAGACCCAACCGCAATTAACGATGCCATCCGCAGACTGTTAAAGCTGTTCCGCCAAGCTTCATATCTCGGAATAACAGCTACACCTTATGCGAATATTTTTATAAACCCGGAAACAACGGATGAAATGCGGGACGACGATCTTTTTCCTCGTGATTTCATATATTCTCTTGCACCGCCCACAAACTATATCGGCGCAGAAAGTATCTTTGGAGAAACACCAAAGTTTATCGAAGTGCTTGAGCCGCTCTATCCGCAAGAATTGGACATGTTCTTTCCCTTTAACCACCGTAAAGAGCTTGTTGTCGATGAGTTGCCATCAAGCATGAAGGAGGCTATAGCATATTTTCTGCTGGCCAATGCTGTTCGTGACATTCGTGGAGACGTAAAAGAACACCGCTCTATGATGATTCATGTCAGCCGATTTACCAACGTACAAAACCAAGTAAGCGCATTGGTGCATAAGTGGATAGAGGAAATACGTTCGGACTTGCAAAACTATTCTCGGCTTGCTGAAAAAGAAAGCGATGGAATTCCAAACATCGGATATCTTAAGGCTGTTTGGGCGAAGCATGGTTTTTCTGAAAAAACAATCCCAGATGAACCTTCAGTGCAATGGCACACATTTTTATCAGATCGCCTATTTAATGCCGTTGCGCCAATCGTTGTGCGCACCGTAAACCAAAACAATAGCGCGGCAGGCTTGGACTACTACAAAAACAAGGAAAATGGACTAAGGGTAATTGCCGTCGGCGGAAATAGCCTTTCAAGAGGGTTGACTTTAGAGGGATTATGTGTTAGCTATTTTTATCGCAGATCATTGATGTATGACACTCTATTACAGATGGGTCGATGGTTTGGTTATAGACCAGGATATGAGGACGTGTTTAAAATATGGATTAGTGTCGAGGCCATTGACTGGTATGGCTATATAACTGTAGCCGCCGAAGAACTGAAAAATGAAATATCAAGGATGTGCGATGCAGACCAGACTCCGATGGAATTCGGATTAAAAGTACGTCAAGACCCGGCTTCCCTTATAGTCACAGCAAGAAATAAGATGCGGGCTGCTGCTGCGGTCAGGCGACCGATCACTGTCTCTGGACGGCTTCTGGAAACCCCCAGATTGAGAGCTGACGTTGTCTCGCTTCAGCAAAACGAAGATGTGTTCAGGGACTTTGTAAAACGGCTTCCGGAAATCGGCAAACGAACACAGAGAGGTGGCACACAATATCTGTGGGAATGTGTACCTAAGGACGAAATTGAACAGATAATCCGTGATTTCAGGACGCATCCGTGGCATATGTCGTTCCAAGGCACGGCGCTTGCAGATTTTATAAAAGGCGCTAATGGCATCTCTGATTGGGATGTAGCTATAATAACAGTAGACAGCGAAAAGGTCGTTCAGTTGGAATACGGCATCGATACTCTTGATATAGGAGCGCAAAGCAGAATTGTTAAAGTTACGAAAGACCAGATTAGTATAAGCGGAACAAAAGTCAGAGTTGGTGCTGGCGGGGTTTCTCGCACTGGACTGACTGAAGACCAGCTTCGAGAAGCAGAGGAAAAGTTTAGACAGGAAAGCCAAAAGCACAATGTTCCTGATAGTGCTTATCTGAATATAAGCAGAAACCCCATCCTTATGCTTCATGTTATTTATGTAGATCGAACTCAGAAAGATACAAGAGGGAATCTTAGGACACAGATTGATGCCGGTTGTACTGTTCCAGATTATTTGTTTGCTCTTGGTATAGGCATCCCAGCCAATGGAGAAGAGAGAATCGCCTATTACATGGTGAATATGGTCGAGTTGCGAAATTATATTGATCCCATGGAGGGCGAGGACGAATGAGAATAACGCCAGAAATACTTCACTCCCAGTGGGATAGCATCAAGTTTAAAGACGGCGGTTTTTTGCAGATTGACACGGAACATCCTTTGGAATGGCATATCGGCTATCAATCTATCAGCCAAAAAACGCTTCTGCTTGTTTCTGGCGCTGAGATTGGAACGATAGAGTCATCAAAATCAATGTCAGTTGTTCGCCGCAGGCGGGAGGATAACCGCTGGTCACTGACCTTCGAGCTATTGCGAAATGAGCAGCAGGGTGTGTTTGCCATTTTCTGCTGTGATATGATTGAGTATTCTCGTCCCGCAGGCAACGAAAAGGACGCACTAAAACTCGTCATAAGCCGCTATAAACAATGGAGCAAACTTTTAGAATCTCAGAAGAGCGGTCTTATGGACGAATCAAAACGAAAAGGTCTATTGGGGGAATTGTTCTTTCTGGAGAAACAGCTTGATAAAATGCAGTCCTATCATTTTGCTGTTCAAGGCTGGGCTGGTGCGGACAGTGCTGACCAAGACTTTGTATATCCAGAATGCTGGTTTGAAATCAAGAGCGTTGTTACCTCGGCCACAAGCGTATCAATATCCTCACTCCAGCAGCTTGACTGCGTTGAAGATGGAGAATTGGTCGTTATGAGAGTTGATAAAACATCCCCAGATAAATCTGGAGCAGTATCGCTAAATGATGTTGTTCATAGGCTCAAATCAAAGCTGTCAACCGAGGAAGCAGCGTTGGATTTATTTCAAATTAAGCTAACATCCTACGGCTATATAGATTTACAGGAGTATGCAGAGCAGAAGTATTACCACTCTGGCACACAGAATTATCGCGTTGATAATACTTTTCCAAAACTCACCGTGCAAACAACACCTTCGCAGATTACAGCGGCGCATTATGAATTAAGTTTGCCTTCCCTTGAAAGCTGGCTGAAAGGATAAATTATGGACACACTCGAATTCAGAAAAGATTTTCTTGAAGATATTAAAGCCGATGCTGCCGCTACTGGCGAGGGTTCGTGTGCGTCTTTTGCTGCTGAATTTGCCCGCTATTTGCAAGAAGCTGAGTACCTGATGGATTTCACGGCATCTTATTTTGAAGGGACAGGAAAACGCAATCGCAGACTTCGTATTGACGGATATGCCTACGATGAGTTTGATAAGACAATGAGCCTTATTATTGCTGACTACGAAGGATTCGACGATGAACGTGTCCTTGGGTTGACACAAGCTAAACAGTTGCAAGATAGGCTTGTCTATTTCGTTGACGATGCGCATAATACGCCTTTGCATCGTGAGGTCGAAATGAGTCGGTCATGCTCTGACTTAATAGACCTCCTTCGTGAAAAACGTAAGGAAATACGAAAATATCAGTTGTTGATATTTACAACGGCAAACGTTAGTGCACGAATATCTGCTCTTGACACAAATGATATTGACGGGATTCCGTCTGAGTGCCAAATATGGGATATAGAACGACTTTTCAGGGTTTGCGGTTCAGATGCAGGAAGGCAAATCATTGAAATAGATTTCAAAGAACTTTCAAAACAGGGCATTCCATGTATGGAGGCAAGCGGAACAACTACAGAGGATTTTAAGAGTTATCTTTGTATTATTCCCGGTGTCCTTCTTGCTGATATTTACGATAAATATGGGAGTTCTCTGCTGGAGGGCAATGTCCGTTCGTTTCTTTCTACAAAAGTCGCAGTAAACAAAAAAATCAGAACCACCATTATGCAAAAACCAGAAAGGTTCTTTGCGTATAATAATGGAATCTCGGCAACAGCGATGAATATACAGACGATCTCGACTCCGCGAGGAAAATTTATTGTTTCGGTAAAGGATTTTCAAATCATCAATGGAGGTCAAACAACCGCATCGCTGTCATCCGCTCGATTCAAAGACAGAGCAGACCTGACAAAAATATACGTGCAAATGAAGTTGACCGTGATTGAGCAAACCCGCGAGGAAGAAGCAACAGGGCTCGTGCAAGATATTTCACGTTCTTCAAATAGTCAAAACAAGGTTAGCGATGCAGACTTTTTTTCAACGCATCCCTTTCATGTGCGTATGGAGAATTGTTCAAAACGGCTCTACGCCAAAGCAGTTGGCGGTTCTCAATATGATACTATTTGGTTTTATGAACGAGCAAGAGGACAGTATCTGCAAAGCCAAATGCGCTTGACCACTGCACAAAAGAAGAAATTTTTGCTTCAGCACCCAAAAAGCCAGTTGATTACTAAAACCGACCTTGCCAAAGTGCGGAATACTTGGAGCGGCCTGCCTCATATCGTTAGCAAGGGTGCGCAGACCAACTTCACTGAGTTTGCACAAAAAATCAGCGACGAATGGAACGAATCAGATGATGGACTGCTTTTTGGGGACAAGTATTATCAAGAGACTGTTGCTCTGTGCATTCTTTTCAGATATACAGAGTCAATGATTCCAGCACAACCGTGGTATCAGCAGGGTTACCGGGCGAATATTGTCACCTATACTATCGCGCTTTTGCATAAACTGATAAAGAAGGAGTTTTCAGGTAAAGACTTAGACTTGATGGGAATTTGGTCTCGCCAAGCTGTTCCTGAACCTATCAAATTGGTGCTGATTGAATTGTCAGAACTTGTATACGAAAAGTTGACTGACGCAAATCGGGCTGTGGAGAACGTAACGCAGTGGTGTAAACGAGAAGGTTGCTGGGAAAGCGTTAAAGGCATTACATACAACTTTCCTCTTGACATCGAAATCTGCCTTATCGGGAAAGAGGAAATGAAAATTGCCGCCCGTGAATCCAAGAAAGACCAAAGAATTGTTACCGATGTGGAGGTAATGACCAAGATAATACAAATTGACCCTGGACAATGGAGTAACGCATTGTCTTTCGCAACTACAAAGCGGCTGGTTAATCCTGATGAGACGACTGCGTTGCGAATCGCAGCACAAATACCAGCAAAAATGCCCACACCAGCACAGTGTAAAAAGCTGGTTGCGGTATTAGATAGATTATACGAGGAAGGATTTAAGCTATGATGTCAGTGAACAGAAAAAAATATCGTGTAGTAGATTTGTTCGCTGGGGCTGGGGGGCTTAGTTGCGGCTTCCTTCAAACCGGACGTTTTGAAATTGCTGCCGCTTTTGAAAACAATCCTCATGCGCAAATGACATATAGGCACAATCATCCGAATACCGCTGTCTTTGGTGATGTTGCAGAAGCTATGACGGCAGACCTTGGAAGGGTTGATGTGGTTATCGGCGGTCCCCCATGCCAAGGATTTTCAAATGCGAATCGCCAGAAAAATCATGCTGTCAGCCAAAATAATTCGCTTGTAAAAAAATATGTTCAGACAGTTTTACATCTGAACCCAATGGCTTTTGTTATGGAAAATGTGAGTATGCTCCAATCAAATACTCACAGGTTTTTTGTTGATATAAATGACACTGAAGTCATAAAAAAATATTCAATAAAGACAGAGAAAACGAATCTCTCTTTGCTTGATGCAGATTACATGTTTGACGGCGTTGCTGACATTGCAGCAGACATAAATCAAATTGCATACTACTTATGGGAAAATGAGAAAGATTACCTCGCGCTTAATGTTGTTTATAAATACCGAAAGAATCCAGAAAAGTTAGAAAAATCTTTGCTAAAACACAGAAACAGACTTCTTAGCCTTGCCAAACGGCTTATGGCCAATCAATCTGCTGATAGCCATATCTCAAGCAAAGAAAACCTTGCAGGAAAAGCCATTCTCGATTATTACAATGAGCAAAGCATAGATGATGATATGCTTTGCAGGGCTATCGAGCCTACAATAATGATGCAGAGGATGCTTTCCAAGGCAAAGGAGATTATGGATAATCATATTGTAGTATCCGAATACTCCGTTGAGCACGGTCTTGTTGCAAAAGTAGACTCAATGGCCGTTATCGATTACATTGAATCTATCCTTGGTTCAAGCAGCAGTGGTTACAGCCTCACTAAAGGCATTATATCTGCTGCTGATTTTGGAGTTCCGCAAAAGCGTATGCGATTTGTAGTAATGGGAGTGAAGAAAACCATTTCACAGAGTATTCGCTTGCCTGAAGGTGATTTCGACGAGAATGGCTATCGAACCGTATTTGATGCTATCAGAGATATCGAAGATGTTAGCATAAAAACGGATGCAACGGAGGGTGAAAACGGAGTTGCACTGCCAGCTTGTTCTGTAGAAATTAGTGGGCTTGGCCGACTGCTTAGGGATTCAAATATTCTCTATAACCATGTTGCGACCGAAACGACTCCCGATGCCCTCAAACGGTTCGTTGCTATCCAACAGGGGGATAATTTTCATAGCCTTGATGCCAAGCTCAAAACGAATTATTCTGACCCTACTCGAACGCAGAATACCATCTATCTGCGTCTAAAGTATGATGAGCCATCTGGAACTGTAGTAAATGTTCGCAAGTCGATGTGGATACACCCTGTATTAAATCGTGCTCTCAGCATTCGCGAAGCTGCGCGCTTACAGACATTTCCCGATAGCTTTGTCCTCTTTGGCACAAAAGATGCGCAGTATCAGCAAGTTGGAAACGCTGTGCCGCCCTTGCTGGCTCAGTCAATAGCAAACCACTTATGTGAATATCTGGATTGCAGGAAAGCAGTTATTTATTATCTTGAACAACACGGCACTGCAAAAACTAATGATTTTGCTGTTGCATTTGGGATTGATTGTATTCATGCGCGAAGCATATTGTATGAAATGGTATATGACGGTATTATCAACAAGATCGGCAACTATCAAAATACCAGCTATGCACTTGCAAAGACATAATAAACGGTGATGACGAGGGGATTCTATGCCTGATAGCCATTCTCCTGAAGCGCGAAGTTTCAATATGTCTCGGATTCGCAGTAAGAATACCAAACCCGAAGAAATCACTCAAAAGTTTTTATTTGCTAAAGGACTGCGATATCGAAAGAATGATAAGAGGTTGCCCGGTAAGCCTGATATTGTTCTTCCGAAATACAAGACAGTCGTTTTTATCCACGGATGCTTTTGGCACAGTCACAAAAATTGCCCAGACTTTGTGCAACCAAAATCCAATCAGGACTATTGGATACCGAAACTTGAGCGTAATAAGCATCGCGATTCTGAGCATATCACCTCTCTCGAATTGTACGGATGGCGCGTAATCATTTTATGGGAGTGCGAACTCAAAAAGGCTATTCGAGATGAGACACTAAAACGCTTATATAACGAAATAACCATGGGCAACTGCGGCATTACCTAATTCTTCCACACGTTCACATTCCTTATGGGCAAGCAAGGCGGCGGTATATACCCGCCGCCGTTTGCTTGCCGAGGTAACAGCCTCGGACCCAAAGGATAGAGCGCGTTGAGCCCCGTCCTTTAAGCCGCCTTTCGGTGTCTGCTGTGCGCCCGAGGCGCAGGTTACATACACATGGATAAGATTTGTCACCGTTCATCGCGCTCACGGATATTCTGCTGCTGCCGCGGCTTGCCGTGATGTTTGAATATAGATTGTGATATACAATATTTACAGGATAAAGAAGCGTTTCTTATATAAGAAATGATGTTTGTTCTTATTAGTAAAAATTTGATATGGTCATTGTGATAAATTGGTTTGGTTTGCTTGTTTTCTTGCCTTTCGCGGGAGGATTTGGCCACCTTAACTTAGCAAATTCTGATCTGATTCCATCAAAATGCATGTCCGAAGCGAGGAAGCCGAACGCCCAAATGCTGCTGCGGCTTAGCTGCGGCATAAATTATGATAAAAATCATCCGTTAGGATGCCAGCCCGGCTTTAGCCTGTTGAAGGAGCCTAGTGACTGAAACGTGGTCCACCCGCTATGCGGGTGTGGGAATCTTGGTTATACACATATACAAATAATCTTACCTCCGCTATAATTTGGATGTTCAAGCCAAATTAAGTAAGAGAGGTAAGATTATGAATAAAAGTTTATCACA
>JAVBNT010000040.1:0-13074 GCA_031551355.1 Candidatus Xenobia bacterium | reverse complement strand
GTCATTTCCTTACAGTTATGAAGAAGGCGGCATCGGGATTTGCCGCCGACAGAATATCTGTAAGGAAAGTCGAAAAGCAACAGAAATGCCAAACCCACTTACTATCCGATTTTAGGAGAATTCGCATAACTATTCAATGTGCCTTTGGTTTGACGCTTACTCTCCTACTACCAGACCGTCATTACCCAACGTTACGGTATAGGTGTGCACTTTATTGTTTAAATCGGTAAAAATGATTTTTCTTTCAGGAACCATGCTGCCGATCTGCATAGTGGCGACAAGAGCCTCATTTGCTTTTAATGCCGGCAGCTCGAACAATGTTTTCCCGTCATGGAGTTCCGAGTTTTTGAATTTAAGTTCTTTAATTTTCAGATTTTTCAGGCCTTTTTTATGTGAAATTGTCAGTGCGCACAGCTCCGGGCCGCTTTTTTCCGTGTACTTGTAGATTTTGCTGAAGGCTTTCTGATCTGCCTTTTGATATTCTTTTACGCTTAATCCTCCTCCGGCAGCCCATGCCGTTCCCAGCAGCAGTGCTAACATAATAAATAGAAATACCGGTTTGTAATTTTTCATAAATGTTCCCTCCTGAAATTTTTCATAATATTTTCTATTTCCATAGTAGTTTTTAAAACTCCTGGAAATCGCTTGAACAACATAATTTTTGAGCTTTGACTAAGGGGCGTTCAATACAAGTACTTTTTCAAAATTATCCCTGCAAACGGTGAGCTTGCCTATGTAACTGCCGTAGGACGGCTCTGTTACGGTTATTTGATAGTTTCCGGCTTCAATATTACCATCGGAAGTTGTCCATATTCCGTTTTGGTAAGTAAGGCTGATATTTTCCGGAGTAAAAAAAGTCGGACGTGTCAGTGAAACGGTAGTTGCCGATGTGAGTTCGTCATATGATCCGTCCGGATTTTTCGGTTTATAAATTTTAAGTGAGAATGCGGATTTTATCCTTGTAAATTTTTGTCTGCTTCCGCCCAGCTGAGAGCCGGAAGCCGTGACCGTGAGTTCTTTTGACTCGTCTGAAAAATCAGGGATATTAAACGTATATGTTCCTGCCGGATGATCATAAAATTCCATCTGTATACTTGTGAGGTTAAGTCCCATAATGGGATGGCTCTGTGAATGGGATGACGAGGTCATTGTAAATGTTTCGCCGGTGAGATCTATCGGCTCGCGGTCCAGTCTTATATAGGCTATGTTAACAGGTTTTGCCGCCATGTTTACGTCCATGGGCGATGTCTGATCGTTGAGAATTGTTACAACTTTTGGGGCGTATAGATTTGTGGTGTTCGTTGTCGGATAGAATGTTCTGGGTCCGGCTTTTAAAATCGGAGCTAGTGCCGGAAGACCGAATTGATTTGCGAGAGGGTATGTGATGTAATATGATGAAGTAAGCGGATATGCCATTAAAGAATCGGAAGGCAGCTTAGTATAATAGGCAACTGTATCTGGCGCCTGAATAATGTCATCTTGGCTGATGTTTGTATTGTCGGGGTTTTTAAAGTTGACTCTGAAATTGTTGAGAACGCTTCTTGTAAGTTTGACTACTACAGTCTCCGTGTCGGATTTTATTTCAAAATCTGCCGTTTCTGCGGAATATCCGGGGATGGCCAGTGCGTAAATGCCGTCTTCCAGGGAACCGTCATGATATTCATTGCGGTTTGCCACCCAGGAAAGTTCGCTGTTTTTCGCGGCGTTTTTAGGGGCCGGAGTCAGGTTTACTGTCGCTCCCGTATATGGCTGATTTTCGTCGTCAATGACCGCTATCCTGACATTATGGGGTGTAGGAGTGGGCGTGGGAGTAGGAGTGGGCGTAGGTGTTGGAGTAGGTGTTGGTATTGGAACCGGATTATTGCCGCCGCCGAAGGCCGTATTGCAGTTCTGGGCGCCGCAGCCGCAGAGTGTGAACAATAAAATTATCGCTGTTAAATTTTTTATCATAATACCTTCCTTTTAGAATATATATGATGTAATAATAATGTATTTTCTTAATAGAGTCAACTGAAAAAGAAAAGTAAAACGGTAAATTTGCCGTCGGTCGTAAAATCTGAAGGTTTCCGTAATACCGGAATAATAGCAAAGGCTAACCTTTCGGTTATTGAATAATTCTACGGTCGTCTATAAGTTTCTGTGATTAATTACTGCTGTTTGCGCCCAGCCATTTGGCCAGTATCAAATCAAGCGCTGCCGTGTCGATAGGTTTCGTTATATAACCGTCAAAACCGTTTTCGAGATACATTTTTTCCATTCCGAAGATTGCGTTTGCCGTCAGGGCTATTATCGCCGGCTGTTCTATGCAAGTTTGTTTGCGGATTATTTCAGTTGCCTGTAAACCGTCCATTCCCGGCATCATATGGTCCATAAATACTAAATCATATTTATTCGCTTTGATTAGTTTGACAGCCTGTTCACCATCGGAAGCCATTTCCGGTTCTATCCCGTATGCCCGCAGGATTTCCGAAGCGACAAGCAGATTTATTTCATTGTCGTCTACAACGAGAACACGCGCATCGGTATACAGTACGCTTCCGAGGATTTCATTTTCTTTTTTCGGGTTCACCGGTTTTGAAAGTTCGTTGTTAAGGAATGCCGCCAGGGTCATTACCAACACCGGGCGGAACAGGATTTGAACGTAGTCGGGCATGTTGAGCTTGGAGTATATGGCCAGACTTTTAACCGATGCCACGGAACATTTTCTGAGTGCTTCTTCGTTTTTGCGGATAATATCCGGGTCGTTGTCCAGTGTCGTTACTACATGAGTATAATTGTTTTTGGACAGCATATCTGCGAATGCGTCACTGTCGGTTGCAACGTCAATATCGGCGGAAAGGCTGGCATACATTCCGGTTACTGCGGAAATTATCCCCGGATCGTCACACAGATAAAGCACACGCTTGCTGCCCGGATCTTTTATGGCGGCAATGGGACTTTTATCGGCAATTTCCTGTTTGAGCCGGACGGTGAATGTTGAGCCTTTGCCGTAATCGCTTTCAACCGTTATACATCCTCCCATCAACTCGGCAAGATTTTTACTTATGGCAAGCCCAAGGCCTGTTCCGGATATGTTGCGGTTTTTATAAAAATCGGCCTGTTCGAATGCCTGAAAAATTTTATCTATATCTTCCTGTTTTATACCCTGGCCGGTGTCTTTTATTTTGTATATCTGATAATAAGTATCGTTTTTATATTCTCCTGATACGCTTAGGCTTATTCCTCCGGTATGGGTAAATTTTATGGCATTGTTGATGATATTTATCAGTATCTGTTTTATGCGGACAATATCCCCGTTTAATCCCTTGGGGATTGACGGCTCTATATTGGCCACGAAATATAATCCTTTCGCTTCTGCTTTCGGCTGCATTAAGTTGCACAAATCTCCCAATGCCGAAGCTGTGTCATATTGCGCGTTTACAATCATATAACGGTTGGCCTCAAGTTTGGATATGTCCAGCACGTCATCAATGATTTTTAGGAGGCTTTCCGTTGCTCTTATGGTATTGCTTACGTATATATGCTGCTGTGCGGTTAACTCTGTGCGCTCAAGCAGCTCCGTCAAGCCTTTTATTGCATTCATAGGTGTTCTGATTTCATGGCTCATGCTGGCCAGAAATGAACTTTTTGCTTTCGTTGCAGCTTCGGCGGCCTCTTTTATGCGGACAAGCTCCGTGGTATCGTGCATATGGCAGATGACACCCATGACTTCGCCGCGTGAATTTATTGCCGGAGAGATTGAAATATTGAAGACCCTTGGCTCTGGGAGCAGTTCAATTTCTTCTGTATAAGTCAGATGCTGTCTGGTTTTTATGACCGACAACAGACGCTTTTCTGTAGATACAAGCCAGCATACCGGCATTTGACTTGTAAAAATGTCTTTGAAATTCATGTCGGTAAGGTGGCTGCTGTCTATGTAACCTAAAAAATTTACCAGCACCCTTGTACCGAGCTTGAATTTCATATCGTGATCGAGCACGAAGATCATATCTGTTGAGTTTTCCAGAAACAGATAATTATACTCGTATTGCAGCTGCTTTTCCCGCTCACTGTAATCCCGCGTTCTGGTGGCCTGTTCATGAAGATTTACAAGGTGTTTAAATTCCCTTGTCATACGTTCCACGCGTCGTTTTAGAACGCGGTTTTCATTCGTCAGGGAGGATATATCGTTTTGACTGTCCATAGGAGAATCCTTAATTTTGTCCTAGATTGCGCAAGCTGCAAATGAGCAGTTGTGAAAGCGGTTTTTTGCGCGTCCGTCCGGCAAAACGGCAGTCGGACACATTTCTCCAAATCCGTAGAATCCGAAAGCGTTAAGACTTTCTCCGGTACCTGCCAGTTTTTCGCTGAGTATTTTTGCTTCTATGTCTTTAGTGTCTCCCATGAGCAGATGTCTGGCATTGCAAGTGGAAACCATTATCAGGCTGTATTCATAATTTTCATTTTGCCGCATCTTTTCCGTAAGCCGGTCAAGCGTTGCCGCACATGATTGCGAGAGATTGTCACGGTATAATACATTGATTGATATTGCCGAATTTTCCGGCATCTTGGACAGAAATCCACCGGCCCTGTTTCCGTGGTCCAATGTGCAGAGTGCGCGGACAACCGGCTGCTCACCTTTTTCATAGTCGGGAAGCTCAATGGCAAACGGTGTTGATTGATAGTGAAAAATAACACTTTCCTCGTCCGGCACCGGTCCGAAATCCGACAGGAATTCCTTAAATGTAACATCGTCTACGCATTCAACCATATTATCGGTTGATTTAGTAATAATGCCGCGCCGTTCGACAGTGGTGGAGAAATTGTGTTCCATTGAAAATACCGGTTTCACGTTGCCGCCTATAAGAGCGAAAACGACTCCGCGCAGGAATTCATTGCCGTTATGGAATGTTTTCTGGTATTTGAGTTCATAATGATCCGTTGCCACACCTCCGAAAACCGGCAGGCCGCCTGATGCCTCACTGAGGGCTTCCAGATAGTTTTCGGAAGTGATATTTACAATATACGGCGCAAAAATAAATATTACTTTGGGGTCCGCCTTAAGATTTGAGCGGGATTGTGAATATTTTGTCCCGATAAGCTCCCGGTATCCGGTTTCAGGAAGTTCTCCGCTTTCGGCGACAGTGAATTCCACATCGTCGCCTGTAATTACGGTCATAACTATTCCCATATCGCCATATCCGCTTGTTTTTTCAATTGTGGCTGTAGTTGTCAGCCCTACGATATCAAATCCAAGTCTTGTATGCAGTTGTCTGCCGAGTTCCGCGACATCGACATCCGCATCGCAGAATACTATTCCCAGGCTTGATTTGCCAAAGCTCAGTTTTTCTCTGATATCTCCGGTCAATTCATCCGCGGCGATGTTCAGATCGTCTATTTCCCCGGTAACTGCCGTTGCTGATTTCATACTTAACCTCCGCCTGTAATATAATTGTCATTCCATTGAATTATAACATATTCGGTGATTTGTGCAAGAAATTGCCTATTTATTTGTCTGCTGTAATAATTTGTTCGGCGATTTGGTCAACAGGAAGAGCTTTAAAGATGTTACCGTTATTTACACGTTCGTCTGAAAACCGGGACGATTTTTATTTTTCCGGGATTTTTTTGTCTTTTTTAACGAAGATTCCTTTTTCCGGGCTGTAGTACCATCTATGCTCCGAAATTTTTCCTTTAGCCGGTTGCGGAATTCGGAAATCAGCATATCCGTCTCCGTTTAGATCGGTGAATTCGCAGTGCTCGCCGGCGTATTTGAGATCGGCAATTTTTTCAAATTCGAGAACCTGCAGAGCCTGGCCGCTGCCGTCATAATCGAAAATTCCCACATAGTTGCTGCCTAGATCCAGAAGAAATATTTTTTTGCCGTTTTTATCGTTGACTTCCTTCTGTATATAGCCTCTGTTTGTTCTCCAGTCTGCACCGGGGATATTTTTGCCATTGTTATTTTTCGCGTCACCGCAGCCGGAAGAAAAAAGCATTGCAGTCAGAAAGGTGAATGTTAAAATTGTTTTTTTCATTTTTTGTCCTTGGATTTTATTGGTTTCTGGAATACTTCTGGCAAAAGAGCGGCGGTTTCATTTTATCTGTTTTGCTTTTATCATAAAGGCATATGCCGTTGTAAAAGATCAGATGCTGATTTGACGGTGAGTATTTGCATATGCGCTGCTCCGGTTCGGAGTTTTTGTGCTTTATATTTACTTCAAGTAAAATTTCCGCTGATTTTCCGCTGAGGAGGAATCCTTTGGCGACCGCTTTGGTTATTGAAGATGTTTTATTTTCCGATGCATACATATTGCTGACTTTTTTTGCGAGTTCGCCTTTGGTGAGTTTCATGTCTTTCAGGATCTCTTCAATACTGATCCATTTGTTTTTGCTTTTGTCGAAATTATATGAGCAGACACTGCCGTCCGTTCCGTAATTGGGAAATACGGTGGATGTGATGATGAACTGAATATATCGTTTGCTTGTGAACGGATATGTCTTAATTTCAATCCAGTCTTTGCCTTTTTTATTGAAATTGTTGTATGTCTGCTGGATGCCGTTTTTAATTTCTCCGTTTATAAGTTCTATTTCCGGATTTTTATGGTTGTAATCTTTTAGTGAAGGCTGTAGTCCGTCATAAAAAATCATCGGGATCTCGGCGATGTTATCGCCGATGTATTCCTGAGTCATCATGCCTATCGCCGTCTTGCTGTTGTCTATGGCTGTGCCGGCTTTTACGTCTCCCGTAAGGCTGCAAAGCATTATTGGCAATACAGAAAGAAACACTGCCGTAATAATTGTATTTTTGTTCATCAGGCTTTCCTCCGCGTTTTGTTAAAAATCATTTATGCCAAAGTTATATTATTTTATTGCATAATTAAATGATTGTTTCGGCAGCTGTTTTTTTCCTTCCGCAAAGAACATCTTTTTTGCCGGTCGATATATTTAATTTTGCAGAATTGTCTCTGAATGGATTACAGGTTGTACCACCCTGACGGTAGAATTATCTATTGTTGCGAATAATAAAAATATTGCGGGGAGGTATTTGAGTGTGAGCAGGTTTTTTCTTTCTACCATGCTGTTTTTGTGCCTGGCGTTTTTTTGCGGTAATGCTGTTCTTGCGGCGGATGAGAATAATAATCCTATCGACAAGGCCTTTGCAAAAAACTTTAAGGATGACTGTATTTCTACTTATCACGAAAGGTATATATACAGCGAGTATCAGCAGGCGTGGAAGGATGAGTTTGGACATGCGGTTGAATGGAGAAAAAAGCATTTGAAATTTAAGGAAGACAGAGAACTGTTTGAGCAGTATGCGTCTGTTTGTGAAAAATTGGCTTCTCTTTCGGGGACAATTGAGTTAAACAACTGGTGTGATATCAACGTTTCGCCAAAGGAGCGTTATTCCTCTATGGGAACCGGGGGACTGGGTGCCGAGTCGTTGGCCAGTGCCGCTGTTTACAAAAAAATGACTTTAAATATTATTGCCGATAATGATGCCTTTCCCGAATATAAGTATCATTATTCAGGTAAAGGCGTTGATATCAAAAAACTTGAGCAATAATTTTTTTTAGGAGGAGATTGTTTTGAAATTTTCTTTGTTTAAAATATTACTTTTGACGGTCTTTTTTGTGGTATCGTTTTTTTCGTTTCATCTCGAAGCCAATACAATTAATAAGTCGGGAAGCAATAAGATCTATACCAATTCACGCTTCGGATATACAATAAAATATCCTGATTTTTTTGAGACTGTCGCCGCCAGTGATAACGGTGACGGCATAACATTAAATTCTGCTGATAAAAAAGCTGTTCTTTTAATTTGGGGAAGTTATAACATCAATGATAAAGACGGCAATTCACTGCTTGATGATGTTATAAAAAGGGGTATTAAAACGGAAGTCAAGTCTTCAGGCAAGAATTTTTATAGCCTTTCATTTACCGACCCGCAAAAAAAAGGCACAGTGTTCTACGAATACGGTATTGTCAAAGGCGATAAAATAGCTGTCTTTCAGCTGGGGTATCCGTCAGGAGCCAAAGATTATGACAAGGCAATTTCCTTAATGAAAAAGACCCTTAAATATCCGAATGATATATCTGTTTTGCTGGATGCAATTGTCTATAGTGAGTCAATTCACTATGATCCTTTTACAGAGAAGCCGGATAGCCTTACCGTTAACTATGTTATCCACTATCTTGTGCAAAAGAAGTGTTTTGCCGATGCGGATAATCCGGACAGAGTTTTTACTCCTGAAGGCGGAGCCTATTATTTTAGTGACGGTCCTGAATCGGAAGAAGAGCATGTCGACCCCAAAAAATATTTTTCACCGGACAAACTTTATCGATCATATTTTGCATCATCCCGCTACCAATACCCGCCCGGAGATTTCAGGTTTGTTCTGGGAACCCAGACCGGCATTGCGGTCCCGGTTGTTGAGTTGCAATATTCAGCAAAGACCGTTATTTTAAAGGAATCCGGCAGCGATAAAATCAAAGTTTTTGAAGTAAGTATAATCCGCCGGGTAAAACCGTCTGCCGAACCTGTAAAGATTGGCACTGCTGTGATTAAGCTTAAAAAGGATGACAAGAGCTACTTTGGCTATACGATCTTGTCGTTTAAGCCTAACTATACCAAATTCCCCGACCTCACTATAAAATGAGTTGAAACCGGCGAATCTGTGTCGCTAAGCCAAATTTCTCTCATTCCGCCGTAGAGAAGACTACGGCTCAATCGTAGAAATCTGGCTTAGCTTAACATCTCCACCGGTTTGAACTCATTTACTTTTATAAGGTATAATTTTATAATATGCTGCGCTCGTCGCAATCATATTTGTCTTAGGTTCTTCATCAATTTGAGCGTCTCATGGAAATGAGTTGAAACCGGCGAATCTGTGTCATATATGAGTGTAAAAGTTAGATAATTCGTTACATTTTTAGATAAAATAAATATTATCAAAATGTAAGGAGTTACTTATGGAGTCTACGTGTAAAGGATTAATCAGTGAAGCTCTAGCGCAGTGTGACTGCGTTGCAGCGAGCAAATATTCAATTTGACGACGCATGCTGCGCAATTAACCCCATCTTACGGCTAGTATCCCATTTCTTTTAATATATTAGCCAGCACCCTGAACCTTTCTCCAAGTATTTCCCCGTCGGTTCCCAAAACCTGTGAAAACAGCTTTATATCCTCGTCGATCATCGGATTGTCGGTGCAGACCGATACCGTCATAGCATCTCCCTGAAGTCCTATGCGGTCAATGACCGGTTTTTCCGGATCATACATTTTCGGCATGCGGTAGGCTTCCTGAAAATAGCGGCTGCTCTTACAAATCAGGATCGCCAGGTCCAAAACGCGGTGGATTGGCATCTCTTCCGACTGGCGCGACCATTTTTCCCCGGTATGCCGCCAGACTTTGGCCGAAATATCAAGTTTTCCCCGCTCATTCCATTGGGCAAGACCCAGAGACAGACCTTTTGTATCGGTGCTGTAAGCTTTTCTGCCGTCGATATTTTCATAATTTTCGGAGACGATGACAGGTTTGTGCTTTAGGGTTGTAGGTATTTTCATAGTTTCTCTCCTTCTTTTGTCTAGTAGTTTACTAAATTAGTAAACTACTAGACAAAAGAATAACATTTTTTTAAAATGTTGTCAATAACGGAAGCAAATCGGAATCTGTAAAGATGATTCCGTCATCTATTTGGTATCTTGTAAAAATTGAAAAAGTTAAGGAAAAAAGTCTCGGTAAATTAAAACAATTTTTTCCGGAATGGAGATAAATAATTATGGGATGATATAGATAAATTACGGAGGTTTTATATTATGAACAAAATGAACATTATGCAGCTTATTGCTTTGATTTTAGTTATTTCCGCATTTGCCGTCGGTTGCGGTTCCGGTTCAATGAATCTTTCTTCGTCTGGAACAGGCACGATTACATCTCCCGACCCGTCGAATCCGGGCGTTACCGACCCCAATCCCATCAATGAGAGCCTTGCTGCCGTAACCGGCCGCTTAACTTACGGTAACGGCAATCCGATACCTAATGCGCTTATACAGTTATATAGGCAGAAAGGCGTAAAGGTACCGGTTCCTGCAGACTACAGTAGCACATCGGATGCTGACGGTTATTACTCTATGAACAATATCACTTACGGTGATTATGAAATGACGGCTTCTGTAAACGGTATGGTCGTTTTTCAAAATAATATCTCGCTCAATACCATTAACCCTCTGTTCTCCGAACCGATTGTTTTGGAAAATTACCAGCGGGTGAAGCTTTTCCTGGTTGACGAGAACAACAGCGCTTTTTTGGGGGCCAGGGTATCCCTGCTGAATACGGACACCTCAGTGACTATTGATTCGGAAAAAATTGAAGGCAAATCAATTATCATTGACGCCATTCCTCAGGGACATTATACGGTCAGTCTTACCGGTTATTCCGCAGATTCAAAACCGATGGACGTTCTTGCCGATTTTGACGGCGGATACCAGTTTCAGAGGGCTATTATTCCGGTAGTTACAATTTCTGTGAGCGGCTCTGATTTGAACCACTGGTTCGGCCTTCTCAGCTATGCCGCCATACCCGGTCCGTCATTTTATTCCCGCCAGATAAAACCGGTAGGAGGAGTCCTGACTTATACGAATGTTCCGGCTGGCCGGTATTCATTTTTCCATTATGACGATTATGGCACCTATCCGGACAAATTCTTTGATAATAAACTTGAACTTACAACATCCGATACCAGCCTTGAAATACCGGTAACATTGACTTATCACCACAGAATTTTGCTGACGGATGAGAATTCGTATCCGCTTTTGTTTGCCAAAGCGGTTATTAAAAAGTCTGCCGACGGCACTGCTGTTGAAGCTTTGACTTACGATGAAGGGTATATATATTTTCCGGCCGTAGACGGTGATTATACCGTTTCCGTCCCTGGAATTTCCGGTCAGGAAATACCTATTACCGTTTCAGGACAGAATATCAACGGCCATCCCAAGGGAACCGCTTCGCTGCCGTTTACAAGACAGCAAATGACGGGTTATTCCCTGAGCGTTTACAATTCCACACCTGTAGGCGTTTTTCTTTCTGCTTTCCCGGTGTATTATGCCGTAAATGTAGTTTCCGTAAAACCGTCTATGACAACAGGTTCAATGTATATGTTTACCTATAATCCTGTCAGTCTGAAGTGGGTTTCAAATCTTCCTGTTCCTTCCGGAGTCTATATTTTCTATAATGTTTTTATACCTGTTACAAGTTATGTAATTTATGTGGGTCCGGATAACGATGATGACGTTTTGGTTCTTCCTTATGCGCCGCCTGTCATATAAATTTGTTTATAAACTTTGAAAAAAGATAATGCCGCCGGCTTTTTCATGGGCGGTATTATCTTTTAGAGGAACCTGTGTCCCCGGGGCGAAGGGAATTTATATAAAATATTATTTATATTCGGCTGTTTTGATGGTGACATACGGCAAAATAAAAATTTATGTCCGGAATATTATGGTAGGCTTTGTTTTTCTCACCGGGGTAATTAACATGACCGGTTTCTGAGCTTGTCAAAGTGCAGAACTGGCGGGGCGTTTCCGAAGTCTTTGTGAAAAAACTGAAACAGATATTCGGTCAGCGCCGGGACTCCTGATAGGAGGGTTTTATGAAATATAACCGTGTCTATTTTGATTTTGAAAGCATTTTTGCCGCCCCTTTTGACGGTTTGTATCAAAATGCCGGAGTTGAGCGGCTGCTCAACGAGCTTAAAGACAGGCAGTTGTGTATAGGTATAATCATTTCCGAGCGCCATAATGTTCCTGATGAAATTCTGCTCTCCTTGTTTGGCAATATTCTTAGCTTTGGTGATTCCGGGGGCTTGCCGGACTTAACTAAGATGTCTGCGTCAGACACTTTATTCGTTTTGTCCGAAGCTGAAAAAATTCAATTCTTTAAGAGCCGGGGTTTTGATTGCGGTCTCGCCGTCTGGGCGGTTGACACTGTGCAGCATGTAAAGGCCGACTGTTATTTTCCGGCGCCGTTTGATGTCCTGGAGTATATCTCAAGGGTCCCTGTTCCGCCACAGAGTGCCAAATGGATGGACTGGGCAATGGAACTGCAGTTTATCGGTCAGGTGGGGCTTGCTTTTTCCAAAGACGGGTATGACCGGGAACGGTTTTCAAGGATCCGTGAAATAGCGGCGGAGATGGCCGCTTTTCGCACCGGCGCCGATCTTGATAAGATTTCCGATCTTTTCTGTAATGAAAAAGGCTATCAGACGCCAAAGCTTGATACCAGAGCGGCAATATTTTCCAGCGACAAAATTCTGCTGGTAAAGGAAAAGTCAGGCAAGTGGTCTTTGCCGGGCGGTTGGGTTGACGTTAACGAATCCGTAAGATCTAATACCGTCAAGGAAGGTAAAGAAGAAGCCGGGCTTGACGTTGTTCCCGTAAGGGTTATTGCCTTACATGACCGAAATTTGCGCAATGTTCCCGCCTATCTTTACGGCTGCTGCAAGGTGTTTGTTTTGTGCGAGGTTATCGGCGGACAGTTTCAGGAAAATACCGAAACGGTCGAGAGCCGCTATTTTGGTTTGGACGAACTGCCGGAACTGGCCGTTGACAGGAACAGCGAAGAGCAGGTGAGGATGTGTTTTGCGGCAAGTAACGAACCCAACTGGCCCACCTTATTTGATTGAGGCGGTGAATTGTGCCTGCATTCGTCATCAAAACCAATTTCGCTCACTCCGGCGTAGTCACTGCTACGCCTCAATCGTCGAAACCGTTTTTGCCATAGACTGCAAACACAATTGCCCGCCTCAGTAAATCAATTGAAACCGTCGTCACAGGCTATTTCTCTCGCTCAACGCAGTCGTGCTGCGCCTCGCTCGTAGAAATTAGCCTTTGTCTTTACATCTCCGCCCGTTTGAATTGATTTGGTTGTATAATTTTTTCTGGGGCTGTCGTGATAACGGCGGCCCCTTTCACATGGAATAAAAGATAACGGTCACCGGGCTTAGCCCGGCAAAACCGGCTTTAGCCTGTTGAAGGAGCCTAGCGACTGAAACGTGGTCCACCCGCTATGCGGGTGTGGGAATCTTGGTTATACA
>JAVBNT010000039.1:0-60581 GCA_031551355.1 Candidatus Xenobia bacterium | reverse complement strand
CTATTCCGATCTGTCAAACAGGATTTTGCTCGCGCCACGTAGGAATACTACGCTCTGCTCGTAGCAATCCTGTTTGCCTTAGCATATCCACCAATTTCAAGACCTTTTTATTTTTATAGTGTATTGAATCAATTGAAATAGACCAATCTGTGCCGCCATTTATGATTGTTTTCGCGTCACGTAGGAATTACTCAATTATCATAAATTAAAAGAAAAGGAGCTTTCACAGAGAAGAGGATAACACAGAGAGTTTTACCTAGTATTTATCCTCCGTGCACTCTGTGAGGAACCCTTTAATTGCTATTATATTTTTTTCCCGATATAAAATACATATCCGTAATACTGTTTGTATTTTGCGTACAGGTCTGCCTCGCGTTTCATAAAGGCAATCATGTCTTCAACGGTTTTATTTCCCTGATGTTTTTTCAGGAATTCCTCTTGTCTTACTTTTTGCGGAGCAAAATAATTGTCTGTCCAACAACTTTCCGGCAGCGTAAATGCGGCAACGGGAATATAACCTGTTTTCTGCATGATGGAAATATTATGCCCTATTGTGCCGATTTCGGGAACTGCCTCCACCCACCACTTTTCAATTTCAGCGGGACGTTCATTGGTGTACCAGGATTCATATGTCACGGCAATATAGCCGTCTTTTTTAAGGAACCGCTTCCAGTGGTTCAGGCCTTTTTCAAAACCGATACCGGCAATAGCCCCTTCGGACCATATAAGATCAAATTCTTCATTTTGGAACGGCAAATTGTCCATTGAACCGACAATGCCTTTTACCCTGCTTTGCAAACCTAGTTCTCCGGCTGCCCGGTTAAGTTTTTCAATTGAGCCGGCGTAAAGGTCGAGGGCGGTTATCGTCGCTTCGGTATTTTGTGCCAGAACCATTGTTTGCGCGCCTGTGCCGCAACCTAAGTCGGCAATTTTTGTTTTGTTTGAAAGATTGCCGATAAAACTCAGTGCCCTAAGTGTTTCTTCAGGGCTGCCGGGACCCTGCCGTTCAAGCTCTGTGAAAAATTCATTTATGAGGTCAAATTCAAATTTATGAGTTGTAATTTCTTCCATTGTTTAAGCTCCTTATGCTTAAAAGTTAGCGGGACGTTTAAATGCCGAATTCTTTCGCATACTCCACCACCGCGTTTATCGCTGTGTTGCCGCCGAACAGTTCAATAGCCATGAAGTTCTGATCCGGCACCTCAAACGGGGCCTTGATGCCAAAGATTGAGGCCGGTAGATAGCCGCATTTGGGGTAATATTTTTCACTTCCCAGCACCACGATGATTCTGTAACCCAGCTCTTTCGCAATTCTATGCCCTTCTTTGATCAGAGCCTGCCCGATTCCCTGCCGCTGATGTTCCGGACTGACGGATAGCGGCGCCAGTGCCAGTGCCGTATCAGTGCCTATGCGGATTTTTGTAAACAGAATGTGCCCAGCAATTTTGCCGTTTTTTTCCGCTACCAATGATAGTTCGGGCACGAAAGCCTCGCTGTTTCTCAAGGCTGTTACTAAATCCTGCTCTTTGCCGTCCGTTTTTTCCGCTGAGGCAAAAGCTATTTTTATAACGTTGTAAACAGTGCCGTAATCATTGCTGTTTTCCATTCTGATTTTCATTGTGAAGTCTCCTCCCGTAATCAACTGCTTTGACAGTTAGAGTGCGCTGCCCTTTGGGGGCACAAACAGCCGCGACATATCGGTGCCTTCCAACTCAAGCAATTTTATTTTAATATCAATGCCGCCGGCGTATCCCGTCAGGCTGCCGCTTGAGCCTACTACCCGGTGACAGGGAATGATGATCGATATCGGGTTATGTCCGACTGCTCCGCCTACTGCCTGACTTGACATACTTTCCCTGTTCATTTTTTTAGCTATTTTTGCGGCGATGTCACCATAGGTGATTACTTTGCCGTATGGTATTTCACAAAGAATACTCCACACTCTCTGACGGAATTCGCCGCCGACCGGAGACAGCTTTAATTCGGAAATGGCCGGTTTCTCTCCTGCAAAATATCTGTCCAGCCATTTTTTTGCTTTGTCGAATATCGGCAGATCGCTTCGCTCCGTCATTTTTTCCGGTATGGTATCGCCGTGATATTTTTGTCCTTTTATCCACAGGCCGGCAAGGCTTTCTCCATCGCATGCAAGCGTAATGATGCCGATGGGTGATTGGTATGTCGTCGAATAATACATTTGCATCTCCTTTATAACGTGTTCCAAAGGTTGATAACAGCATAACTGCGCCAGGGGCGCCAGGTTTCCGCTATTTTTAATAATTCTTTTGCCGTGTAAGGTTTTAGAGCTTTCTTTATGCCGATGTCCGTTTCCAGAAAAGCATCCGGCCATCCCATTGCCCGCATGGCAATATATTGCGCCGTCCAACTGCCGATTCCGCCGATTGCCGTTAACTTTTTAATTTCATCTTCCGGCCGGGTGTAAAGCTCAAAACTGATTTCTCCGTCTGTCAATGCCCGTGCCAGCTCATAAATTGTTTTTGCCCGTAATGCAGTCACGCCTAAAGGGCCAAGGTGATCTTCAATAGCTCCGTTCAAAGCCAATATATTTTTTGGTGATGGAAAAATATGTGTTAAGCCTTCTATCTCCGTTTGAATTGGTATGCCGTAGGCGGCAACGAGTCTTGCTGCCAATGTGCTTGCCGCTTTTACGCTTATCTGCTGTCCAAGCACCGCCCTTACCGACATTTCAAAAGCGTTGAAGCAACCCGGCAAACGCGTTCCTAAAACACACAGACCGGGACGGATATCGTTCATTGATTGGAGTGTCTCATATACTGCCTGAGGATCGCAATTTAAATCGAACATTTGACGGACGCGTGCCAGCACCTGCGGCAAAACGCTCAGCAGAGTTTCACTCATTGTGACTGCCAAGGCATTTTTGCGGAGAATGTGGCCGACCTGTACCCATCCGGATACCTTTTTTCCTGCCGCTGTTATTAAACTTACCGTACGTTTGTATTCGCCGTTTTTTACCGATTCAACCCCGGCGATTGCGCGTCCGGCAAGAAAGCTCAGCATTTTTTCCCAGGGGTAGGGCGGACGGTAGCTCAGTGTTAAGGTTATGCCCCTCCTGTTGCGGTTTTTTTCTTCCGGAGTAAGTTTGCGCAGTTTCGTGGGTGCCAGGTTATATTTTTTTTTGAAAAGGTCGTTAAAGCGCCGCAGACTGCCGAATCCGGCGGCCATTGCAACATCTATTACCGATAAATCCGTGTCCGTAAGCAGATTTTTGGCAAGAAGTAACCTGCATGTTTGCAGATACTGAATCGGCGATACTTTGTATTTTTCTTTAAAAACACGCCGTAAATGCCGGTCTGTGCAGCCAAGCAAAGCGGCTAGCTCATCCAGATTTTGTCCGCTGCCGCAGTCCTTTTCCAGTAACCTCGCTGCCCGGTAGGCAAGTTCTGCCGCAGCGTCGGTTATAGAATTGCCGGGAGCAAGTTCAGGACGGCATAAAAGACATGGACGGTATCCCGCCTGTTCGGCTTCGGCGGCGGATGAATAAAAATTACAGTTTTCGGCTTTAGGTTGTTTTGCCCGGCATACAGGGCGGCAGTATATTCCGGTAGATGATATGCCGACAAAGAAACGCCCGTCGAAACGTGCGTCTTTTGCCTTAAATGCCGCATACAGTCCGCTGTCATTTTTCAGCATTATTTCTTTCCCTTATCAGAGTTTGACTTAATTATATCACGTTTCTCTGAAAAGTCCGGCCATTTTCGGACATGGTTTTTTGATGTTGCCTTGATACAAAAGCCGGGTAATTAAAAAGGGACTTTTTACAGTCCCTGCAAAACGATAATTTTTTTCCGGCAGATATTTTTTAGCCGCAGGCACTTTTGAGGTCCGTAAAAACAGGTATTACTTTGCTGATTCCGGCAATATCAAGAATTTTTTTTGTATCCGGCTTGGAGTTTATTAACTTTATGAATCCGCCGACAGAGTTGACTTTGACATGGGCTGATGCAATAGCCCCCAGTCCGGAACTGTCGATATAGGTTATATTCATCAAATCTATAATCAGCTTGTTTTTGCCTTCTGAGATTAGTTTTGAGAAAAGTTTTCTGAGATCGGGATAGGTTACATAATCAACCTCTCCCTGAAGTATAATGTGTGTTACGTTGTTTTCAAGTTCTTTTATTGCTTTTAAGCTTTTCAATCTCATCCACCCCTTTTGAGTGATTTCTATATAATGTTGTCTTTATGTTTACAGGCCCTATGGTTTGGGCGGCGGCAGAATTGGCGGTGTTTTCCTTTTATCCTGATTTTTCTGCAGTTCGAGCTCTTCAACTAAAATAGAAGGCGCTACGCCGGAGACAGGCACGGAACCTGACTCTGCTCCGCAGAATCCATTGAACACCTGATAGTTGTCGCTTGTTGCCAATATTTTATTTATGCTCGTGAGCGGGGTGCCGACGAATTTGACGCCCCTGACCATTTTTTCTTTTCCGGTTTTCAAATCGACTTTATAAACTATTTTCGGTGTTCCGGAAAAAGCCTGAAAGGAGTAGTTTGACGTATTTGTTTCTCCTCCTTCAACTTCTTTTATAATTATTCCATATTCTTTTTTCTGTTTTTCAACTTCCAGCAGCAGTTTATCCCTTAGCTGATCTTCTGTCAGCTCTTTTTTTGATGATACAAACAGATTTCCCATCCTTGCTATGGGAAATTGATGGTCCTTGTGTCTCCCGTGACCATTGGATTTTTCAAATTTGTCGATAGGCGTTCTTGACATAAGATAGTTTGTCAGAACTCCGTCTTTAACAAGCACAACGTCCTGTGCCGGTACGCCCTGATCGTCATGTGTATAGGAACCCATAAGGTAATTTTCTTCGAATTTCTCAGCCTTGGGGTTGTCTCTTACGGTGATATAGTCCGGAAGTATTTTTTCGCCTAGTTTACCTGAAAAAGTTTGGCCTTCCTCGTCCGATATTTGCCTCTCTCCTTCAAGCCTGTGGCCGATTGCCTCATGGAAAAACACGGCGGCCGCTTCGCCTTTGAGAATAGCCGGGCCGCTGTAAGGCTCCATCGGTTCCGCCTCTTTTAGATGCATCAGGTCTTCTATAAGTATTACGGCATTTTGCTTCAGTTTTTCGATTGCCGGAATATGGGAATATTTTTCAAAATAAGATTCCCTGCTTAAATCAAGTGACATTCCGTCGTCGGAAAGAACCAATCCATGCATGCTTATATCGTAATTGGTTTTTGCCGTTATAATCCTTGAACCTTCGGTGTTGACGAAAAACTTTAGTGTTTTAAGAGCTCTGAACATCACCCATGAGTTGATGATATCGTCATACTTATTGAACTCCGCGGAAACATCCCTGATAATTGATTCTATGTAATCGGTATCTACTGTTAATTCCGGATCATGTGCGAAAAATTCTACTTTTTGTTCCTGGGAAAAATTATCGGAGTCGTCTTTATCTATTTTTTCCTTTAGCATGCGGCCCTTTTTATTCAAAAGCTGGGACAGCGACTCTTTGTATTTGGCATCGGTAAGCTGCCATAGCTGGCGTTTTAATGCATAAAGATTGTTGGAAAGCGGAGCTGTTGTGTGATTGTAGGAATCGGTATCCTTGGTATCAAACTTAATGCCGCCATGTGTTGTATTGTCAAACTTGTGCGAACCGACCCTGACTTCGGCATATATTGTGTTTGAGGTGTGAAGCGGATCTCCTGAGTATATGGCATAAACAGCGCCGTTACGGCCCCAAATGTAATAATCTTCTTCACTTTTAAGCTGGTAGCTTAAAAAATATGGTTTTTCAAAATGTTCTATGGACAATGTTTTAAATGATCTCTGAAGTTCTTCTTCCATTGCGTCAAGGATTTTTGCTCTGTCGTCTGATGCCATAATTATTTGTCCTTTCCGGTTTTTCCGGGAGATGCATTCGGTGGAATTGTGGTGTAATCCTGGTGAAGTGCCCAGGCCGTTGGTAATATAATAAGTATTACAAATAATACCGCCGAAACGATAAAAAATGTTTTACCCATTAACATTCCTGTAATCAGGGCCAGAATAATATCTATTTTTATTATGTAGAATATTTTATGGAGTCTTGGCACATATTGTATGTTGGCTTTGCAGTTTGTACATTTTCTCGAATTCTCGAACGGTCCGCACCAGGGACATACATTGTGCAGGCCTATCACCTGCTGTCTTATTGTCGGAACATTTTCTGACAGTTCTTCTGCAAATTTGACAGCGTCCAACAGTCCGTTTCCATATGGTTCATTGTCTATGACAGTTGTTTTTTCGCCGTATTTAAGAATAAATTTTCTCGGAAACAACTTGTTTACGGATGAATCGTAAATGATGGTGCTTTTATACAAATCTTTCCAGGCAATGATTTGTTTCTTATCCAGCAGAGTAAGAACAAGCCCTTTCCTGGTCGTTTCTATCGTTGTCGCGCCGTTTTTTTTTCTTCTGGCCATTTTTACCATTGGAATAAGGCACATTACTATGAATAAAAGTGCCATAATCCACGACATATTGGCTACTATCGCCGGATCTATTTCAGAGCGGTTTATCGAAGGAACAACAAAAAACAGTGAAAAGTAAAATGCTGCGCCTATCAGAGCCACCACATCCTGAAAACGGCCCTTTTTCTTATTTGTGTCATAGCTGTAAATAGCCACCTATTTTTTACCCTGTCCTTCTATTATTGCGTAACCGTGTGCCGGTATTTTTATTTCATGGGAATTTATTCTGTTTTTTGTAATATTATTTGATATTATATATGATATCGGAGCAAATTCGTCATTGCTAAGTATTTCTGTGTTGAACGGACTTGATTCGTTATGAAAACTTTTTACAATGGCAATTTCTTTGCCGGAAGGTTGTGTAAAGACCCTTCTTTGGAACAGGGGCTGCAGAACAACGCAGTCAAGTTTTGCAGCTTTTCCCAGCAAAAGCCCGCTGAATTTTATTCCCATGCTGTGAAGTCCCGGCAGAAGTGCTCGTGGTTCGAGAACTTCCTGCATTATCATATATGTACCGGATGTAGAGCCGCCGAGCGGAACCGAGTATATTTTGTCGCCGTCGATTCGCATCAGGATTGACGTGCCGGTTGCAAAGCCGTATTGCTTCAGATATACGAGATGGAACGAATAATCATTAGGCTCATCAATGGTAAAGCGTATCCAAAATGAATTTTCCCTTTTTATGGCAACGATATTTCCGGTTGTCCCTCCGGGGTAGTCGATAGGCTCAATCTCATAATCTTTTCTTACCGCTTTACCGTCTTCGGCTTGAAGAACGATAAAACAATGAGGCTGTTTTTTTTGTTTTAAATGCCGGTAATCCCAGGCAACGGTGTTGTATATAGATACAAGTGCCGAGAGAGCCTCTACTGAAGCGTAAAGCGATGTTTCTTGTGCCGCTCCTTTTTCGTTAATGCTGATGGAGCATGAACCGGTTTCGCTTTTATATATTGTCTGTGAAATGGCGTTACCGCCAAAAAACCATGAGGCGGAGATTCCCGCCAGTATATAATATTGTTCCTTTTCGGTTACATTTGCCAGTGTAATCAGGTTTTCAGTCATAACCTGAGCCGCTTCAGGAACCTGGGGGAATATTACCGGTGAAGGGGCCAGACCGGAGATTGAACCGTATGAGGAAAGCAAATAGGCATACAGATTGTTTGCTTCGTCTTCTGCGGAGGTGATGAACTCTTTGTTGCCGAGAAGTTTTCCGCCTAAAGCCAGTGCCGCCATTTGTCTGTTGTTTGAAAGTGTCCACAGGTATGGATTTTCTACACTTTCATAATGGGCGCAGTAGGGAAATTCATAGTATTTGTTATCTGAAAATATCTTTATACCGTCACAAAGCGCGTTTATCAAAGCCGCTGCTTTTTGAGATTTTGTTGCATGATGATATTCTACTAATCCAAGGACATAGATGGAACTTACATCACTTCTGGATTCTATAAACCAGGTCGGCGCTTTGACGCCGTTCACGTCCGTGAGTTCTTTTTTTTCGTAAAGGGGCAGGCAGCTTTCGAGTTTTATTTTTATGATCTGTTCAACAATATTTGCCGCTTTTGCCTGAAGATCGGCATCTGCTGTTTTGCAGGCCCTTGCAAGGGCCCAGAATGAATATGCACATTCCGTCGGCGATAGCTCCTCATCGGTAAAATTGCCGCTATCCGCCGCCTCTTTTTTAAAATTGCCGTTGCCGTCATAGGCGGATATTATAAAATTAACGCTGTGCGCGTAATCTTCTTTTTTGTTCAGTCCTTTATTTATGGACTCTCCCAACAGCAGGGACAGGCGGTTGATGTCCGATGTCGCCGATTTTTTTGATGACTCCGATTGCCACCATACGGTTTTTTCCCCTGCATTTGCTCTTTTTGAGTTTATGTAGGAAAAGTTTAGATCTGTTTGTGATGCCCGGCAAATTGTCGGGCAAAAAAACAGCGGTATAATAAACAAGATTAGGTAAAAACTTCTTTTCAAATTATTCCTCCTGATCGCTTTGTATCATTATGTCTTCCTGTTCGGGAAGAACCTGCGGTGATATGATACGTTCGTTTTTTATCGGTTCTTTTTGCTTTTTTTCTTTTTCCACTTCTATTTCGGCCTCAACCCCGCCTTTAGCTAAAAAAGTTTCGGCCTTAAGATCGAAAATAGCCTGTGGAGCACTCATCCAGTTTTTGGGGCCCTGCTCGAACCTGACATTTCCGGTTAAGTTTATGGTCTGTAATTCCTGTGAGTAATGTCCTTCGTCTGCAAAGGCCCGTTTGTCACCTTTAGTTATTTTAACGTTTTGCCGTGCAAAAACATCATTATTTTCCCAAAAAAAGTCTGCTTTTTTACAGGTCAGTATCGTTGGTTCATCTTTTGACTTTTTGTCTGAACCCTGATATGTTATTGCTCTTACATTTTCATATACAAAAGCTTTTTTTTCGTTATAGAAGACGTCCATTTTATCACCGGTCAATGTAGAGCCTTCTTTGACGATTTTTACCCCCCCGGTAAGGTATGCCGTTTTGGTTTTGCCGTTGAAAAGTGCATTTTTAGCAGTGACGGTGACATCTTCATTAACTATTTTTACATTGTTTATCAGCCTGGCCTGCATAGTTTTATCATCATAAATCAGTCTGTCGGCACTTATTTTTATTTGTGACGATTCGTCCGCATTTTTTGCCGGTTGGGCTTTGGTTGTATATTCTGACGGCAGAAAAAAGAATGTAAATATAAAGGTTAAGAATATTTTTATATACACGTTTCTGCTCATAATTGTGTCCTGCTGTCCGAATATATATTTTTGAAGAACTTTTATATTTACTTAAATATCCTTTTTTTCCTGCATGATATTGCCGATATGATTACCAGCAAAGCCGTGAAATAAAGCAGATAAAGGAATATATTGCCGTATTTGCTGTAAAATGTCCCCGAAGTGAGGAGGTTTAGCTCTCTGCAGATGATTCCTTTTTCAAACAGTTCTTTTTTCTCGAGAATCTTTCCATTATAGTCAATAACCGCGCTTATGCCGCTGTTGGCGGCCTGAACCAAATTTACATGATTTTCCGCGGCACGGAACACATCCCAGCTTATATGGTGTTTGGCGGCGGGATAATTTTCAAACCATCCGTCATTTGTAATCACTGAGATGAATCTTGCGCCGTTATTTACTTCCTGTGCGGAGCACTCCGGAAAATCAGATTCAAAGCAGATGATTGTGCCGAAGCGGATATTTTTTACTTTGAATGATGACGCTTCCGTGCCTGGTTTAAAATTTTGAACCCGCCTGAATACGGCCCATTTTTTGGCAAAAGACGGCAGCGGCAGGAATTCGCCGAAGGGAACGAGTTTTCTTTTGCTGTATGAGCCGAGCAGCTCTCCCTGAGAATTAAAATGAAAGGCGCTGTTCTGCAGACTTTTGTCGGCAAGTCTTTGAGGCGCACCTACAACCATATCGGTTCCGCAGATTTGTGACAGTTTGGATAAATATGACACTGCATCTTTAGATTCCGGTAGCAGTGCCGGGAATGACGTTTCCGGCCAAAAGATTATATCCGGTTTTAGTTCTGCTGCTTCCAGAGTCATTTCTTTCATGGTCTCTACGATATCCATGGTTTTTGAAGAATCCGTTTTTATAAGCATATCAATTGAGGGCTGAAGCAGAGCAACTTTTATTTTGTCACCGCTTAAATGTTTGTCTCTGTTTATTACCGACTGGCCGTATAAAACAACACCGCTCAAAATAATTATGAAAATCAGTGTGTGTGTTTTTATATAAGCCGGGAGCTTTTTAAATTCATATTTATTTTCCGTAATCCATTCGCTAATGCAGAAGACGATACTGCTGCAGTAAGCCATCAAAAACAGGGGACCGTAAATTCCGGTTATCGGCGTTATCTGCAGAAGCGGCAGAAATTTATATTGGGTATATGCAATGCATCCCCAATTTACTCCGATCGGTCCGCTTCCCCTGATGGTGTCAAATACAACCCACCACAACGGAATGAATATGAGTATCTGATGATCGCTTAATTTTATTTTTTTGATTATCAGGTTTAATGAGGCTCCCCAAAATATAAAGTAAGTTGTTTGCACAAGAGCCATCGCAATCCACACTTCTGCTCCAAATACATTTGCCCACAGGTGTAATTTTAGATTGTATAAGATTCCTGCGCATAAAGAGCAAAGGATGCTTTGCTTGAAATTGCTGTTTTTTACGGCATAAAACAGCGGTGCTAAAGCAACCCAGGCAATGGGCGTCAGATTGTGTTCCTGCGTGGAAACGGCCAGAAGGAATCCGGAAAGACAAGCAAGAAGTAGGTTTAAAAGTTTCTTTTTATCCATTGTTCGGGAGCTCTTTTATGAAAAAATATTGTTTGTATTTTATACTAATTACCTTTATTTTCCTTACCTCCTGCGCGAGTGAAGGAACAACCGTCACCGATTCCAAGGGAAAATATATTTCCTTTACGCTTTCGGTAAAAGGTCAGTTAAAAGGAGACGCCTATTACTGTATTCTTTTGAACAGTGAGAGCACAAAAATTCAGGTGGACGATGTGTCTACTTTTACGGATGTCATAAGATTTTATCATCCTTCGGAAATGCAGCCTTCAACGTTTATATGGTACCATAAGGCAAACCCTACGGATCAAATTCTGACATATATAACCGAATTGGATATCTATGCGTCTGTTTCCGAGGACGGATCGACAATAACTTATACTTTTCCTGTAGATAACAACTCAGTTGTCTTCAACAATTATATTCCCAATTTGTTTACCGCCCAGGCTTTAATAACCAATACCAATGGGGGAGAGTTGGGACGTTTTATAGACTGTATGGGGCCGGATTTGTCGTCCAGCACGCTTTACACCATTGCCGTAGATAAGACAAAAGGGCCTATAGGCTCCCTTTTGCCCGCCGGTTATCCGAACGACAGAATCGGTGATTGTGAATCGTCAAATATAAGTTCAAATACTCCGTATGATAATGTGGATATAACGAGCTTCCGCATCTTCACCTATTAGTAAAAGTGTGCAAATAAGCGGATATGCGTCGTCAAAGCGGATTTTACTCACTCCACGTAGTCTCGGCTACGCTCCGTTCGTCGCCATCCGTTTTGCCCTAACCTCTCCGCTCATTTTCACACTTTTATGTTTTTAAAGGTGATTTTGAATCTACGTCATCAAATTCCAGCACCCTCATTCCGGCGTAGTTGACTCAATGTCATTAAGTTAAGGTTTTAAATCTCCATTTTTGCCATTTTCGTCATTGCGAGGAGGCTACCGACGAAGCAATCCAGAAAAACAAATGCCTGGATTGCCACGCCTTACAGGCTCGCAATGACGGGGGCTAATTAATCACATAATTTTTATCACGATTCAAGAATGATTTTTCTTAACTTAATGACATTGAGTTCCTATATGTCCCTCACAGAGGGCACAGAGGCCACGGAGAATAATACCAGGGAAACTCTCTGTGTTCTCCTCTTCTCTGTGAGAAACCCTTTTCTCTTAACTTAATGACAGTGAGTTGACTACGCCTCACTCGTGGTGCTGTAATTTGCTTTAGTATCTCCATCAATTTAGCCGCATTTACTTTTTTAAGGTATTTCTGTTTGTAGATAAATAGTTTTCTCCCTCGCCCCTTGCGCCCTAAGGATTGAACATATAAATACCCATTTCGCCCTTCTTTGTCTGTCGACAGACAGGGCGGGGTAGCGTATATTTCAGAGAATCCATCTTCTTCTCCGAAAACTGCTAACAGACAACGACAACTGCGCGTCTAGAATCCTCTTGGTCTGGCGATCGATCTTTCCGGACTCGGGTTGATGTAAACCGGGGCCTCGGGGAATGCTTTCAGGTAAAACTGCAGCCATATTTCTTTTTGCTGGCTTCTGTATATCAGTTTGCCGAAAAAATCATGTGTTTCTTTTGACAGCCCGATATCCTGATAGGTAAATCTGTTGTTAAGGGTATCGTATAAAGCCCAGTGTTCCAGTTTTATTTTGTTGCCGAGATCCCAGCTAAGCTGAGAAGTTACGTTGGGTATATTATGACTGTCGATATTGTAGTTTGCCCCAAGAGTCCAGTTAAACTTTTCCGAAGGCTTCATTTCCAGTACACCGATCATGCTCATTTTGGAATCAAAGTGGTAATCATACCCTCCGACAAGACTAAACTTCCATTTGTCACCGTTAAAAAATTCCACTCCGGCGGCAAGATTGTTGTAGGTGGGGGTAAAGTCGTCGATAAAAGGAGAATATCCGTATGGACGCTGATAGAAGTAATTAGCTTTTACGGCGGCAAAATTAGTTACTTTCTGGTAAAATCCCGTCTCGCCGCTGATGATATATTGTCCGCTGCCGTCATCGCAGAATGTCTGTTTGACTCCCCCGGCAATGTTGAACGTTCCTGAGTCTCCAAGCTGATAGCTCGAAGGCTCTATGCCGAGATACATACTTCCCCTGCTCATATTCAGTCCGGTAGGGTTTTCAAGATATTTACCGGCGCTTACGGCGGCTTTTACCGGCACATTGAAAAGAGACAGCTGTTTCGTTGACAGGCTTATTTCCGGTATTCTGTCGAGGTAATAAATGGAATCGTTCGTTGTTCTTTTGTAGGCAAGTACTGCATCAAGATAATTATTTGAATATTCCATGTTTGAATAATACCGCCACACGGAATTGTTCGATGGAGAATTTCCCGCATAGCCGCTGTAGTATCCTCCGGTTCTTATCAGCCAATTATCTCCCAGCCTGTGTGCATAATCGAATTTTTTGGTGTTGTAGCTATATGTATTATAATCAGTCGTTGCCTGTGAATAGTGGTATACCTGATTTCTGTCGCTTTGTCCGAAATAGAAGGAATCATTGCTCCAGCTGCTGCTGCCGGTTTTGGGATACGTGTAGTCGTAGGAACCGAGAGAAAATCCGCCGTAGAAATTTTTTGTGAAATTGTAATGAGTGTGATTAAAAAACTCTTTTTTTCCTATTGTCTGGACTGAAAGATTATTGGTAAGATCTTCTCTTACAAGGGCGTTTGCCGATGGCGTCAGGTTATACCAGGTCAGGCGGCCCCAACCTTTGCCGTCGTCAAACGAATATGGATAATCCAGTCCTCCGCCGAAACCGGTTTTTTGATACCAGTCAAGTGTGCCCTTTGCCGTCGAGCCCATTAAATCAAAAACAAACCCTTTTTTTATATACCATCCGTCATTGGAATTTGTTCCTATTTTGGGAAACAGCTCCTGCTGCTGACGTCCTTTTTTCAGCGAGAGTTCCATTCTGTTGTAATTCAATATTGTTTTTTGTTTTAGCTTTAGTTTTGATCTTCTGGCAATAATTTTGTCGTTGGGGATTATTTCTGCCGTATCACAGTATATATGATAGTGTAGCTGCGGTTTGGGACAGTCACAGGTTGTAAAAATACCTTTGTTTATTATTATTGACTTGGAGTCTTTTTTTATGCTTTCACCCCAGAAATAAAGTTTGCCGTCTATTTTTTTGTTTTCCTGCTCTATATCGCTTGTATATCCGTGAGCGTTATAGAGTTCGGCAGCCTCCGATTCTAAATTATAAAAGCCCTGATCTGCATAAAGTTTACTGTTTTTTTGGGTGACTTCCACATTTCCGTTCGCCAGGATGCTTCTGTTTGCGTAATCATATACAATCTGATCTGCTTTTATGACAGTTCCTTTGTGGGTTATTTCCGCATTTCCTTTTGCGGTCGCCTTATTTCCCTCATACGTAACGGTTTCCGCCGTTATTTTCGCATTGTCGGGAACTGCGGTTTCTTCTGCCGCCTTGATGTCCGGCGGCATTATTATCATGTAAATCAATAGCAACGCTATCCTTGCAAAAAAATTAAAGGACAGATGTATAATGCTTTTTTGTTCTTTCCGGGAAACATATTTTTTCATTTTTACATAATTGTATTTTTTCTAGTACGGGCTTTTTTTAATTAGACAAGGTATTAAGACTTCCTGCAGGAATATTATCTGTTTTGTTGAAAAAAAGTATTCTTTAACTGAATATTTTATTCTTAAAAAGCGAATATTTTTATATGTTAAAAATAGGCATAATGGGCGGAACGTTCAATCCGGTGCATTACGGACATTTAATTGCCGCTCAGGAAGCGTTAAGTTGTTTTTCTTTGGATTTTGTTTTTTTCATTCCCAACGGAACTCCTCCGCATAAAAAATCCCCTGAAAAGTCGGGATCTTCCCTGCACCGGTTCAAAATGGTTGAGTTGGCCGTTGCTTCGAATCCTTTTTTTAAGGTTTCTTCAGTGGAGATAGACAGATCCGGTCCTTCATATGCAGTGGATACGGTCGGAGAATTGAAAAAGAATGCTCCTGATGATAAGTTTTTTTTTATAACCGGTATAGATGCTTTTGTTAATTATGACTGGTATGGATTTGAAACTCTTCTTGAGCGCCTGGAGTCTTTTATCGCTGTAGGCCGGCCAGGATTTGATTTGGATGCGTTTTATGCCAAGAGAAGTCGGGTGGAAAATGCTGATAAAATTCATTATCTGCCGATTCCCGGATTTGAAGTTTCGTCAACAGATATACGCTTCCGGCTGCAGCAAGGACATTCTGTAAAGTATATGCTCCCGGATGAGGTTTTAGATTATATTTTTGTAAATAGGTTATATGGAAGCAGGTAAAATATTATGGTAGATTTTTCGGATACGAAACAAATGGCGGTAACGGCTGCTGTTATCGCCGAAGAAAAAAAAGGCAGGGACGTTGTTGTTATTGATTTTAGCGGCCGTTCGGTTTTGTATGATTATGTGATTATAACATCGGCAATGTCAAAGACTGAGACCAGGGCGATTGCGATGGCCATTGATGCGCAATTTAAAAATGTTGAAACCCACCGCAGACTTATACAGGGAGTTGATTCCGGTTTCTGGGTTTTGCTTGATTACGGTTCAATCGTTATACATATTTTTGCGGAACAGGACAGGGAGTTTGCCGCTCGCGGGCTAAGGCCGGTTAACAGGGATAAGGTTGACGCCAATTACCGGCTTTTTTACGATTTGGAGGAGCTTTGGAAGGATATTCCGCGCCTGGACTATACAGAGCTTCCTGAGACAAAAAAGATTCGCGAGGAGTATCTTAACAGCTCTGCGGTGCCGTCTGAGGAGCAGTAGCAATCGTCTTTATAAATTAGTGTGGTCTAAAAGACCGGTTTTGCAAACAATTGCAGGCCGGTTTTTTTATGTCGCTATATGGTCTCTGAAAGCGATGCTTCCATAGCCTCCGCGTCTTCTCTTTTCCTGACATAAAAACCGATAACAACTCTTAGAACGGCTGCAACAGGTACCGCAAGAAACATGCCAACAATTCCCATCATTTCGGCGCCGATAATCAGAGCGACGATAACCGTTAATGGCGGCAGATCTATGCTGTGCCCCATTATGTTTGGTATGATTACATGTCCCTCTATCCAGTGTATGATATATAATACCAGTAAGACAAATAATGCGTATACGGGGCTTTTTAACAGCGCAAACAGTGCTGCCGGTATCATACTTAAGATCACGCCGATATATGGGATGACGTCTATAACTCCGGCAAAGATGCCTATAAGTATTGCATAGGGAATTTTCATCGCCAGCATCGCCACTGTTACCGAAACGCCGATTATGAAACAGACAAGCAGCTGCCCTCTGATGTACTGGCGCAGCATCATATCTATTTCTCCTAAAAGATCCTGAACTTCTTTTTGGCGCTTTGCCGGTATTAATGAAAGAAGCGATTTACGGTAAACGTCATAGTCCATAAGTATATAAAAGGTTACAAAGGGAACCAGTATAAAATGTGCGACCGAATTCATAAAGTTTTTTACTGCCGGAAGACTGCTGCCTACGGCCTGTTTTACAACTCCATGCAAAGATGTTATGTCAATATTTTTTGAAAAATCAGGAATGTATGCTTTGATTGTTGCAGGAGTGTGCAGATCTATATATGTTACGGCATTGTTGTACGTTTTTATAATACTCTCTTTATAAACAACCCTGTTTGCATACAGATTTTGAAGTTCCTGTGAGGCGAGAGGCACGATATAAAAGAATAGCAGTGCAATAATGATGCCGACAAATATAAAGGAGGCGGTGATTGACAATACTCTGGGAAGACCTTTTTTAGTTTTTATTGTGGTTTTTTCCCAGGGTATTTTTATCGTTAAGGAGCCGACCTTTATATAGTCCCTTAGCGTTATATCTATGGGATTCGACAGAAAGTTGACCATTGGAGACAACAGATATGATAAAAGGGTACATACTATCAGCAGAGCGATTATATCTTTAAAATGTGATAAAATCCATAGTATTGTCAGAGTAAGTAATAATAGGCCGATACTATACCATACAAAGTAAGCTTTGTCTTTTATACTGGTCTTTTCCAAGTTGCCTGGTCCTTGTGCTTTTGTATTTGCCGTCAATGTTTGGTGGAATGGCGGCAGAATTATATTCTAAAAATGCTGCATATTAATCCTGCTAAGGCATTATTACTATCGTTCTCGCGGTTATGGATGAGGCGTCTCTTCTGATACCTTCAATGTTAAGCGTGGAGCCGTTAGCAAGATTTTGAAAAGGAATAGCCTGTTTTGTTCTGCCGTCTATTATCTGGGTTTGATTTGTTAATACCGCAGATCCTAAATCCTGCATGCCTGGTGCTCCCGGCATCATATAAAAGATTACTCCGTTTTTGGCGTCAATACTCATTAATTTTGCCGTAATCTGAACTGGGGATCCGGCGGCTCCCGGTTTAGATGCGACATTTGAAAACGGATCGTCTTCTTCATCGTCATCTTCCTCATTGTTGCCGAAAAGCATGGAAGGATCTCCGGCCGCATTACCTCCGTTTTTGCCGAACGCTCCATCGCCATAGATCATCGTTGACGGATTGTTCTGGTTTGAACTCCCGGTAATCATTGCGTTGGGATTTGCATTTGCCGCTCCCGGACCGCCTGTGGCAAGGTTTAGCGGTTGTTGCTGCGTTTGGGCCGGCTGCTGATTGGTAAAGCCTGACGGCCCCTGTGGGTTTAAGGGAGACAGCGGCGATTGTGTCAGGTCTTTCTGATTTGGGAAAAACGAAGTCTGATCACTTCCGCCGTCAAAGAGGCCGCCCTGGGGCGCAGAGATCTGTCCGTTTGGAGCAGTAATGACCTGACCTGTAACCGGTGTGCTGAGGGCTGACGGTGATGCTGTAAAAGGTGCATTGACCACGTTGCCGGGATCGCTGCCTGGTGAACCGCCATGAGCAATTCCTCCTATTACATTGGGCCTCGTGCCTCCGGTTATTACCGGGCCTGCTATCGTGGCCATCCCGCCGACCGGTGTGTTTTTAGGCATTGTATATGCCGTTGTATATGTCGTTTTTGCGTATGCCGCATCCATAACCCCGTCTGCAATCATCGGGTTGTCGTTTAAAGGGCTGACAATTGAAAAAACTACACTTTCTCCTATTTTGAAAGGTTCACTGCCGTAGGACCTCAGCAACTTTCCGTCCTCGCGAAGCTGGATATTTATTTTTGAACCGTCTTTTAACTCTACGACATATAGCCTCTTTGCGGTATTTACGGACAATATTTTTCCTGATATTCTGGCTGCTGCCATAGCTGCTGAACATGTTAAAACAGCCGCTAATATTATCCAGGTAAAAATTTTAAATATTTTACTCACTGCGGAACCTCCTGTACATCATCGTTCTATTGTAAATTATACCATTTTTTTTTACTCATAACAACGTGTTTTCTGTACAAAAATATCAACCCGTTTCTTTTTACAAAAAGGGTCGATATCTATATTTTTAATACTGTTTTTGATTAAACAGCGGTGCCGCAGTTAGCGCAGAATTTGGCTCCCGCGTTTAGTTCCGCCTGACATTTTGCACATTTTTGTGCTCCGAGAGAATTTCCGCAGTTGGCGCAGAACTTGGCTCCGAGAGGTGAATGAGCATTGCATTTTGGACACTGAACTGCTGCCGCGGCAGTCTGTGGCTGTGAGTTTCCCGGCATTGCCTGAGCCATCATTTGCGGCATCATCATTCCCAGACTGAGCCCTGCGCCCATTTCCATTGCGCCCCCTCCGGCCGACGGATGTTTGCCCATATCGCCGATGGCATCCGCCGCTTTAAGCTGCATATAGTTGTCGACGCCGAGAATATTCATTTTTGACTTTGTTCTTAATGCTGCCTGAACCTCTTCCGGTACAGACACATCCATTACAAAGAAATCCCGCAGTTCAATGCCGTATTTAGCAAAGTCATCTTTGACTTTGAATTTTATGGCGGCGGTAAAAGCGTCCAAATCTTTTCTTATTTCCGCATAGCTTTTAAAAGTATCGGCAAAAAGCTTTTGCAGGTTGGAAAGAATTGAACCTTTCAGGAACGTATTCAATTCCGCCTGTGTGTAGTATCCCTGTGTGCCTACGATTGCATTTACAAAAAGTTGCGGGTCGGTTACTTTGATAGTGAATGTTCCGAATGCTCTTAACTGAACCCATCCGAAATCAGGATCTTTAAGATCTATCGGTTGCGGGGTACCCCATTTCAGGTCGGTAAAAACATTCTGGTTAACAAAGTATACTTCGGCGCTGAACGGCGTTTTATTATCTCTTGTAAAAATTTGCAGCATATTGCCCAGCAGCGGTATATTGTTCGTTGTCAGAGTATGCCTGCCCGGACCAAAGGTGTCAAGAGCTTTGCCGTCACGGTAAAAAACGGCGGTCTGAGTTTCCCTGACAATAAGCTGTGCGCCTATTTTTATGTCTGCTTTGCCGTTTTCAGGAACTTTTTTTACTATTTCCTGACCGCTTGGATCGGTGTATTCAATAACATCAAGAATCGCCATTTAAGATACCCCTCCTTTTATTTTCTGCTCTCTTTCCGCAAAGATGTTTTCCAATTCTTTAAGGGCTTTTTCAACTTCTTTTATATTTGCGGCAATTTCGTTTTCTCCGGAATCGTCGTTAAGTTTTTGTACGGCAAGATCTACAGCCTGAACATATTCTATCAGTGATATGTCAAAATCTATCAGCATATCAAGATCCTGTTTGTCTATTTTTACAACATCGAACAGTCCTGTATAGCCGTAAGACGCATATCTGATTTTATCTCCGATCCTGTCGAATATTTTTGATACCCGATCCGTATCGGCAAGCAGCCCATGCAGATTGTTTTTCAGAAGTATTTCACCTGTATTTAGAAATGCCAACCTTATTTTGGCAAGAGTTTCCGCGACAAACGTTCTTTGTATTTTGTCGGTGTCACGCCTCTTTTCGCGCTCCTGGTAGTCTCCAAACCCCGGAACATTTTTCATCATCTGTTCGAGCTTGTTTCTTTTTTGTTCAAGAAAACTCATTAGCGTCCCCCTCTCAATTTTTTTGTCGGAATGAATCTGTCACGGATACGCCTGACAGTGTCAATTTTTCCGTTTGTCATATATATATACGGCGCCCAGCAGTATTGCCCCTGTGAGCCATCCCAGTATAAGTCCGATTAAAAGCCTTATAACCGTTATGCCGATAGGAGTGTGCAGATGCGCAAAGGTGTCAAGTATGTCGGAGAAACCGATTGCCGCAATCGCGATTAAAAGCCAATCGTATTTTTCAAGCTTTAATACATGCAACGCCGGGAAAAGCATCATTGCCGGGAATCCCAGCAGAAACTCCTTAAATCTGGGGCGTACTGCCAGCACTTTGTTCAGCAGATTTCTTACCGACATCTCTGTGCCTGAAACAGCCCAGTCTCCTGAATTTCCGCTTCTCAGAATATAATATGCTCCGGCGCCTCCGAGAATACCGATAATCAGCAGGTGCATAAAGGCTACTGACTTCTGGAGCAGTTCATTGAAATATGGAATCAGCTTTTTTGAATCGCCGACCCAAAGCAAGGTGAGCACCAAAGCCGGTATTACCATCAGAAGTTTTATGCCTCTGAACTGGTCTGCCTGAATCAGAAATGCATTGCTTGAAAGCAGTCCTGCCGTTATCAGGCCTCCGGCGAAGCAGAGGGCAAATATTTTTACAAGTGCCAGACTTCCTCTTTTCAGAGCTTCCGGATACTCCATTCGGTACATCATATCTCTGATTTCATCAAAATGGAACCATATGGCGGCGATAGGAGTTGAGACGGCAGCTATTAATGAACAGATTTTGCACCATTGCACCGCCTGACCTTTCCAAAAACATATTATTGTCGCAATCAGCCATATAATCCCGATCAGTACCAACAGCGGATCGGAAAGTTCAAATTTTTCAAGGATCAGGATGAATATAGAGATTGCTCCCAGCCCCATCAGTATCAGCAGCACAGCCGCTGGCGTATAAGCTTTGAACGGTTTTGCCTTGCCGGTCTCCAGCTTGTTTTTTGTAACGGTATCTTTTATCGCACTGATATAGGCCATATTTGTCTGCAGAATATCCTGGTTGTTTTCCAGAATGGTATGCGGACGTATGTAAATCATTCTTATATTTCTTTCCCTCATTCCAAGGGAGTATTTGGCAACCATATCTTCTATTGTTGATTTTTGCTGCTGCAGCGGCGGAATCGTTATTAATCTGATTCCAAGCAAAGGGCATTTTTGTGAAACGGTCTGTATCCCTTTTTGCATTGCTTTTGGATTGGGAGCCTCTATTATGCCAAACGGTATTTTAAACTCTTCTATCTGCTTCGATGTTTCGCTGAGGTAGCCGGGATAGCCGATAACGTCATTATCCGGGCCGGCAAATATGATACCGTCGGGTTTGGAAATATTGCTTATTGTCTTAAAATATTCCTCAATAAGCCCCGGGCTTAAGTTTGATTTGTTCTCAGGTCTGATGATGACATTTAATCCCATTTCCTTGTATTTAGCTATTTTTTTGTAGGAAAATCCCAGTCCGAGCGACAGCAGTGATTTCTCAGGCATTGAAAATTCGAAAACCGCCGGGTTTTTCACCGAAATGCTGTTTTTATCCGGCATATAGAGAAGTGTTGAAGACGGGGAAAACATCGGCAGAAACAGAACCAGCTGCTCTACTGTGTCGGCATTGTTGACCGTTAAATAGAGTTTATCCGGTTCCATTGACAATCCGGTCCGATTTTTCGCCGATGGAAAATCGGAGCCCATATACCAGTTGACAATGCCGTTTTGTTTTAGTTTTTCAATGGTGTCCTCGCTTATGGACAGCGATGTCAGTCCCGCTTCCTGGAAAAACTTCAGCAGCATTATCTCTTCGGCACCTTCCGTTTTGACCATATCGGAGAAAGCATTGTAGTCCATCACGATCTCAACTTTTTTATTGCTTTGCTCTACTGAATTCCTTTGGAATGCGGTGACGATGCCGGCAATAACGCCTACAACGATAAAGACAAGCAATATTTTGGTGAAATTACTCATTGTTTACCCCTCTTTATTTTTTTTATTGAGAATTTGCGACGCTTTTTCGGAAAAAGCTTTTTTTCCTTTTGCGTATATCCTGCGGATTTCTTCCGATGTCATTATTTTTCCGTCCCTGTAAAACATTTTTGCCCCGGTACCGGCAACCACCGTGCCTGCATAGGCGATAGATGCTTTTATAAACGGACCGGCTCCTGGTAAAAATCCTACGGCGGCCTTGGCCAGCGTTTTCCAGCCGAGACCTCCGGCCAATATCGGCCATAGTTCGGACATTCTTGCGAAGAAATCAAGTTTATATCCATAAATGCCGGATATTCTCATACATAAGCGCACCTGATTTGCCGTGAGAATAAGCGTTTCTCCGGCAACGGCAAAAAGAGACGCTATTGTGCCGACTACGGGAATACTTGCCGGTATTGACGATATAAAGGCAATATAACTATTCTCGCGGGCGATTAACCCTATTTGTTGTGCTGTCAGGGTTTCTCTTAATCCTGGATAGCAGCGTGCCGCCGGGAATGATTTGCGTCCCATTTTTGAAAGAATATTTTTGGTAATTTGTTCCTGTGTTTTAAACCACAGGGCCTTTTCCATCGACATTGATTCCAGTAATGAATCTACGGTGATTTTTTTGCCGGCGTCCGTTTGCTCAGGAATGCAGAAAATTATCTTTTTTCTGTTGTGGGGAGCGATGCGGCATATGATTGAACTTAGCGATTCGTTGTCGGTTTTGTCCGGATAGGGGAATATTACAGATACGGACGACTTTTCTATTTTTTCATATCCTTCGCCGTCTTCAAGGGAATTTATTGTATTTTCCGATTTCGGGTAGAGCATTTCACTGAAGTCTGTTGCAGATTCAGAGCATCCGAAAACCTCTATTCTGACGGCTTCCTGAAACTCGTTTCCCAGATCTTTCATGGAAAAGAAAGTCGTGAAGACTTTATACAGCTTTTTGATCGCTTCGTCGGGTCCTGCCATTTTTGGCCTCCAATCCTGATTTAGCAAAGGGCTGTCCCGTAATATAAACTTGCCGGAAAGGATGCAGATTATATTTCAGGACAGCTCCGAACTTAAATGCTTTTATTTGAAATTAAATTTTATGGGCAATATCTTCTTTTACCCTGCTGATAAATTCATCTTGCGTCATTGTGCCGAGATCGCCTTCTTTGCGGTGTCTTACGGCAGCATTTCCCGTTTCCGCCTCTTTGTCGCCGATTACCAGCATATAAGGGATTTTCTGTAACTGGGCTTCCCTGATCTTGAAGTTTATTTTTTCGCTTCTGGCATCCATTTTAACCCTTATTCCCTGTGCCTGCAGCTTTTTCATCAGCTCGGAAGCATATTCTATATGGCGGTCTGTTATCGGCATAAGTATTGCCTGGACAGGACATAGCCATACCGGGAAGGCTCCGCCGTAATGTTCGGTAAGGCATCCCATAAAACGCTCCATTGAGCCGAGCAGCGCCCTGTGAACCATATAGACAAAATGCTCCTGACCGTCTGCGCCTTTGTATTTTACGTTAAAGCGTTTGGGCAGGTTGAAGTCGAATTGGACTGTCGGGCCTTGCCATAGTCTTCCAAGGGCGTCTTTTATTTTGATGTCTATTTTGGGTCCGTAAAAAACGGCTCCGGCTTCGTCAACAACATAGGGAAGTCCGATGGAATCAAGTGCTTTGGCAAGCGTTGCTTCCGCTTTGTCCCAGTCTTCCGGGGTGCCGGCATATTTTTCCGGTCTCGTTGCCAGATTGATTTCGTATTCCTTAAATCCGAAAGTTTCAATAATCTCAATTGCAAACTTTACACAGTCGATCATCTCCGATTCAAGCTGTTCAGGAGTGCAGAATATATGCGCGTCGTCCTGGGTAAAGCCCCTGACTCTCAGCAGTCCATGCAGTGCCCCCGAACGCTCATAGCGGTAAACCGTACCGAGCTCCGCGCTTTTTACCGGCAGTTCACGGTAAGATTTTGGCTGAGAATTGTAGATCATTATATGAAACGGGCAATTCATCGGTTTGAGAATGTATTGCTGACCGTCAATGTCCATCGGGCGGTACATGTTTTCATTGTAAAAATCCCAGTGCCCCGATGTTTTCCATAGATCTATTTTGGCTATATGAGGCGTATATACCAGGTTGTAGCCTCTTTTCAGATGTTCATCCCGCCAATAATCTTCGATTGTTTTTCTGATGAAGGCCCCGTTGGGATGCCAGTAAACAAGTCCGGGACCGCCGTCTTCATAGAAATTGAAAAGATCGAGATCCCTGCCGACTTTACGGTGGTCGCGTTTTTTGGCTTCCTCCAGGCGGGCAATATAATCGTCCATCTCTTTTTTGTCGTCAAATGCCGTTCCGTAAAGCCTCTGCAACATTTGCTTCGTTTCGTCGCCGCGCCAGTAAGCTCCGGCGATGCTTAAAAGTTTGAATGCCTTTATTTTCGAAGTGGACGGAAGGTGGGGACCGCGGCAAAGATCCACAAAATCACCGGTCTCATAAATGCCGACGATGTCGTCTTCAATTCCCTCAATTAGCTCTACTTTGTATATTTCACCGCGTTGTTTAAAAAATGCGATGGCCTCATCCCTTTTCATTGTCTTTTTCACAAACGGAAGGTTCTGGCCGATTATGCGGTCCATTTCCTTCTCTATTAGCGGCAGGTCTTCGGGCACGAAGTTTCTCGACAGATCAAAGTCGTAGTAAAATCCGTTTTCAATGGAAGGCCCGATGGCTATTTTTGCTTCAGGAAACAGTTTTTTCACTGCCGATGCCATCACATGTGCCGTGCTGTGCCTTAATATTTCAAGTCCTTCTTCGCTGTCCGAAAGGATTATTTCAATTACAGCTTCCGCAGGAACTTCTTCGGATAAATCAGTTGGAATTCCGTCAACTTTTACGGCGATTGCTTTTTTCGAATCTTTTTGAAAATATTTTTTCAAGCACTCTGCGAGAGTCCCTTTAAAATCAATGTTTTCTTTTGTTTCATGTGTTTGTGGATTAATTATTTTTAGCATTTGTAGCTCCCTTCCTGAACCTGCATGAATACCTTATTTTTTATGACTAAATGTGAAATCATAATGTGTATTGATGCAATCCAGAGTAAGAAATATTCTTTTTTTTGAAAAGCAATCCTTCCTATTTTGTTTTTGACTATACGGACATACGGATTAGACCGATTTGTCTGTTTTACTCAACCTGTTTTCAGGTGCTCAATTTTTTATAATAAAAATGTCGCAGTTCTCCGGACGGCTAGCCTTCCTCTTACCGGCAAAATCCTTGTCTGCCGACTCGGTCCATCCTGTTGAATAAAGGCTGCCGCCGGCTGTCTGAACAATACGGTAGGCTTTCTCATTGGCCGTTCCGCCGTAACACTGATTCGATAAAATCGCGCCGGTCTTGTAGTAAATCCGGCCGGTCTTGGGATCTTTGACCTGTTTGGACTCTATTTTTAGCACCCATACGTCCCAGTCGTTGCCGCCGCCTTTTCTTTTGCCTTCAAGCATTCTGTCTTTGGAATCAGTCCACCCGGCAAGCGCCAGGTTACCGTCTTTTGTTTCGATGATTGACTGTATATTATCTTCCCTGCCGCCGCCGTAGCATTGGCTGAACTTTATTGATTCCTGGCGTGTTTTTGCCTTGGTATCGATCTTTAACAGCCAAAGATCGGCGCTGTCGTCACTCTTTTTACCTTTTAAATCGCCGCCGGTGGATCGGGCAAATGCGGCTATTGTAAGATATCCGTCACGCGTCTCTACTATGCTGTGGCCCTCATTTTGCCCGTCTCCGCCGTAAATCTGGTTGAATTTGATACTTTCTTTTTTACTTTTTGCGTTGGCGTCTATTTTCAGCAGCCATACGTCATAGTGGTAACTGTTTTTTAATCCGGTCAGATCCCCGTCTTTCGAGTCGGCATAGCCGGTTATGCTTAAATACCCGTCCTTTGATTCGATCATATCAAACGCTCTTTCAGAATTGCTGCCGCCGTAGCACTGGTTGAAAACGATCGTTTCCTTCCGGCTGATACTACTGTCCGGCCTTACCTTTAATACCCATAAATCATTCTCGGATTTGGTTGTTTTTACTCCGGCCAGATCTCCGTCCTGCGAGAACGTTTCTCCCGCAAGGGCCAGACATCCGTCACGAGTTTCTATTATTTTATACATTATGTTTTCACTCGTGCCGCCATAGCACTGGCTGAAAACGATTGTTTCCAGGCGTTGTTTATCCTTATCCGGATCCGGATTTATCTTTAAGACCCAGACTCCGCGGAAAATATTTTCCTTGCCTTTTAAATCTCCGGTTGATTCTCTATCGGCTTCTCCTATTCTGCCGGCAACAGCCAGACAACCGTCTCTGGTTTCGATGATGTCATATGCTTTGGTGCCTGTACCGTGTCCGTAAAACTGGCTGAATAAAGGTTCTCCGTTTGCCGGATTAATTTTGCAGACCCAGAGGGCAGTACCGCCAATCAGTTTATTGTTCAAAAAATCTCCGTCTTTGGAGCTGACGATAGCTGCCATGGCCAGATTGCCGTCTTTTGTCGCAATTATACATCTCGATTCATCGTTATTATTGCCGCCGTATAGATATGGGCTTGCCTGTGCCGTTGACGGCAGGGAAGAGATAAGAATCAGCATGACGGTGATTAGACAGATTATTCGAAGCATTTTATAAACTCCTTATTGTTTCTGATAAATTGTTTTTTTGCCGCTTGTCCGTTTTATTCTCTGTAAAAATTACTGTTTACGGCGGCACACATAATCTTTATCCCTAATCCCGGGTTCTTCCTTCATTTTTCAATTATTGCCGGTTTTTGGTGATTCCTTAACCGAGTCATGTTTTTGCGGTTTAAGGTTTATGTCTCTGCATAAAGAAATAAGTAGCAGATTATAATGATGTCATACCGGCAGAGACTGGTATCCGGAGAGGTTAGGCTGAAATGAGTGTTGTTTTTTGACATAACGATAACGTTTTAATGACTGTTATGGTGGAAGGTATATGAAGTTTTCTGTTTTTCAAGCAGAACCGATTCCTGATTCAGCCTGCTGCATATTTCATCGCAAATGGAATTTAATGCTTTGTCGTCCGGCAGAAAAAGAATTACGACAACGGTCTTTTCGGTGACCGTTGTTCCGTCGTCATGTTTGTAGTAACCGCTGCCGTTAAGAACCGTAACCCCATCACAGTATTTCAGGCAGATGTTTCTTATCAATTCTTCAGCTTGTTCCACTGCTATCTCCTGTTTTTTTGTGTTTTTGTCGTTTAATCCGACATATATTGTATATTTTTCTTTTTCACATCCGCACTCTTTGTATTCTGCCGTTATTTTACTTGAGGAGTATTCTGCGAAAACAGGCGTATGTATAGAAATGAGCAGAACAAATAAAAATAAAATTTTATGACGCATAACTTTCCCTTTTTATTAAATGTGTTTATTCTGGCTGATATAATATGCCAGGGCATTCTGAGCGGCCGCTCTCATTATATATATTAGTGCAGCGGTGCCGCTGAACGATTACCGGATAAGGCGCTGCTTTATCAATTCTATCCGTCCGGGCTGAGACCTTTTATGTATTTTCCGCCGCGGCAGCGGGAATTCCGATGAATTTCTTTATGCTGTTGGAAATATAGACCAGCAAAGAGCTGTCTTTTATCGGCGTGTATATTTTCAGGGTTTTGCCGTCTTTAAGTTCGATTATGAAAAATGTATCGAGATCTTCAATTTTATTAAAGGGATTAAGGGGGTTATAATTTATAATGCTAATATTTTTATCGGTTTCTTTTTTCACCGGAAATCTTTTTTCCTGACGTATGAAAATGTTTTTTATATCGTTTATATTTATTTTTTTCTTCCATACTGCAGCCAGAGGTGAATATTTTAGAGACAGGGAATTTTCATCAATTTCAGCGATAAGCGACAAATACCAAATCTCCGTTATGGACAGTGATGCAAGTATAAATATAACCGCCATTGATATAAAAACCGCAAATGCCAGTATTAAATAAAATCCGGCTCGCAGGTATGCATTTAAGCTACTCTCGATTAGGGATACTGCCAGAGGAGTCGAGCATAGGATATACATTGAAATTGTGGTAATATTTTTTGAATATGTCTTAAAAAATGGTCTTTTTTCTGTTTCAATCTGCAAACTGCCGTTGCTTTGTTTTGTGCATATGTTCCAGGGAGCATCATTTTTGCGGTTGTCATCAATGTTCAGATGCTCTTTAATTTTGTTTTCCAGAGATATTGCTTCATATATATCGCTGCAGCATTCAAAAATATTTACTTTTTCCTGATTTTTTAAGGTAAGCGATATGTTGAATTTTTTTTCTTTTTTTATATTTTCATCAGGGTGTATTATTTCAATATTTTTAATATCTTCAATATTTATTTTTTTTGCCTTTAATTTATATGGCAGGGGGCCGTATTTTAATGATACGGTATTATGTTCTTTTTTTATTGTTTTTTTGTTTGTCAATTCAGCAGTAAGCAAATAAAGATAGAAGAGGATACCGGCAAAAATTGGCAGCATGTACAGCTTGATAATTGTGGGTGAGTGGCCATAGCGTAATATCGAATTTGGCGATGCATTTGCCACAAGTAAATTGGTTTGTATTTCGCTGTTGATGAATATACCCAAAAAAAGTCCAAAAAATACAAGTATGAGCAGATGCGCAAATATTTGTTTGCTGTCCACTTCTTTTCTTTTTATAATTAATTCATTTCCATTTTCTTCTATATTATTGTTTTTTAATACGTTTAATCCGCTGTTTTTTAGTATTTTGCGTGATTCTTCAAAATTGTATTCATTACTGCAGTTGGGGCAATTTGTTTTTTGATTTTCATTGATAGTATCATTTGCGATTTCAGAGTAAATATTGCACTTTTCGCATTTAACTTTCATGGTTGTGATTCTCCGCGGTATTTTTTTTGTTTTTATGTGCTCAGGTGAGTATTTTAAATGATATATGTCAATCGCAATATGGTATGTATATGGATGTTGTTGATTAATTTAATCTTTTCTATAAAAATCCTTTGAGGGAAATTGATAGTATTTTTGATTTATGTTTCATGACAATGCTTTTTTATATGTTTCGTATGTGTTAAATTGTTGATCCGTATAATATGTTTTAATTTTGTTACGAAATTGTCTTTAAATAATGTATTTTTTTAACATTTTTAACTAATTGCCAACATTTTCGATCTTTTTAAGTTCTGTGATAGGGGTTACAATGTAGATATTGAGTATACTTTAAATTTAGCTCATTTTTATTAAGGGAGGATTTTTTATGAGTATAGTCGGAGGATTTCAGCCGGGTGGAAATGTTGCCGCTCCAATGAGTGTTGCCCCTACGGGTGGTATGATGCAGTCCGGTTCCGTTGCGGGTATTGGTTTGCCTATGGATATGGCAAATATATCGTCTGATCCTGGAGATAAGTTTCAGGGGCTAAACGGTCAGTTCGGAGGGACGTCTTCTAATTCCGCTATGTCTGACGGCTTTGGGATGGTTCCCGGTTTTGGCGGAGCGACTACTCCTGCTGGCAGTATGTTCGGCGGAATGATGGAAATGATGCAGCAGAATCAGCAAAATATGATGATGATGCTTATGAAAATGATGGAAGAAATGCAGAAACAAAACGGTTTTGGCGCCGAGCAGGGAAAGAATCCCACGCAGCAGCAGGGAGAGACCGGCAATCCTGCCGGTAATTCCGGTTCTCCTTTGGGAAATCTGCCGATGGGTTCTGCCGGTTCTCCTTCCGGCGGTAGCGGCGGTGGGGCTCCTTCCGGTGGCGGCGGTATTCCTTCCGGCGGCGGAGGCGGTGGCATACCTTCGGGCGGTGGCGGTGGAGGAACTCCTTCGGGTGGAGGTGGCTGCCCGACGTCCGGCGGTGATGGTTGTCCAACATCCGGCAATAACGGCGGCAGTCCTGCTGCCGGTAATTCCGGTTCCCCTTCGGCCGGTAAAGGAGCTGCCGGAAACAGCGGCGTAAACGGCGGTAAGGATACTTCCGGGTCCGAAGATATTTCCGCTTTGTCAAAAGATCAGGTTAAGAAAAAAATTGAAGAAAATACCCAGGCTCAGAGCCAGGTTGAAGCTCAGCTCAGTCCTGCCAAATCTAAGCAGAGTACACTTGAGAATGAAGTTAAACAGTTGGAGGGTGACAGCACTAAGATTAAGGGAGAGGTAGACAAGTCCAAGAGTCAGCAGACCAAGATTAACGGTGAAGTTTCTCAGTTGGATACGAAGGAAAAAGAATGCCAGCAAAAGCTTGAAGCCGAGAAGAACAAAAAAGATGAAAACGGCAAACCAACCGGTAGTCCTGAGAAATTTGAGTCCGAGCTTAACAAGATAAAAGAAGACAAAACCAAGAAGCAGGAAGAGCTTAAAAAAGAAAAAGAAACCGAACAGCAAAAACAAAAAGAGTTAGATGAAAATAACAAGAAATTGCAGACCAAGAAGCCGGAACTTGAAAAAGCCAAGCAAGAGGTAACCGAGCTTGAGAAAAAACAGGAAACTTTAAAAGCCGAAAAAACGAAGCTTGAAGAACGGCTTAAAAAGCTTGAAGAGTTGGGAGACGGCAAATATAGTGCGGAAGGCAGGCCTCACGGTCTTAAAGAGATAAAAGAAAAATTTGGTCAGCCCGGCAAAAATCAGGTTACAGTTGAAATGCCTGCCGGTCCCAATGGGAAAAATATCAAAGTGACCTGCCATAAGGATGTTGCCGACCGTATGAAGGCCGCTTTCCAGGAAATAAAGGATGAGGGGCTGTCTGGAGAGATAAAGAGTTTTGACGGTTCCTACAATAACCGTAATAAACGCGGCGGCAGTTCCAAGAGCATTCATGCATGGGGCATTGGGTTTGATGTTAATGCGGCAGAAAATCCGATGAGGAAAGGACAGAAACCAACTGCAGGCCAGCAGAAACTGGCGAATGTCTTTGAAAAATATGGATTCTATAACCTGCCCGGAGATCCGATGCATTTCCAGTTTGCGACCGGATATTAAGCAATAGCTCTTCCGTCTTTGCGGGCATAATCAAAATAAAAATCCCGTCTCAAATAATGAGACGGGATTTTTATTTTGGTTTAGATTAACCGGAAAAAATCGGCATGATTCAAATTCTATAGATTCTTGAACACTAGTAGAGAAGTTGTCATTGTTATGAAAACATAATAATGACAGGCATCCCAACGGATGTTTTCATTTATAGTTGTGCGGCTACGCCGCATGGAAGATTGCGAGCGCAATGTGGCGTTCCGTGGAACAGTATTATTATAGTAGCCGATAAGTTTAAGCATGCAAAATTACATATTCTTAACCTTTGTCTGTGCCAGGAAATTGACGGGCGATAAAAATCCATTCTTCTGATGTTTTGTTATCAATTGGTATGTGAACTGTTTTTCCATTATTCAGCAGCAGTTCCAGAGCAATCTTGGCATTTTTTTGCACTTTTTTAAAGTCGAAAGGTTGGTAATTAGTGAAGTAGCTACCTGTTTCCGGAATATTTAATTTGCCTTCATACTGTTTTTTTATGACCTCTTCGCCGGGGTTTAAGATACAAAGATTGAATTTGCCGGAAAAATTTTTAACCCCTTTGCGTATACTGAAACTGTGAGATGATTCAGTTCCCCGTTCCTGATAGTTGGTGGTTCTTGCATTGATATCTAAAAATAATATTTCTTTGTTAGGGAGTTTTATTTCGTAGTTGGCGTAATAACCCGTTCCTTCAAAATACTTGCCGTCATCGGTTCTGCCCCAAAAGGTATTGCCGCCTTTTAACGGGCCTATGGAAGGCACTCCGCCCGGATAATATGGAGTTGCAACGGCGGCGGCAGCGGCTGTCAGAAAAAAGACAACAAGAGATATTATTATTCTTTTCATATTTTTCTTTTAGCTCAGGTTTAGTATTACTGCTTTTGCTTCATCAAAATCGACTTCAACCCTTATAGTCAGTTTCTTTCCTTCTGCTACAAAAGCATAATCAACCCAGCGCTTTTCCCGGAGGTGATTTTCTGCCATGCATTTGGCAAAATCTTCTTTGAATTTCTGTCCGTCACACTGTATTCCGTATTTGTCTTTTAACAGTCTTTCAATAAAGCTGTTCGGCATTTCGGCGATCATATTACTGCCCCTTCTATACATAGTTATATTAATTTTTGTTCAACACTTGCGTATGTACATTGTATCCTATCACATCATAAAATGTTTGTCAAAGTTATAGAATTATAGTTTTTTTTGATTGGTATTCTTCTTAATTTAGATACCGATTTCTTTCAGCACGTCTTTCCCTGACAGAGCTATTTCACATGCTTTTTTGAAATTTAAGTCGATGCAGGATTTTTGTGCCTGAATGAGCGCCTGGGTTACTTTTTCGACGGAACCTCCGGCTAAAAAGTGTGATTCCAGGTCTGTTAGAGTGATAGTTACGTTTGCATGGAATGCTCTTATCATGCATTCGATGATTTTTTCCGGAGGAATATCCATTAGTTTTATTCGTATAAGATCCCTCATACGAATTCCTCTGACTCCTGAAGCCCAGGCGTTAATAAGTAAGCCTACAGGTATGTAATAAAAAAACACCATTATTGTAATCATTGCAACAGTAGATATTATTACGATAGGGTCATCCATTAACTTTATCCTTTCCGTTAATTTTGCCTGCCGGGCATGGCTTTAGCCTGTCGAAGGTTTGGTCTGAATTTAATATGTTTATATTGATATTTAATGAGGATAATCTTGCTATGTGTAAAATAAGATGTATGCTGTTTATTGGAGCCTATAGAAACTTTGTTTCTTCCTGATTTTACATAAAACAACCCGAATAGAACTCTTTTCAAGGATTGCAATCGCTGCATGCGGAAAACCCGCTTTTCATAGCATCTTCTTTGGTCGTCGCGGTTCCGCTTCGTTTTATATGTTTGCAACTCATCAAATGATATTTTGTTCCATAACTTGTTGTATAAACGGTAGATTTTGCTGATTGATATGGCGTGTTATAATTTGAAGTGCTGTTCGTTTTTTCCAACGTTCTTGACGGATCGTCCAAAACATTTTCGGTTGTATTAGGCTTGGTTTCTTGCAGGGCTTTTTCCCGTAATTCCTGTTTTTTAAGCGTTCTTAGCATTTCTTCGTCTGCCTTCATTCTGGCGTCACGGTCTGCTTCTTCCGGTGTCTTTGTCGCTGTTTGGCTTGCTTTTTTTGTTTTGTATTGTGGCTCTGCAACAATCTCTATGCGTTTACCTGCCGGTGTTAAAATTCCGCCGAGGATCATAATAAAGAAAAATCCAATACAAAAAACAATCGTAAATCCGAGCAGTAAAGTTAATTTCCTGGGTGATTTTTCTCCGAGAATGTTCTGCCGTGCCTCTTCAAAGTTTTCCGGTTTAATTGTCCCCCTTTGTAACATTGCCTCTAAATTTTCAAGGCGCCTTAATTGTTCCGGGGTTGGTTTGGCCATATATTACTCCTCCCAATTTATTAAAAACACCCTTATATACTTACCTGAGTTTCTTTACAACAGGTATGTGTTTTATTTCGGGAATATTGTTGATGCATTGGTGATAAAGAGTGACTTAAGTTGTGAGGAATAACAAAATCTTTTTCTTCGAATGACGGTTCTTTGTTGATATATGTAAAATTTTACAGAAGATATTATAAGCGGGGGTAAATGTTTTGCTGATTTTATTAATATTAAATCATTTTTTATGATATTCCTCTCTTTTAAAGCAAAATTTTTTATACGGGATATTGTTTTTTCAGTCATTGTTATTGAAACATAATAATGACAGTAATACTGACGGATGTTTTCATCTGTAGCTGTGCGGCTACGCCGCATGGACGATTGTTAAAAATTGTTCTTTTTAGATCCAAGTTCCATCCATCCTGATTGTCCCGCTTTAGGCGGATTCTCAACTGATTCCGATTTGAGATTGTTTGATTGCGTACCGGCTATTTTATCTAAAACTGTCTAATATTTTGATATAAGCCCTTTTCTTGTATAGAATAATATAATAATATATTTTTATAATGCGTTTTAATAATTGTTTAAAGGGGGATAACAGTATGAAAAATGGGATTGTAAGAGCATTGCTGCTGATTTTTGGCATCCTTATGGTGATACTTGGTTGTATTCTGTTTGCTATACCAGGCGCAAACTCACTTGCATTGTCATATATTGTGTGCATTTTGATGTTATTGTACGGCATTGCGGAAATTGTTTTCTATATCGCGAACCGCAAAGGTCACGCGGTCTCCGGTTGGGTGTTGGCCGACGGCATTATCACTGCAATTCTTAGCCTGCTACTTTTGTTTATGCCGGTCGTACAGATTCTGACGATGTCGATCATGTTTGCGGTATGGGTGCTCTTCACAGGCGTAACCCGCACCTCTGCCGCTTTCGTCGCCAAGGATTTGGGAGAGTCGAACTGGGGTTGGATTCTGGCCGTCGGTATCATCGGCATCCTGCTTGGAGTCTGGCTGATGTTCGATCCGCTGCTGGCCATTATTACCATCGGCTTCCTTGTGGCCGTGGCCTTCATTATGCAAGGCGTTTCCGCGATTGCCATCTTCTTTGCGACAGGCAATAAATAAGTCTTATAGGAGGGGGAAAACATGAAAAGGGAAAATTTGTGGTCATCACATTCACTGACGAGAAACAGGCGATTGAGGCGTCGCACAAGCTGCAAGATTTAACTGTCCGCGGCGATATCTCGATGAGTTACAGTGCCTGCTGCGTAAAGGACAAAACGGTGAAATAGAGGTGCTGAAAAAGAGCGCAACGGATGGAGATGGTACTTGGGGCGGCATGTTTATCGGCATGCTGGTAGGCATGTTTTTCGGGCCGCTTGGCTTTCTGTTCAGTATGTTGTCAGGAACCGCTATCGGCGCGGGTGTGGATTATTCACAGGGAAAATTTGATGACGGCTTCGTAAATGAAGTTAAGGATAAGCTTAACAACGGCCGCATCGCGATTATCGCCAACTGCGATGAAAGCAGCTCCATCTTCATTGATAACGCCATGAAAGAGCTGGGCGGCGACGTTTACCGAACAGTTACTACAAAATAATCGTTACTAAAGCGGGAGATTTGAGCTTATTTATGGAACTCTAAGTATATTCAGAACAGTTTGTATTTAATTTAATGGGCTTGAGCTTCTCTAAAAGCAGATGCTTGTAAGGAGCGGTAGCTCAATAGGCAATAGTAGTGTCAGTAATATTGTGTAAACCTCTGAAGTCAGGTAAAATAAACTTGATTTTTGAGGTTTTTTCTATGTCAAAAAAAGAACGGCGTGATAACAGCAAGCTGCGTAAGGCGGCAAGAACAAAAAGCGCCTTCATTTCCGACGACGCTTTTATGAAAAATTTTGTGTTTAGCAACTATGGGCGTTACTGAGAAATGGACTATGCCCATCAAAAACTGGGGCACTATTTTAGATCATCTAATGGTTTCTTTTGGTGACGGAGTTAATGTAAGTATTTAAATTCTTAAAAACCCTGGCTTGGGACTTTACACAAAATTTTACGAACGACCTGCTAGTATTTTATTTTATTCTTTCCTATTAGCTTACTTAAAACTATTAAAGATGTTGCGGAGATTGCGGGCCGGCTTGAGCTTTTTTGATGTTAGTATAGTATTTGCTCTCGCTAAAGCGTTAATTGTTTTAAAGCGTTTTTGTAGTTTTTACGGGGGTCGTTATTTTTTAGAGTGTTTGTGGTGAACTCAATAAAATATTGATAGCTATCAGAGTTTAAGGCGGTTTGTATCGGTGCAGGGCGCGTTGCTAACCTTTTGCAATTTTCAACCCCGTAAGCGGTTTGAAATCCAGTATTTTCGCCTTTTCTAGCTTCTTCTTCAAATACATATACCTTTTCATCATTAAGACTTGCTAATGCGTGTGTTAATTCGTGCATTAACGTTCCCGTTTTTGAATCAGTTCCTACAATACTGGCTTTCCTAAATTGATTACATAGATATACTCTTGTTGTCTTTTTATAGGTATACGCGAATTTATTTTCATTAAGATCCTTTGTAAAATAGTATATTATTTGTTCTTTTTTTAGCTTACTATAAATAACATTGATAGTTTTTTTAACTTTTTGTAGGCATAAACTGTTTTCGTATTCATACCTTTGTTCATCTCCTCCGAATAACATAGCATAATAGCTTGTTTTTTTCCCGTATTTGTTTAATTCGTCGATTCTGTATTTTAAATACTTTATTAGCGTATAATGGGCTTCTTTAGTATCTTGCTTTTCTTTTTCTGTTGCATTCCCTAATATTATTGGTTCTGGAAAATCTTTTAAAGTTTGATTTTGTGTTTTGCTACTTTTTCTGGCAACCATACCGAGTGTGGTTAATTTTTTAGTTTTCATTACTTTGTTTACGTCTGTAATTTCAAAAAATACTGGTTTTGTTTCAATTTTTACCGAATTAAAATTTTTACGTTTACCTATTTGTGGTTCATTTGCTTTAACAATATCTAATAAAACACCGTCATAAGAAAGCTCATATTTTCCAGGGTCTGTAAAGTAAAAATTTGAAAGCTTTACTTTTTTTGCAAAAGTTTTTCCAGCGGGAATTAACACGTAGTCTTTTTCATTATCACCACTTTTGACAAATGCCCCATCGTATAAAAGCCTTTTACCATTTTTTTTTAATATCAGATTTCCGCAGCAAAAAGTGTCGAACGGGGTGTCCCAGCGGAGTACCTTTAAATCGGTCTTAGTATTGTTTTTAAGTTTAAAAGTCACGATTATATTGACCTGCTCTGTGTAATCGCTAAGGTCGTATTGCTTATTGGCCTGAAAATATGCTGTAAGCACCTGTGCTTGTACTTGGATCGGAATTAATATAAGCAGCAGTAGAGCAATAAATAGATTTATTTTGACAAAAAGCCCCCATAGAAGACCCTGAGTGCCCGGCCTTTTAGTTGTATCCATTTTTTGAGTTTTTTTCATTTCCCAACCCCTCCTAATTTATATATTACAAAAGCCGGCTTGGCATTTGTTCTCTTGAACAGCAGAATAAAACTCTCGTTGAATTATTTTCAGGGATACGTTTAACCGTATTTTACTGAAGTATAGGATGCAAATTGCTCTGGTTAAAGTTCTTTTTTATCGTATTCCTTGAGCGGTTTCTTTTTTGTAGCATTTTTTATTTGTTTCAGCGCTTTATTGTTATTATTTTGTTTGTTCGTTACATATAAATCGCTAATATTTAATGATATTTCAAAAAATTTATTCCAGTAGAACTCTGTGCCGTAGCTTGGTTTAAAATCATTTACGTTTATTCTTTTCATATTTTCTTTTTTCATAGCTGTTTCTAATTTTTTAGAGTCCTTTTTATCGGCATCATAAACAATAACTACTCCATCTTTTTTGTCTATCATTCTTGCTATCTCTGAAGCGCAATCTTCATTTATCGGGGCTCCCATTAATGTTATGACAAGGACGCTCCCATCCTCAACGAGCTTTTGCAGTTCATCTGCAAAATTGTTATAGTTACTTACCGGAATTCTGTTGGGTATTTTTCTATTTTTGTCTGGACCGTTGCTTACTAATTGATATTGATGGTTTATGTTGTAGGCATCCGGAAAACCGGTAATCATATTATTATCCTTAATTCTTCCTTCTCCCCAAAAATCTATCAGGTTTATTTTTTTGCCTACTCCTATTTTTTTTATGGGATTTTTTTTCTTTATAGAATCCCATTTCCAACCGGAGTAAGGATAGTCCAGTTTTTTATTTGTCTCATAATTCTGCCCCTTTGCTTTTGCCCAAACCTCCGGACTTGCCGCTTGAGCAAATACATTTCCGTTAATCCAAATAAACATAAACAATGATGTGAGCATGCTTAAAGAGATTTTCTTCATTAACTCCTCCTGATTTTATAATATTGTAAAGCCGGTTCGATATTTGTTTTTTTCTGCTTTATTGATGCTGTATTGATTATCTTTATTGATACGATATTTTTATGTGGTTTGAGCGGTTGATTTTACTGGCAGATAATTCATTTTGGTTTGTTTGTCTTTTATTTTATAACGGTGTGGAATATAAAGGAGAAAGGTATTGCTTGATTTGTTATATATGGTGGGATTGTTTTTGGTGATTAAATTTGTATTAAATAATTTTTGCCGTATTCCTTTTTATATTGTAAATTGCCAGAGTAAAAGGTATTAGAGCAATTTGATTTAACATAGCCTATATCAATCAGGTAAAAGCCATCCGGCAATATCCGTAGGTATAATAGATTTGATAATGGTCACGGCATATTTGAAAAGATGGCCGATTATCATTGCGCCCGGTTACGTGCAATATGTATATTCGTTTATAACCGTTAGCCATTGTTTTTCGGCAAAGCCGTATCAATCACGGAGCTGCCCTTCAATGGATAGAGCCATCTGCTAATGGCAGTAATATCTTGCACAAATAACGGCATTGTTCATAATATTATCCTGCTAATTTTTTCTTAAGCGCTTCCTGTAGAATACGCGAGAAACTTAATTTTGATTCAATCGCTTTTTCATCCATCCACTTCGGTATGCTGACCGTGCGTTTTACGGCGCGTTTGTCTTTCAATTCAACCCTGATTAAATTTACAAATTCGTTATTCTCTGTGCGGACATCATGAGGGTTCAGAAATTTCCATATCTTTGTCATTGAGATATTCAATCCATTGTGCCAAAGCGGGCTGTGCCATAGACATAGCGTTTCCCAGATTTTTGCCTTCACTTATCAACCTGGCAAATCCGGATACGTAATTGTATAGCTTCCGTCGTCATTGGAGTGAAAAATTGCGGGGTAAATATATTCCATAATAATATCTCCTTTTAGGAAAATAGGGGGCTATTTTAGCCCCACATCCTTTAGGATTGAATTTACCGTCCCCTTGGGATATCGCCCTTGTGTCGCGGAAGTCTAAATCCAGATTTGGATTTATTTCTTCTAAAGTGGCCTCAAAAAAGCATGAAAAGCCATTGATGTATGATCTTGGCCTGTTATTATGATTAAAATCACCAGCTTCCATCATTACAATGTATTGTGTTATTTTGCCTAAATAAATATAAGAATGGATAAGAACCATCTGGAACGGGGTGTTGCTCCCTGTTTCCATAATGAATCGCATAGTTACAGTCCTTTAATTTTACAACTGAGTAAGGTTGGGAAGTTTTTATTTTATTTGGCTCATCGGAACTTTTTTCCAGTTCTTCATTATCTGTTAATATAAATTTTTTTGTGTTTGAATCTCTGTACATTCGAAGTTGATGTGATGTTTTTGTTTGTATGTTCTCACATGAAATATATAAAAAATCATTAATACTGCTTAAGCGTGGGCTTTGTGAAGATATAGGAGGAAAGAAACCAAGTAATGGCTGTGAATAAAGTTCACAATGTTCATGTAAATAATTCGGTTTTGACCATGAAGTTCCGTCATAAGTAATTGCATATAAATTAGACATAAGATCGTTGTATATTACAAAAAGAGTATCGTCGCATATTCCAATACCAGGGGTATCCCCATATTTCGTTGTTCTATTCAATTTTGCTATTGTGTGTGTCGCTGCGATTGTTCCATCATAGGTTGCGCAACAAATATCATAATTAAAGTTATAATAAACGATAAATATCTTGTCCTTATAGACTGCAACTCCTGGATCATAATCACTATCAAAATTCATAATAAGTATTTGATTGCTTGACCAATTTTTACCGTCGTATGTTATGAATTCTAAATTTCCACCTTTTTTGTATGTTACAAATAACTTGTTTTTATATACGACTACCCCTGGTTGCCCCCAATAAATGTTTTTACTACTGTTTATAATTGTAGTCGAGCTGACTTTCCCATTGTAAGTTGTGCAGCAAAGATCTCCTGACTTCGGATTTTGATAAACCGTAAAGATGGAGCCTTGGTAAACGGTTAAGTTTGGATTGTAGTAAGGAATAATTGTTCTTTCTTTTATTAGCGTTTGATAATCTGGGTTTATGTCAAAAATACCTTTGTCTTTCCAATAGGTGAATACAGTTTCTAAAAAAAATTCGTAACTATCTGCGTTTTTACAGGCCTTGGCAGGATCTTTTATTGCTAGTTTTCGGCATTCTTCTCTTCCGTAAACCTCTGGAGTTGGTTTACCGTTTTCATCGCAATTTGTGCCAATAATAGCGTGTGTGAGCTCGTGAAAAAGTGTGCCCATTTTGGAATTTTCACCAGAGAAGGGTGCTTTTTTATACATATTACAAAGATATACTGTTTTGCTTCCTTTGAAAGTATATGCATAAGAATTATCTTTGCATCTGTCTCCATTGAAGCTATAAGTAAACTTTGTATTCCTTAACACATCGCGCATAGTGATAAGATTATCACGTACGGAATAGAAGCCCTTGAAATTGTCATAACAGTATTTGCCAAAAATCATTTCAACATGCCCTGGCTCCGTATCGGGCGAAAGCGAGAGGTCCGCATAGCTATACGGGATGAATTCGCCTAAAGCGTAGTGCGCATCGATAGTCATTTCTATAAATAATTCTCCGCTATCGAACTTATTTTTAGGGTTCTGTCTGAGTATTATATCTGGCTGTAAAAACGTATATGATGAACCCTTACTATCCTTTTTTAATTTATCATAATTTTTTTCAATATCTCTTTGCTTTGCACCAACTGTCATCCTTATTTTTTTGCTTCTTTTAACGGTGGTGTCAATAATTTCAAAACTTATTTTATTACTTTCAAGTGGCTCTGCTTGGAATAAACGTCTGAAACGACGAGAAGATTTTATATTTTTCTTTTTTTCAAAAAAATCATCTATAAAACCGGAAAATTGTAAATCATATAAACCAGGTTCATTTAAATTGTAAATAGTTGTTAAATCTAAAGTAGTAGATTTTGTTTCTCTTGGGGGAATAACTATGTAGTCGTCTGCCAATGGTTCGCCTCGCTTCATGAATACGCCGTCATATTCAAGAAATTTCCCTTGGTTTGTTATATATAGATAACCTTGGCTAAACTTGTCAAACGGCGTATTCCATTTCAAAACTTTTTGTTCGGAGTCAGTATTGTTGGTTATTGAAAAAGTTATGTTTACTGGATCTCCTAAAGAATATCTTTGTTTTGCTTTTATGCTGACAATAAATTTTTCCATTTTACCCCTCCTGTATTTCAGTTTTTATCGTGAATCCATCAAGCCTGTACGGGCTTTAAGATCTTCAATGCAACTGGGTTCACATCGTAAAATTGGTCTAAAGTAATTCTACTGCGAACTTATTTGTTTATAAATAAAATATATGTTTGATTTCTGGAATGATGTATATGCGTTGATGAGAAGTATTACGTGATTAATTCGCGGGAGATTACGACTTTTTTCTTCTGTTCGTTTTTTGTTGATATGTATAAAATTTTGCAGAAGATATTATAAACTGGTTAAATGCTTTACTGATTTTATTTATATTAAAATTAAATCGGTTTTTATGATAATCCTCTCTTTTAGAGGAAGATTTTTTATGCCGGATATTGTTTAGCAATTAATGAGCATCTGAATGTTATTGTATGAGCAGATTCTTTACAGAATTTTAAAGAGGTTTATCGGGCATTGTCAGCGTTAGAGCAGCTTTCCTGCGGGAGCAACATCTGAATTCGTTGCAGAGCAGGAAAACCGCTCTAACACGTTCGGATGTTTTGCCTTAATAAAGAAGAACAAGACCTGCAACGGGCTCATTGAAATAAAATAAAACCAAGCCACAGTCTTTTTCGGACAATTATGCAGGAGGCGGCATCGGGATTTGCTGCCGACGGAATAATTTTACGGAAAGTCGGAAACAACTGTTTCGGTTTTGAGTGGATTTACTATATTTGTTTTTTTTAAACTTGGTTGCCAAAAAATGACCAAAAGCTTTCCAGAAATGCCGAAAAATGTTAAAAATCATTAGGAAACGGTGTTTGTGATTTGATGTTTGGGCAAAGAAAAAAGCCCTTAGATGCTTTATCTAAGGGCTTTTATAAGTGGGCGCAAACGGACTCGAACCATTGACCCCTACGATGTCAACGTAGTGCTCTAACCAACTGAGCTATGCGCCCTTGAAAAGAGGCGACGAGCGGATTCGAACCGCTGATAAACGGTTTTGCAGACCGCTGCCTTAGCCACTCGGCCACATCGCCACGTCTTTTGCGAGCGGAAAATGGGATTCGAACCCACGGCCCTCGGCTTGGGAAGCCGATGCTCTACCGCTGAGCTATTTCCGCGACATTGCACATTATATCACAGGACGATTGTGTTGGCAAGCCCTATTTTTGTAACTTATATATTTTTTGTTCCGTAGGACTTTTTATAAAGCCGGAGAACGATATATTGCTTTAGTTTTTTATATCAACAGATTAGGGATAATTAAAAATACCGGCATTCAGGAGAGTTTTGTGATCTACCGTTTTTTGATTTTACTTGCTTTTTTATCCGTTTTTTCCGGCTCTGTTTTTGCGCATCAATATCGTGGCCCGTTGGAGAGGAAATACGATTTCAGGGGCGGCTTCATACCTATTAAACCATATTATGACGGTATTTATGATGATGCGATCAGGAGTTTAATGGAATTTGCTGTGAAATGCATCGAGAGCGAGCACCCGGTAAACGGTTTTATTCCTGAATCTACGCCCGATGTTCCGCTTTGGATTTCCGCGATGGAGGCTGCCGGTAAACATCCGCCTCCGTCGGTGGAGCTTCGTTTAATTTATGGTCTCTATTATTATGATCGGACAAATATTGCTTTGCAGCATCTGAATTATGCGATTGATAAAGGTGCGGAACCCGAACTTTGGGCTGATTGTTATTTTGCCCGGGCAAATGTAGTTTACCAGGCTTCGCGCAATGGAAAGGCATTGAATTTTGCGGTGCAGATGGAGAAATCTCCTGAATCGCAATATGAGGTGGTATTGCCGCCGCCGAAAAAGAAGGGCTTTTGGGATTTTCTGTTCCCTGCAAAAAAAAATGTCTCATCCCCAAAGGAAGAGCGTATCCCAATACGGGAGTATAATGCGATTATAATTGATTGCTCTAAAGCCATTAGTCTGATGCGTTCTATTGACAGGTATCATTCGGAAGCATATCTTTTGCGGCATAAGGTTTATTCCCGTATTCCCGGTCACGAAAAGGAAGCTGAGGAAGATTTGAAATTTTACAATGCAACCAGACGCGGGGGCAACAGAGCAATTATTCTGGAAGAAAAATGATTGAATTTAAGCGGTTATTTTATCTCTTTGCCGCCGGGATATTTCGGACTGAGTCTCCATCTGCCCATTAATTTTTCAACGGCGAAAACGCGTTTTTGTGTGTTTCCGGTTGCTTTGTTTTTGAAATCTACATGCACGGCGGCGCTTTTGCCGTATAGCCAGGTTCCCAGATCAAAGAATTCAAAATTTACCGATTCCATATTTTCGAGCGGCATCATATGGTATATGAAAAGATCTCTTTCAGAGGCCGGTGTTGTGTGGTAAAAGTCATTGCTGTAAAGCTCGTTTATGGCGCTTTGGTCTTCTTTTGAACATACCAAATCGCTTTGTTTAATCAGATTTTTTATATCGTTCGCGTCCTGCGGCGATATGACTGCCGTCTGACAATTCCAGAGACTGCAGATGTAATTATAGAACGTATTCATGGTGTTTTTGAGATTGATGCCGAAGGTTGCCGTGAAAATGTCGGAAAAAGTATCTGTCGGCATTTTTTGTTTTTCCTGAAGAACAGATGTTTTTCGATAGAATTCAAGCATTCTGTTTTTGTCGGATATTTCGGACAGATACTGAAGAAACGAAGCGCTTTCCATGTATTCGGGATTGTTTATTTTTTCATCGGTCATTGTAAATGCGTTTTCTGCAAGACCTGATTTTAGGAAGTTTATGTATCTTAAGTGCATATTGCAGTTGGATTGTGACAGTAAATCGGCAATTCCTTCACGAAGGTATGGCGGCACTCTCATAGATGGAGGCAGCAGATAGAATTCGAGCAGATGTGTTAACTCATGTCCGTAATTGACATTTTCATAGGAATGCGGATCGCTTAAATATAAAATACCGGCCATATGCTCTTCGGGCAGGGCGCGCGAGGCAAATGTCTTACCCCAGGTGGGGCAGTAAGCCTGTTTATCGTTCTGGAAAATATAAAAGATATGCTTGTCCGGCGGATTTATAAAAAAGAAATCACATATATTCCGCCACGCGTCTTCACGTTTTGCCGAAATTGTATCAAGCTCTTTTGCCGCGTCGCTGTCGGGCAGATAATGAAACTCAAAATGTTCTGTTTCATGAACCAGAAACGGCAAATGTTCAAGATCTTTTTTGACCAGTTCCCCCCGGCTGGCGATATATTCCTCTGAAGAACTGTCTTCTTTTTTGTCCTCTTCTTCATTGGCGACGTCGTAGAACATATACTCGCCTGCACTCATAAACTCTTGCGGCAAACCGGAAACTCCGCCGGCATTCTTGTTGACATGCGGCTGAGTGTACATTGGAGTAAACGCACCAAGTGGATTCATGAATTATATCCTTAACTGAAAAATAATTTTCCTGCCAATATTCCCTGCGGCATTTTCAAAATCATAATGGCCGTAAAAATTGCAAATTGAATCAGAGTTCTGCTTTCGGCGTTTAAAATAGCTTTTGAGTTAAATTCTCCCTGTGCATTGGGATATGGTTTAAATTGAGGAATGATTCTGTGAACCCGCTTGCAGTATTCAATATACGGATTGCCGAACGTCTCTTTTAGAAAAGCTTCTTCATGCGGGATTATTATTCCGTAAACTGTGAAATAAAACAAAAACCATAAAATAAAAAATGTTGCCGTCACCGGCACGGATGTTGCGCCGCACCCTACAATAGTAAAACCCAGGCCTGTAAGTGTATTTCCTATGTAAAGGGGATTTCTGACGATTGAGAATGGTCCGGCGGTAACCAGAAACGGTGCCGTTACATTATCTTTACGTGTTGTCGCCCCTGCGTATCCCACACCCCATATTCTTATAAGTTCGCCGATAATTGCAATTATGATGCCTATTGAAAATGATGTATAGGTAGGTTTTCCCATAAAAATAATTGCAACGGCCAACGGGATAAAAAATAGACCTCTATGTTTGAAAAAAAAGCTTCTCATTTGGATTGTTCCTCTCCAATTTGTATTGTTTTTTCGGCGATTTTTACGGCCGCTCCGCCTCCGCCCATTATTTGCAGCAACTCTTTTGATATCTGATTTCTGCGGTTCTCGTCTTTTAAAAGCGCCAACGCAACTGAAGTCAACTGCATTGCATCCCGGTCTACAACTACTTCGGGCGTAATTTCCCTGTCTGCAAGGGCATTAGGCAGCCCTTTGTACTTTACATTACGATAAGTATAACTCATAACCATTTTTTTCAGCATTCCCGATATTGGTATTGAATTTACCAAAAATCCCAAACCGCCGCTTGGAACCTTTGCTTTCCAGGTAAAAGCGACAATCATCGGTTTGCCCAGCGATGCTATTTCCGCAGTATTTGTTCCCGGAATTGTAATTACAAGATCTGAAATGCTGATTAAATCGTAGCGGTATTTTTGCGAAATTTCAACCTTAACCCCGTTGGACGTTATGATGCTGTCTTCTTTTAACTCTCCCCAGGCTCCTTCAATGAGATAATGCTTTCTCTGTTTTACAAAGTCTTTGATATCCTCCATTTTTACAAATGGCGAGAGGCATATTATAAATCTGGATCCGGGTAGTCTCTCTCTGATTTGTTCACTAACTTTTAAAAATACCGGCAGGCTTTCGCCGACATGACTTAATCTGCTTCCGGGGAAAAATGTTATCAGCTGCTGACCCTGCTTAATGTTCCATTTGGCTCTTGTCTGTGACGGTGTCATTTCCGGCAGTACACTGTCCTGCATTAAATCGCCGACTATTTCTATTTTGTCTTCCGGAATATTCTTTGTGGTCATAAGGAGCTCTTTAAGTTTTTCGTGAATTACAAAAAGATGTTTGAATTGAGCCGCAGTATCCGCTTTTTTCATCGTATAAATTACCGGCGGATATTTGAATTTTTTGGCTACAAGAACAGCATGCCAGGGATCGCCGCCCAGAGAGATGACAACGCCTTTTTTATTCGGTTTGAAATTGTTTATTTTCAATCCTGCAGCAATTTTTAGAAAATCTTTAGGTTCGAGTACTATATCGGTGAATGAAAAATTAGCGGCGATTTCTTTTTCTCTTCCGGTTGAGTAGAAACATGGAACCAGCAATACTATTATACGCGAATCCGGATTTTTTTCTTTAAGGACTTTTCCGACAGGATACACCCAAGCAGATAGTTCTCCGGGACTGTTTGTTATTATTACGTAGTCTATGCTTGTTGTATTGTGTTGTTTGGGTTCCATTTGGACTCCTACTGTTTGTGTAAGCTTTTTAATATAAAAAAATCAAGACCGTGCATCAGTAACGATTGCGCAGTCTGTTTTGGGTATACATTTGCCTGCTCAGATTTTACCACATAATAAATCTCACAGTCAATAAAAATAACTTTTTTTTGGATTTGTGAAGGTTAAAAAGTCTGTTTAAGGAAGAATTGAATGTATTAACGGATTTATTAATAAATATGCTCTACTTTCGGGAGGTTTTTTTGAATAGAAATAGCTTGAAAGCAATTATTCTGGCGGGCGGCAGCGGCAGCCGGCTGTGGCCGTTGTCAAGGGAGCTTTATCCTAAACAACTTCTTAAGCTGGCAAAAGATGAGACTTTAATACAGTCTACTTTTTTGCGTCTGGCAAATATTATTGATTCTCAGGATATTCTGACAGTTACTAATATAAAGCATTTTTCAGATGTCAGAATGCAGTTGGAGCAGGTGGCTGAAAAGAACCCGCCTGTTATTTCCGAGCCGCTTTCCAGAAATACTGCTCCGGCTATAGCCATGGGAGTCAAATATTTTTTGGCGGCGATCTCATGTGAAGAATCCGATCCGGTAATAATTGTCTTGCCGTCGGATCATCTTATAAAGAATACGGACGGGTTTTTGGATACTGTAAAGAAAGGTGTGGCTCTTGCAGAAGAAGGGTACGTAGTTACTTTCGGAATTAAGCCTTCCTGTCCTGAAACAGGATACGGTTATATTGATACTGTTGCCGACTCCGCCGTTTCCGCAGTCGTTCCTACTGCCCTGAAAGTTACTCAATTTAAAGAAAAGCCTGATTACGCAACTGCAGTCAAATATATTGAGCAGGGCAATTTTTTCTGGAACGGCGGAATATTTATGTTTAAGGCCTCGGTATTTCTTGAGGAGCTGGGAAAGTATGCGCCGGAGATATACGGAGGTATTTCTGACTGCGGTTGTTCTCCCGAAGATCCGACAATTCCTTACCGCCTTTATGAAAATATGCCTAACATCTCGATTGATTACGCGATTATGGAAAAGTCGGATAAAATTGTGATATTGCCGCTTGAGAGCGATTGGAACGATCTCGGTTCCTGGCAGTCTGTATTTGACGTCTCTGCGAGGGATGAGAATAACAATATTATAAAAGGCAATGTTATCAGTAAGGACTGCAGAAATTCTTTGATTTATACCGGCTCCAAGCTTATTGCCACCGTCGGTCTGGAAGACATTATACTGGTGGATACGGAAGATGCCGTTCTCGCCTGTAATAAGGAACAGGCGCAGGACGTAAAGTTTATCTTTGATGAGCTGAAAAGAACGCAGAATGATTTATATCTTGTTCACAAAACTGTTTTCCGCCCATGGGGTTTTTATACCGTTATTGAGCGCAATGAAGATTATCTTATAAAAACGATCCAGGTGCAGCCGAGACACAAATTAAGTATGCAGCTACATAATCATAGAAGCGAGCATTGGGTTGTGCTGTCGGGGAAGGCAAAAGTTACGCTGGACGGACAGGAGAAAAATCTTGTCGCAGGCCAAAGTATTGACGTTCCCGTCAAGACAAAACATTCGCTTCAGAATCCTTACGATGAAGTGTTGAAAATAATTGAAATTCAGCGCGGTGATTATATTTCCGAGGACGATATTATAAGATTCGAAGACATTTACGGTAGAGTTTAGAGCAGTTTGCAATTGAGCTGTCATACTCCTGACGAACAACCGGCATCGGTCAATCCATAAAATACTGGTTCGCCACAGCGGAGTTTATCCCCGCGAAGGCGGGGACTCGTGATGACGGCTATACCGTCTTTTCCAAAAATGTTTACCGGATTTGTGACATATAGAATGCAAATTGCTCTAGAGTAAAAACTTGCTGAACCTGACCTCATAACCGGCAGGGCCGGCAAATGTTTAAGGATTGCTTTTTAGCTCATGCAAAAAACGTGCCAGAGCGTCCTGCCATTTGGGAAGCCGGTTAAACCCCATATTGCTTAATTTATCTTTTGACATGCACGAGTTGACCGGTCTTTGGGCGGCTGTGGGATAATCTTTTGCTGGTATTTTGTTTACCGTTATATCAAGCCCTGAACAGGAAAAGATTTCCTGAGCGAATTGTGCCCATGTGCAAAATCCTTCATTAGTGGCATGATAAATACCGTATTTGTCGGTTTTTATCATTTCACCAATCAAAACGGCCAGATCTTTAGTATAGGTAGGGGAGCCGGTTTGATCGCATACTACATTTACGCTGCTGTTTTCTTTTCCCAGCCGAAGCATTGTTTTTACAAAGTTGTTGCCGTTTAGTCCGAAGACCCAGGATATGCGGATAATGAAGTAATTGCTTAAAGATGATGTCACGGCAAGCTCTCCTCCGAGCTTACTCTTGCCATATACATTTGCCGGTGCCGGTTCGTCTTCTGTTAAATACGGCGTTTCCTTGTCCCCTGAAAAAACGTAGTCTGTGCTTATATACAAAAGTTTCGTCTTGCCGGTTTTACAAGCCGAGGAAAGATATGCTGTTGCTTCACTATTTGCAGTCATACATTTTTCTACTTCCGCTTCAGCCCTGTCGACGGCAGTATATGCAGCGCAGTGAACGACCGCATTGAATTTGTTTTGCCGGAAATATGTATTTACGGCATTTTCATCAGTAAGATCGAGTTCGCCGATGTCTATGCCGGTTACCCGATGTCCCTGCTCTGCGAGTAATAACACTATGTCGGAACCGAGTTGCCCTCCGGCTCCGGTTACCAATATTTCCAAAAGACTATTCCTCTCTACCTTCCGGCATACATTTTGTCATAGTATGCTCTGTATTCTCCGCTGATGATCCTGCGCCACCAGTTTTCGTTTTCTAAAAACCAGTCGATAGTTTTTTTTATTCCATTGCTAAAATCCGTTTGCGGCCGCCAGTTTAATTGGGAGGAAATTTTGGCAGCATCTATTGCGTAGCGCAGATCGTGGCCGGGTCTGTCTTTTACGTATGTTATCAGTTTTTCATCTTTTCCAAGTGTTTTTAAGATGGTCTTAACAACTTCCAGATTTGTTTTTTCGTTGTTGCCGCCGATGTTGTAAATTTCACCGTTGGCTCCATTATGTATTATCAGATCAATGGCACTGCAATGGTCTTCAACATAGAGCCAGTCCCTTACATTTGCGCCTTCTCCGTATACAGGGATTGTCTCGTTTTCAAGAGCCCTTGTTATTACTAGCGGAATTAGTTTTTCCGGAAAATGAAAGGGTCCGTAATTGTTTGAGCAGCGTGATATCGTAACCGGGAAGCCGAATGTCCTGCTATACGCAAGGCACATTAGATCTGCCGATGCTTTTGAAGCCGAATAAGGTGATGACGTATGTATCGGACTTTCCTCAGTGAAAAGAAGCTCCGGCCTGTCGAGCGGTAAATCTCCGTAAACTTCATCTGTCGAGACCTGATGGAATCTTTTCGCAGAAAAAGCGCGGCATGCGTCCATAAGGACCTGAGTGCCGATTATGTTGGTTTCCAGAAAAATTCTCGGATTTTCAATAGATCTGTCGACATGGGATTCTGCCGCGAAGTTGACAACTATGTCCGGAAGCTCGTCGGAAAAGATGCTGTTTATCGTTTTAGCATCAGAGATGTCCGCCCTTATAAACCGGAAAGATTGACCCTCGTGAATATCTCCCAGAGTCTCAAGATTTCCTGCATAAGTCAGAAGATCTACGCATATTATTCTGTAATCGGGATATTTTTTCAACATATAGCGGACAAAATTGCCGCCGATAAAACCTGCTCCGCCTGTTACGAGTATTTTCATAGAAACACCGCCCTGACTGTTAATCAAAATTTATTTGTATTTCTTTTAATGTTTTTCCGGCTGCATCCTTAGCTGAAAGGATAGGGGAGTCGGTCCCCCAGTCAACTCCTATCCCGGTATCGTTCCAAAGAATTGTTCTGTCCAGTCCCGAATCGTAATAATTGTCCGCCTTATACTGAACCTCCGTATCGGGAGCAAGAGTAATAAATCCATGCGCAAAACCTCTGGGAATGAAAAGTTGCCTGCTGTTTTTTGCAGACAGCTCCACGGATATCCATTTTCTGTAGAAAGGAGAATTTTTTCTGATGTCTACTGCAACGTCCAGTATGGAGCCTCTGGTACACCTTACAAGTTTTGCCTGTGCTTTGGGACTGCATTGAAAATGTAATCCTCTTAAAATATTTTTTTTTGCGGAAAATGAGTGGTTATCCTGGATAAAATCGGTGTATATCCCAAGTTTTTCCAGTTTTATTTTTGAATAACTTTCGAAAAACCAACCTCTGCTGTCCTCGAAGACATCGGGTTCTATTATAAAAACTTCCGGTAGTGACGTTTCTGTTAATTTCATTTTTTATCCGTTATCAATATTTTATTTTTTGAGCGGCAACATTTCTTAGGTGCATGCCGTAAGCAGATTTGCCGTATTTTTCAGCAGAGTCAATCACTGTCTGACGGTCTATCCATCCCTGATGATAGGCTATTTCCTCGACGGCGGCAATTTTCAGGGCCAGCCTTTTTTCAACAACGCGTATATACTCCGATGCTTCCGTCAAGGCATCAATTGTGCCGGTATCAAGCCATGCATATCCTCTGCCAAGTGTAATCACATCAACGCTGTTTTTTTCAAGATATATTTTATTGAGATCGGTAATCTCAAGCTCGCCCCTAGGGCTTGGTTTTAATGTTTTTGCATAACTACAGACATTTTCATCATAAAAATAGAGTCCGGTTATTGCATAGTTTGATTTGGGATTATCCGGTTTTTCCTCAAGCGAAATTGCTTTGCCGTTTTTGTCGAACTCAACAACGCCGAACCGGTGCGGATCGTTGACATAATAGCCGAATAACGTTGCTCCGGATTTGCTTTTGACGGCCGTCAAAAGATTTTTTTTGAGCCCGTCTCCGTAAAAGATATTATCTCCGAGGATCATCGCACACTTGTTGCCGCAGATAAAGTCCTCTCCGATTATAAAGGCCTGTGCTAGCCCATCCGGTGACGGCTGCTCTGCGTACGAGAGATTTAGACCCAGATGCGAGCCGTCATTAAATAATTTTTTGAAATTGGGGAGATCTTCAGGTGTGGATATGATCAGAATGTCTCTTATTCCTGCCATCATCAGAACGGACAGCGGGTAATAGATCATCGGCTTGTCATATACGGGAATAAGCTGCTTGCTTGTAACCATTGTCAGCGGATATAATCTGGTTCCCGAGCCGCCTGCTAAAATAATGCCTTTGATACTCATAAGTCTCCTCTGTATTTTTACTATAAAATAACCAATTTAGAAATTCGCCTAAAAAAGATTGAACCCTTGTGGAGTTTTGGCGGTACCTTCCGCTTTCCTGAATCAGAATAAAGAGGCTGTACTTTTACCGAAGTTTATTTCTGTGAATCGGAGTCGGAATTATCATATTGCAGAGCCTTATTGCCTATATGCCCGTCAACAGGGCGTCTTTTAACAAGGAGCTTTCATGACGTTTTCAGAAAACTGATAACTGTTTACTTTTCTTTATTGCTTTTTTCGCTTAGTGAATATAATTTGTGGAGAAGAGATGCAATCGGCACCGGCCAGAATTTCTCATACATTTTTGAATCTTCTTCATGGCGTGTTTTGTCGGCAATGGAAACACTTGTTTCTGACTCTTCATGTATTCTGTGCAATGTCAACGTCTTATTTATATACACAAAGCGCCCCTTTTCCCGGGAGATTCTTTCCCAGGCATCCCAGTCGAGATTACATTTGAATTTATTGCTAAAGCTGAAGTTTTTGAGGTTTTTTCTTGAATAGGTAACTGACGGACAGCATATTGGGCAACCGAATGACAGTATTGCTCTTCTGATAGCAATATTTGTTTGATTGCACTTCCATCTTAGCGGCAGTAGCATAATTTTTTTTATGATAAGAAGCAGGTTTTGAGTTATATGTTTGTCTTTCTTTATTTCGGCGTAGTCGGTAAAGACGATTAAAACATCTTCATTTGAGGACAGTGCCGACATTATATTTTCAAGGTAATCCTTTTTAAAAACATCATCCTGATGGCACAGGGTTACCAGCTCTGTTTGTGCTTTTGAGTATGCAAAGTTCCAGTCTCCGGCGATTCCTGATGAAGTATCATTTATATGAATCCCCAGTTTATATTTGTCTGCAATCCCTGAAATATAATCATTAGGAGTGGATGTGGCTATTTCTATATTGGTTTTTACGCTTTGCTCTAAAAGAGATATGATTGACTCTTCCAGGAATGGTGATTCCTTATAGGCACAAACCATAAAAGTGTGTTCTGTTTTTTTTACCATGTTTTTATATGAGACTGTATAGTCTGAAAAAAAGCCGGTCCAGACCGATTTTTTTTAATGTAATAATAATGCTGACGGTAATTTTTACAATAAACCTTTCTCCCTTCGGACGGAGGAGGGATATTTGTTTGTTTTTAATATAATCAGGAAATAATTGCTCAAGGTTTGAAAAAATGCCGTGATAAGCGTCATCCAACAGTTTGACTCCGGCCCCGCGTCCACTGAACAGCAAAAACCAGATTGAGTATTTTATGTAAAAATATTCAAGCAGTTCATATGTTTCCGCCGTTATTTCATTGAAATTTGTTTTTTCATATATTGATCTGAGCATGTTTATTACATGATCGGCGTTTTTTATTTTTTTCTGCTCTGTATTCGATACCGATTTTGCAATATTAACCCAGTAATACCCGGTATACTTTATTATTGCTATTTTTTTTGCCTTTAATGTCGCCGGAATGTTTATCGAGCTGTCTTCACCGACCTTCGTGTCAAGAAAAAGCAGGTTATTGTTTTTCAGGAAACTCCGCCGGTATATTCTTGCCCAGGGGGCCTGAAGCCTGAATGGAGCCCAGGGCGTGTCCTCCAGAATGAATGTATGTATTGGTTTTCCGTTTTCCTCAACTCTTTTGTATCCGCCGAGGACCATATCGGCGTTGCTTTCTTCGGCCTTTGCAATGAATGTTTCAATATAGTCGTTATCAATATAATCATCGTTGTCAATAAAAAAAATATAGTCGCCGTCTGCATTTTCCAGTCCTGTATTTCTGCTTATTGCCGTACCCGAATTTTTTTGCAGAATGGTTTTTATTTTGCCCGCATATTTGTCCTTATAAAGATCTATTATTTTTTGTGATCCATCATCGGAACCGTCATTTATTACTATTATTTCTATTTCCCGGTGTGTCTGGGCGATGATACTGTCCAGACATTTGCCGATATGTTTTTCCGAATTATATACCGGTATTATTATTGAAGCAAGTGACATAGCTATTGTTTGCCAGACTGTTCTGTGCTCTCAGACTCCATGTCTGTTCTTTCATTTTGATTTGAGGACAGCAGTTGTAATGTTCTCTGCTGTATTGCCAGCACCTGAGCAAGTTTCCTCACTTCGTTTTTTAGATTGGAAACTGTTACGGTAAGCATTACCAGCATTAATAAAATGAATATAATCGCAAAAAAGAACAGCGTATTTATCGGCTGCGATATCCCGAATATTTTGGTGATGCTTTTTGCTATGCCCGGAAAAACGGAAAATAAAAGCATAAAAAAACCTGCTCCCGCCCAAGGAAGACTGTATCTTATGTTGACTGTCCATTTTCTTAATACTGCTATTATTATTAGGTTAAACAATAGGCTGACAATTATTGTCAGAGTTTGTACTTCTTTTATCATATTACAATCGGCCTTAAAGATTTATTGATTTCTTAGATCTTAACCTTGTGGTAAAGATTGCAAAGGTAACTTTGATCATGAAATAGATGGAGTTTATAAAATAGATGGAGCTTATGCCTGCGAATCTTTCCCTCATTATTACTGAACGCTCCTCGACTTTATACCCGAGAACCAGAAGCATCATCAGACTTTCCGTTTCAGGGTAATCTTCCGGATAAAGCTTGGAAAAAAGCTCTATGACTTTTCTATTACAGGCTCTGAGCCCGCTTGTCACGTCGAGGTATTTTTTTCCGGTAAGCATAAATATGATCAGGCTTAATATGTTAATCCCTATCCTCCTGAGGAATGACGATTGGAATCCTTCTTTTCTTATAAACCTTGACCCAATAACCATGTCGGATTGCTTTTTAGTTATTGGTTCTATAAGTGACTCAAGAAAGTCAGGATCATGTTGACCGTCGCCATCGATCTGTATGGCTATGTCGTATTGGTTTTGATATGCGTACAGATAACCTGTTTGCATTGCGCCCCCAATGCCTAGATTTATCGGCAGGTGAATAACATTTAGTCCATTTGTTCTACATACGTTTTTCGTATCATCCGTGGAGCCATCATTAACGATCACGTAATCATAATCAGGAGCTTTTGCTTTTATTTCTTCAATTAATGAAGGAAGTGTTTGAGATTCATTGAAGGCCGGTATTATGAGCAATTTTTTCAGTTTTTTACTGTTCATATTAAGACCCCATATTTGTATTACAGTCCGTCAGTTAGGCGGACTGTAATTAAGTTAGGCTAAAATTCCAAGTAATTCTGGCTTAATAATGTATTAGTTTGGAATAATTATTTTTATCTTTATTTTGCAGACCGAATATTTTCTATGTTGTTTTTGTTAAACCCTTTTTGATGCAAATCAATATTTTGTTGTTAAAGTACATTATCTTGTTTGTATAAAAAAGAACCGCCGTAAAACCGGCGGTTCTGTAGTTTTGAGCATTTTCAATTTAGACCTAAGGCATTGCATTTTTAGGTGATTCAATTAGTGTTCTTTGTTTTGTGAATGATTTTCTTATATTTTCGCACTGTTTTTTGAATTTTTTAATCATTTTATTCGGTATCATAACTGTTTTTGTTATGGATTTGGCTATTTTATAGCTTAACGAATTTTTAATTTTCTTTATAGCTGCCGTTCTTCTGTAAATAATTTTTCCCTGTTCGGCTATTAGCTCATTCTGCTCTTCTATTTCCTGCTTTTTGTCGGCTAGAATGGCTTTTTGAGCTTTTAACGCAACTTCCTGTTTCTTTATGGAGTGTTCATGTTTGGACACTATGACCTGCGAATCGTTTAGTTCCGTCATCAGGCTTTCCAGACGCTCAGCCAAATATGTATCCAGACTGTTTTTGGACGACAATATGTACTGATACAGGTTCAGTTTAAACGGCTCCTGTTCTTCCATACTTTGCGATACATTCAGAATTTGGCCGAATTCCTGCTTCATTTTATTATAAAAAGAAGCTTCCAGTGAATCAGACTGGGAACCGCATAGAAAAGCAAAGTCATTATATATATATTCAAGAAATTCCGTTGTGTAATCTTCTACCTGTTTTTGCTGTTTAAGGAACTGTTTCACCCTTTCAACAAGAGCTACAATCTCAATATGTGAGCTGTTATCAGCATTTTCCGGTGCTTCCGCGGACTTTTCCATAATCCTGTTAATGTATGACTTGTGAGGAGAAAAAGACATCTTGTGTGCCCTTAGCATTAACTGGAGCTGGAAGGGGCTGTCCTCGTACAAATCCTGTTTGTTATATAAGAAATTATTATACTTTCTGAGGAATGATGTTCTGTAAAGCTTATTCCAGGAAGCAATAAACCTGTTGATCATCAGGGGTCTTATATCTTTATGGGTAAATGTAAAATTTAGAAAATCGGTATCAGGATTAAAACAAACCGATTGGTCAACTCCGCCGTCCTGAATTATCTCATTCTTGATGTTGTCAAGGAAGGTTATGCCGGAAACGACTATGTCGGAGTCGTTTTTTACCGCATTTTCATAAAGCTTTTCAAAAGCATCTTTTTCCAGCATATCTTCACTGTTTATGAATAACAGATAGTCTCCGTTTGTAGCATCAAGTCCGAATTTTTTTGTAAACTTTCCGCCTTCCCCGGTGCGGTTGATTATTTTGATTCTTTTGTCGTTGTCTCCGCATCTCTGGAGCAATTCCAGACAGTTATCATCCAGACCGTCGTTTACGGCAATAATCTCAAACTCTTTTAATGTTTGGTTCAATATAGAATCAATGCAGTCAATCAAATATTTTTCTGTTCCTGACATCAATATGACGGCAGATATTTTAATATTGTCCATAAAATTTGTTCCTTAAAGATTTTTTATATATTTTGCTGTATTTTGACTAGTTCAGATATTCTATTTGATTATCTCTCGTATACATTTAAAATTCTAAACATCATCATGATATATCATCCTATGAAAAAAAATCAAGAGAAACTATGTTAACTAATGTTAAATTTTTGATAACTAAACGGCTTCCATGGCCTTCGAATTCGGTTGTTTTTATGAGTTATATCCGAAAATTTGTTCTGTTTCGGCAAAATGCGGTGATATTTTTTTTGTACAGGATTAAGATTTGTTTTGTTGAATAACTGTTTTAAATTATTTTTTTTGAGAGTTTACGATGCTCAAGCGTATTTTAAGAAAACTACTACAGCTCCCGGAATATTTTGCCTGTTTTAATCGCCGTTTTTTGCTGCCGGACCGGCCGTATATGCTGATGATATCGCATTCTGACTATAAAAAAACAGTAGCGGGAACAGAGAGGGCATTGCAGGCGCAGGTTGATGATTTTTTGTCCAAAGGCATAGATACTGTAAACATATTTCCGCTTTTTCCTGCGGACTTTTATCAGTTACAGCCCAATTTTTATGCTGTTAGAATAAATAATACTTTGGTTTCTTCGGGAACCTTTGCAAAGATTTTTAGTTTTTTCCCCGATGCTGCAAAGCGGATACGGGAGGTTCATATTCATCATTTGATGAATTGGCGGCGTCATGACATTTCTTTGCTGATTGATTCTCTGACTCAGAAAAATACAGACTGTTTGTGTTATCTTCATGACTTTTTTTTCTTCTCGCCGTCCGCTTATTCAGTGTATTCAGGGAAGGTAAAAAAAGAAGCCGATATTTTCAACGTTGACTCTGATTTCACTTTTAAAGACGGGGTTGGTGCTGAGAAGCGGCTATTGTGGAAGAATTATTTCCATAAAATTCTCTGCTTGTCTAAGGTTATTATAACTCCATCCGATTTTTTAAAAAAATTAACTGCGAAGCATTTTCAGATAGAGGAAGGAAAAATAAAAGCCGTTCCTCTGGTAAATCTGGTTCCCAAGGAATCTTTTCTAAGGGGGAGTGGAGGACGTCTGAAAATTGCTTTTTTAGGTTATATGATAGAAGTTAAGGGAAGCTCGCTGTGGAAAGATCTGATTGGCAATAAGGATTTGCAGTCTGTTTACGACTTTTATCATTTCGGCGGAGAGGCGGACAGTAATAAGCTGGTAAAGCATGTGCCCTATTCTTTTATAAAGGAAGGTGTCAATGCGGCAGTCAGCAAGCTTCGCGAAAACAAAATTGATTTGGTTTTGCTTTGGTCGCTCGTGCCTGAAAGTTACTCATATACTCTTTATGAATCTCTTGCCGCCGGCTGCTATGTTCTAACCGGTTGGCGCAGCGGGAATATTGCCTATACTTTGCGTGAAATGGGGGCCGGCAGCGGCAGAGTTTTTTTATCATCAAAAGAATTTTTTGATTATTTGAGCAATTCGGACAAGGTTCTTGAGGACGTGCAAAAAAAAGTCCGGCTTTATGAACTTAAACCGGAAATTTTTGACGGCGGTTTATAGGCCTGTAGGAAGATCGAAGAAAATGGTTGCCAGTTTGAATTTTTCTTCGAGGTGCCTGCCGAGCTCCTGGATGCCTGTAACCTCTGTCCTGTAATGTCCCCCGCACAGCATATGTGTTTTATTCTCTTTGACCTGATGGTATTCACTGTGTGACGGTTCGCCGGTTATAAACAGGTCAAGTTCCATTTTTATGGCGTCGTTTATTTGCCTTGCCGCTCCTCCTGATACGATACCTAATGTTTTTATATGTTCCTTACCGTGATCGGCTTTTATAAGCAGACTGTCGGTGTTGAATATTTTGTCAAAATTCAGCTTAAATTCATCAACCCTGACCGGTGTCACCAGCTCGGCGGCAACTCCAATGTTTTGTCCGTTATAGCTGGCGAACTCCGATATCTTTTCCGCATTTATTTTTCTGGCAATAACGGCATTGTTGCCGATCTCGCCGTGAAGATCGAGCGGAAGGTGTACTCCATACAGTGATATTTCGTGATCAAGCATTGTTTTTATGCGTTTTTTTATACTGCCGGTTATCGCGTTTATTGCCGGCCAGAAAAGTCCATGATGGCATAAAATCATCTGACATCCGTTTTCCGCGGCAAACTCTGCTGCCTTTAATGAAAAATCAGCGGCGAGCATTATTTTTTTAACATCATCACAACCCTCTATCTGCAGGCCGTTTGAAGATGCATCGGGTATTTTTTTTATCTCAAGAAAGGAGTCCAGATAGTCTGCAAGCTCTTTTAGTTTCATTATTATCCTCCGGCCATAAGGTTTATCTTTTGCTTATTCTTTCCGTCGTTAAAAGATTCCCCCTGTTTTTCTGTCGCCGGCATGCCGCGGTGATACGGTATTTTTAAAGGTCTTGCGACTTTGGTATTTAATATTTATATGGTGATTGAATATTAAATGTATCTCTGCATGGTATCAATTTATAAATCTAAATCTAATAAATTGGAGGCGTTTATGAAAAAGGTTTTGGTTTTTATGGCTAGTCCGCGTAAAAAGGCAGCACATCGCAATTAGTAGAAGCAGTTGTCGAGGGGGCGAAATCCGTCGGTGCCGATATTAAATATTATGATCTCAATGACGCGGGAATAAGAGGGTGTCAGAGCTGCTACTATTGCCGCAGGCATGAGGGATGCAGTGTTAAGGATTATCTTCAGCCGATGTATGAGGATATAAAATCGGCCGATGCCGTTATTTTCGGGTCTCCAATTTATTTTTATCAGGTAACCGGTCAGGCTAAAATATGGATGGACAGAATGTATCCGTGTATAGACTTGCCTGAGAAGCCCGGAGATAGTTTCCCGGCAAGATATCCGGGAAAAAAAATTGTCACGGTTTATACCCAGGGAAATCCGGATAAGAATGCTTTTAAGAGCAGTATTGATTTTACGGATGGTGTTTTTAAGGTGTTTGGCTGGGATGTTGTAGATACAATAGTATGTGCAGGTACAGGTGCTCCGGATTATAGAGTTCCTGAAGACTTGCTCAAAAAAGCTTTTGAGGATGGTAAGCTTATCGTTCTTTAAGGATTATATAAAAGACCTGATTATAAAATTCCGTTTCTCACATCGGGCACGGAGTTCACAGAGGTAATGCGAAAAAGATATCAGGTGTAGGGCCATTTGCCGTAAATCTTTTGTCTTTTTCTATGTGTCCTCTCGTATATCTTTTTAAGGAATGATTTTCTTAATATTAATAAAACGGGACTGTCTCAAAAAAACGGGACAGTCCTTTTACAAATTGCGGCAGACGTCCTAGTTGACCCCCATTTTCATTGTTTTACAGATGTCTATTTTCCATATTCCGTCTTCTTTTATAAGAAAGTACTCGGTAGGTTCGTTTTTAAGAGTTACCGTTGCTGATTTACCCTTGATGATTTTTTTATCTACGTCAACTCCAAAATTGGCGGCACTTCCTGAGCTGACGGGTCCCCCCATTATCCTAATAAAGTAAGTCTTTGCATCCATGCCCTGTATTTCCTCCGGATCCGATTTTAATTGTGCGGCTATTTCTTTTTGCATGTCGGGCGGAGCTTGTTTAAGACCTTCTTTTGTGGGCTGGAGAATCTTTTTGTCCCAGATTTCATGATTAGCCCTGGGCATCATATCCCATACTTTGTCCCATTCGTCATTGACGACGTAGCTTTTATAAGTTTTGATTGCTTCTTCAGGATACTCTTCTTTGCCGCCGCATCCCAGAACAAACAAGATAATACATATTAGTGATAAAGCAAGCGAAATGTTTCTTTTCATAAAAATGATATCTCCTCAAAAATTTTAAATGATTATATATTGAGTAGATTTGTTGTCATGTTTATTTTCCCTTTCGACCCTTTAATTACCGGTATTTTTGCTTTGATTGTTCTTTATAAAAAAAATAATCAAACATGTATTGACAGCCTTTCAAGGGTATGTTATACTAACCCTTGTCCCAAGCGGCAAACAACTTTTAAAAGATGTTTAAAGCCGGGACAGCGTGTAACTTGAGAACTAAATAGAGAGAACGAATAGTAATAAATAATGTGCGGGGTTAAACTCGTAAAATCCGTTACATTTTCAGCGATGAGATGTAATGTTTTAAAGAATTTTATGGAGAGTTTGATCCTGGCTCAGGACTAACGCTGGCGGCGTGCCTAACACATGCAAGTCGAACGGACGGACCCTGTGTAGCAATACATAGGGCGAGTTAGTGGCG
>JAVBNT010000025.1:0-66627 GCA_031551355.1 Candidatus Xenobia bacterium | reverse complement strand
CCATCATTTTCATCAGCATCATCATCATATACTGCTGCGTCATATCCGTTTGTCCGCCGAACATACTGCCGGCAGCAGTAGTAGCTCCGCCAAAACCGGGAACCATCCCCAGGCCATCAAGCATACCTGAATTGCCAAACGCAGAGCTTAGTCCCTTGAATTTTTCTCCGAGATCTGAAGAGATGTTAGTACCATCCGTAAGCGAGCCGAAGCCCGAAATAGAACCGGACGGCATTATTCCACCCATTGGATTTACACTCATTGGTGCAAAAATATTTCCCCCCGGTTGAAACCCGCCAATGATACTCATAAAAAATCCTCCCTTGCAAAAAACAAGTTGATTTAAAAAACAACATCCTTTTTAATAATATTATAAATCATATTGAAAAATTAAAACAGATCAAACATGTTGACAATAAGTTAAAAATGTAAACAACTTATAAACATTTTCAACAAAGATAGTGGAAAGATCGCAATAATATAAAACCTAAAATATAAGAAAAAAGGCCGTCCACAGACAGCCTTATTCTCTATGACCAAGACATAAAATTCTCTATTTTGCCGGAAGCCCTTCATCTTCAACAATACGCCAGGTCTTATCCGGATTATAATTCTTTATCTCCTTGGCAATCCTTACGGTATCTTTGCCGAGATCTTTCTCATAAACATCTCCCTGGCGGCTGACAATAAAAGTCATCACACCTGTAACACCGTAATCACTTGGAAAAGCTACCAACGCAAAACCGGCCTGCATATAACCGTTGATCATATAGTCGAATGCACCTCCGGGGGCATCAGCACCCTGTGAGGTTAGAATCTTGAAGTAATAGCCATGGTAAGGCTTGGGCTGGATTCCTTCACCTCGGTTATAGTTGTCGGAAAGGAACGGTCCAAACGGGCTTTCCTCTTCACCCTTAACTCCGTAAGCAGGCCAATAAAGCCCGTCTTTTTTGCCTTTTGAACTTCCAAGTTTGGCCGCGTAATGCATTATACCGTCATTGTCCCAGTCTTTCGTGACATAAAGGCTCTGCGCGAGGACATACGCTTCACACACAGAAATGGCATTTAATTCATTCTCACCTATCATGCGTATTATCATAACCTCTTCGCCGGCCGGTCCGTCAAAAAACCATTTTGAGCCCTCTTTGATCAGAGGAACCGGGAACACGAAAGCGTCATTGCCGAGAATCAGATGGTATATACCTTTGCCTGCGTCCTTCAAGGAGTATTTCTGTTTCATTAGAGTCAGGCTTTTTTCAACACGTTCACGCTCGTAACTCTCGTCAATATTCTTCAAATCATATTTTAAATTGAGTATCTTACCTATCTGTCCGAAGTTAAACGACTCCATTGCCTCCCGCAAAGACGCTACGGCTTTTTCCGAAGACTCAAACGACATTCTGGCATCTTTGGCAAAAGCAGACTGAGGTAAAATCAGCAAAAATCCCAGCAGCAAAAATAACGAAAAATAATTTGTCAGTTTATTCATGTTCTTCATAATATTCAACCTCCTAACGTCTTCTAAATCCACCGCCGCCGCCTCTAAAGCCTCCCCCTGAAGGAGGGCTAAAACTCCTGCTGGGAGCACTAAAGCTTCTGCTTGGCGCACTGAAGCTTCTTGCGGAAGAACTGCGGTCAAAATGACTTCCGGCAGAGGAGTTGAATACGGATCTGTCACCGCGGCTTTGTATATTACCGGAATTAAAGTTGCGGTGAGTATCGGCAAACGGTGAGGTTCTATTGGTTTCGCCGCCCAATCTCCTGTTGGCTTCACTAAGCTGTCCAGAGCTGAAATGCTGGCTTGACAGCCTACTTTTTATACTGGAATTAAGATCGGTCCTGGAAACGTTAGGATGCTGCTGCAAAGCATTGTTAATCGAACCGCGGTTCATCTCTGTCCGTCCGCTAAGGTTGCCTCCGGCAGCATTGGTTCGGCCGCTAAGGTTATTTCTGATAGAGTCGCGGTTTACACCGTCGGTTCTGTTATCAATCCTGTCACCGCGGTTGTTGATTCTGTCGCCATGGTTATCAATTCTGTTATTAATCCTGTCGTTGCGGTCGTCGATTCTGGTGTTGATCCTGTCGTTACGGTTGTCGGCTCGGTTGCTGATCCTGTCGTTACGGTTGTTGGCTCGGTTAGTACGGCTGTTAATCCGATCTTCCCTTACCGCGGGATTCCAACTCCCCGGAGGAACATAACCGGGACGCGGAGTCCACATATTGTAATAATATCCACCGGGCACATAGCCGTAATGGCCAAATACGGCAGGGTTGTAAATGATACCGGGGTTATACCAGTCAAAATGATTGTTATACCACCAGCTTGTCACAGCTACGCCGGCCGCAAAAGTCAAAAGCGGATAACCGGGTGTAACGGCCAAAACAGGATCGTACTCGGGAACATAAATTATATCCGGATCCTGCGGGACAATTTTTACAACATTTTGCTCGACGGTAACGGTCTGCTGCTCACTGGTCTTCAAATTCCCGCTGTTGACAGCCTGTGAACGGTAATCCTGAATAGCACTCATAACATCGTTAAGCTGCGCGACGACCGCATTGCCAAGCTCTGTGGTCCAACTCATATTATCAGACAGCTTATACAGGGCATCAGGTGTATAAAGCAAAGCCTTTACACTTGGGTCCCAGTCATCGGAAGGCATCTGGGTTACTTTTCCGCCATGTGCCTTGAGATAGTTTGCACCGGCGGTTACATCATCGGGAACTGTCGCCGCCATCAGAACATTCGACAACAAATCATCCGGATAAAGTGCCACAGGAGCGACTAGTTTTTTCAGCTCATCATTCGACAGCTTCGGTATATTCTGCGCAACTGCGGTTTTAGAAGCCGGCGACTGTTTGCTCTGTGCGAACCCGCATGACGAAAGCCAGGCTACGGACACAACAAGCAAAAGCGCCACAAATAACATTTTAGAAATATACTTCATTGCGATTGCCACCTCCATTTATGTTAAAATCAAGACAAGGTTTAACAATATATTAACATATTAATCTATTATTTCACTATCTTGGTCTTAACATTTTAAACTTCTGTAAACATTTTCCTTCCCAACAAACTAAAAACACCAAACAATCTCAAACTATCTATCCCATCTTCCCCGGGAAGAACCGCCGTTCGCCGATGGACGTGACGATTGTCTCGCGGGAGCGCTGTAAGACGGCTGAGAGCTGCGCACCGAGGGCGTAGAAGTCACGCTTGACTCCCTGCGCGACTCAGTCCGGTTTTCCCTTACATTAGGCCTTGACGGAGCAGACATCTGTGTTCTAGGCGTAAATCCGCTGCCATTTTGAAAGGAACTTCGCTGCCTTGTTGCTTCCGGTTTGGAAAACCCGGTATTGACATCCCTGCCTGAAGGCGAATAAGACTGCCTGCTTTCATTCCTTACAAACTGATGCTGATTTGTGCTTGTTGGACTCAAAATATTCGAATTGTTACGAACAGAGTTCTTTTCCGAACCAAAACGGATACTGCCTGAAGCTGCCGGATTATAAGTCCTGTTCGTATTATTGGTATTTCTGTATTGATACACGTTCTCCCGACGAAGGCTGTCCGTACGGTTTCGTTCCTGTAAACGCGTATTGGTCGAGCGCTCGGACGGAGAAACGTCCCTGTTGCGATTGCGCGTAAACTGATGAGTATTGCGGCTTCGTTCTTCAACTGAAGGCGAGTCCTTCTCATTACCGGTATTCGTGCGTGTACGATCCATACGGTTCGTGCCTGTGGGTCCATCGGTACGGTTCCTGTCCCTCTGGAACTGATAACCGTTGCCGCTTCGTTCGTCAACAGAAGGTTGATTCTGAACATCACCGGTATTGACGCGTGTACGATCCATACGGTTCGTTCCCGTAGTCCCGTTGGTCCGGTTCCTGTCTCTCTGGAACTGATAGCCGCTGGCCGGCTGTGACGGTGACGGTGAAACCCCGGGCTGAGGCGAGTCATTAAACCTGTTCGGTCTTCCGGAGGTATTGGGTTTGTTTCTGTCGGGACGGTTCGAATAGTTATTTATATAATCCTGTATGTAATTGGATGAATTATGATTGCCAACAGACGGACGGTATCTGTTGTCATTTTCCGTATAGTAATTACCGTTATAATTATGATGCGGTTTAAAGCGGTTATGCGGTTTCCATACACACGCATTGTTATTATAGTTATAGTTATTGTAATTATTATAGCTATTATAACTGTAATGATTATAATTGTTATAACCATAGTCATAATACGATGGATAGTAAGGTGCATTCCATAAAGAATAACGGTTATAGTAATATCCGCTGGAAGGATACGCATAATAACCCATAACAGACGGCCTTACCATAAGACAGCGTCCCGGCCAGTCTATATAGCTGTTATACCACCAGTCGGATACCAAAAAGCCGGCCGCCAGAACAATAATCGTCGGCGCCAGAGTACTGCTGAAAAATGAATCGGAGGAGTATGTCGGAACATAAACGGTATTTTCCTTTTGAGATTCTATTTTAACGGAATTATCCTCAACGGAAACCTTTTGCTGTTCCGAAGTCTTAAGCGATCCCGATTCAACAGCCCTGTTTCTGACATTTTGCACGGCAGTCATTAAATCGTCAAGCTGATATTCCACCGCACTTCCAAGTTCACGTGTCCAGTTTAAATTTTCATTAAGCTTATAAATCGCATCGGGAGTATAAAGCAGAGCCTTTACACTAGGATCCCAGTCTTCTTCGGGCATGCTGTCAACCTTACCGCCATGATCCTTCAAATACTGGTTGGCAAGAATAACTTCGTCAAGAACGGTGGAAGCAGTAAGAACCTGACTTAGCAGGTCGTCCTGATACAGGGCAACCGGAGCCACAAGTCTTTCCAGTTCTTCCAGAGAGCGTTTTCTTGTTTGAGCATCAGCTCCGAAAGGAACGGTTACGAAAAATATCAACAAAACCGCTAACAATAATTTTATAAATTTATGCACTAAAACCACCACTCTTTCATTTTTTTCATACTTTTATTACCGCAATATAAAATACAATTATCTTTTTATGCATTCAAAACAATTATACCACAATCAACGGCAAAAGGGAAAATATATTTCACTATCAAAATAAATATACGATGAAATATCAGGTGAACCATCCATTTAAACCAATATATGATGAAAATTCAAAAATATTGATATTAGGAACGATACCGTCAGTAAAATCGAGAGAAAATAATTTTTATTACGGACATCCGCAAAACAGGTTCTGGAAAACGATTGCCGGAATTTTTGGGACGAACCTGCCTGAGGACAATAAAAAAAAGATTGAGCTTCTCAAAAACAACGGCATTGCCCTGACGGATGTGCTGCAGAGCTGTCTGATTGAAGGCAGCAGTGACGCGGCAATAAAAAACGGCATACCGCGCAATCTTGATATGATAATGAAAAAATCAAAGATAAACGCTATTTTTTGCAACGGCTCAAAAGCACATGAGCTATATATGAAGCACAACAGGGACAAATACAATCTGCAAGTCTTTTGCCTGCCGTCGACAAGTCCTGCCAATGCCAAATACAGACTGCATGCTCTTATAGAACAATGGAAGATAATAAAAAACTATACCTTACGCCCGGAAGACGACGGTTTGCGCAAATTGCCATAACAAAGTCCCAATGAACCAATAAATTCATCCAGAACGGGGATGCCTTTTTCAGCCATCGCTCTTCTGAGAATATTACTGCAGGCAAGGGCGTCCTCCAATGCATCATGATGCTGAAAATGATAAAAAAGATGCTCTGATACGGCATTTAACCGATAGGAATCAAGCTTCCAGACTTTCCTAGCGATATTACGCGTGCAGATATAATTCAAATCAGGGCATTGTATCCCGTATATTTCCAAGCTCTTTCTCAAAACCGACATATCAAACACCGCATAATGGGCTGCCAATACGGCATTTTCAAAATAAGGCAGAAGCTCGCTATACACAGAATCAAACTCGGGAGCCGTCTTAACCTGCTCCGGTGTAATTCCATGTACGGACACATTCATCCCATCGAAATAACCGTAATCATAATGAGGTTTTATCAGCCAATGCCTGCTTTCGGTCACAACACCGTTCCCGACAACGGCTATACCAACGGAACAGGCGCTGCAGTAATGCCTGTTGGCTGTTTCAAAATCAATACAAACGACCTTCATAATAATTTCTATTCCTTAAAAACCATCTATAAATAAAAGATACAAAAAAAATTCAAGCACAGCATTTTTTTTCCTACCGCATATTTTACAGAACAGCAAAAATAACTTATAATCTTCCTGTAACAAGCAAAAGAGAGGTATCACCATAATGCTATTCATAGGAGAAAGACTGAACGGAATGTTCAGAGCCGTAAAAAAAGCAATTGAAGAAAGAGATAAAAAAGCAATCCTTGAAATCGCGGAAAAACAAATGGAAAACGGCGCGCATTATCTGGACATAAATGTGGGTCCGGTTGCTGCTGGCGCAGAAGCAATGGAGTGGATGGTCAATACGGTTCAGGAAATAGGTGATGTAAAACTGTCGATTGACAGTGCAAAAGTTAATATAATAGAAGCCGGTCTTAAATTATGCAAAAACAGACCGATTCTAAACTCCATAACCGCCGATGACGAAAAAATATCATCCCTGCTGCCAATCGCCAAAAAGTTCGGCGCACAGGTAATAGCACTGACAATGGATGACAAAGGCGTTCCGTCTACAGCGGAAGGCAGAACCGAGCTTGCGGCAATGATTCTGGCCGCGGCACAGGAATATGGTTTCAGCACCGAAGATATATATTTAGATCCTCTTATTCTGCCGGTAAATGTTGCCCAGGACTGCCCGCTGCAAGTTTTAAAAGCAATAGCAATGATCAGAGAACTTGATGTTCCCTCGCCAAAAACAATTCTCGGCCTGTCAAACGTCTCGCAAAAATGTGCCAGCCGTGAACTTATAAACAGAACGTTTCTGGCAATGGCAATGTACTGCGGTCTTGACGCTGCCATACTGGATACGAATGATACGGAACTCGTAAACACGGCAATTACTTCAAGAATGCTTCTGAACAAAGACATTTACTGCGACTCCTATTTAAGCGCATTTCGAAAAAATGGATAGGCCGGCAGGAAACTTCAGAGCAAATCCTTTTATAAATAAAGATTTCCCGGAAGAAGAACTGCTCTGCGGGTTTGAAAATTTTCATAAAGCCGTATTTATAAACGAAGATTCTGGCAATGAACCTGAAACAGAGTTTTTTCCAAAAAATTTTCTCGGTATAGAAATATACATAAAATCAAAAATTCTTGAAAACAAACATTGCCGGGCACTTAACAAAAAAGTTTCGGAAATATTGTATTCTATGGAAGGCGTTTTTTTCGACGGAGAACGTTTAAAAGTCAGCAGACATTTTGCGGACAAAAAAAATGTTCCTGAAAAACTGAGTTCCCTGATTGAGAAATCGCTGAATGATTTCTGCAGATATGCGGAATGCCAAATAAATGTTTCATTCAAAACGGAAGAATCGCAATTCAAATTATGGAAAATCAAGGCCCCGGGGTTAAATGAAAAACCACTGCAAAAAGACCCTGCAGACGACAAAAAAACACCGCTATTTTACAGCTGCAATATGTGCCAAAGCCTTACACCCGATCATATATGTATAATAACGCCCGAAAGGCAGGGAATGTGCGGGGGGCTCGACTACAGGGATGCGCAACTGATGTATGATATAAACAAATATGGTCCATGCCAGAAAGTTATCAAAGGCATTTCCTCAGACGAAGCCCGGGGAAGCTGGGAAGGAATAAACAACCATTGCAGACTGGCCACATTCGGAAAAACGAAGAATTTGTGCCTATATTCAATAACTGAATATCCGCCGCTCTGCTCTTCGCTTTGTGAGACATTTGCCCTTCTCCTGCCCGAATCCAACGGCGTTATTGTTCTTGACAGAAAATACCGTGGAGACACGCCGGCAGGGCTTAATTTTGATGAAACAATGGCCCTTATTCAGAAACATGGACAAATTCCAGGAATTACCGGTCAGGCAAGAAACAATCTTCTAAACAGTTCGTTTTTAAAAGCCCACGGAGGCTCAAAGAGAATAGCATGGATGCCGAAAATCACCAAATTTCTGCTTAAAAACGACGACTCTACCAGAGCATTTGCAGACGAAACAATTTGCACAGGGATTAATGGTCTTATGGCTTTTTTACGGCAAAACAATAATGAATTGCTGGAAATGGAAAAAATCATCTGATTTTTCTTCCCCACTACCCAATAAAAAACCCCCTGAATTATTGCAGCTTAGCAATATCAGAAGGTTTACATAAAATTTTAGTATAATACACTCGAAAACAACTTATCTTATTTAAAATTTAACGTTTACACGAAACTATGGTCAATAAACTATTTCCGGATTATCAAGTTCCCACTCATAAAATGTTCCCAGCAAATTTTCATTTGCATCAAGACATTTCTTTATTTTTTCAATCATACCATCTAAAGTTTCTATTTCAGGAACCATCATTAACGGAACAGGTTCTCCGAATTTTTCTTCGAATTTTTCATTCCATTCGAAAAATTCTTCTGTAAGCTCAAATTCCACCATGTAAAAATTTCCTTTCCATTTTTGTCAAATCAATTTCCGTAAGCCTGATTTCTCACCATACCCATCAGATAGTTATATGTTTCAGGCATCATTTTTTTCATATTCGCCAGAGCTTGCGGATTGCTAAGCGCTGACGAACCCATATTGGCAAAAGTTTCAAGACATATATTTGAATCGCTGTAATAAGACTGTTTATGCACCAAAGCGCCCCGTACATTTCCTTCAGACACGCCGGCATATGTATCGGACATAACGACGTAGTCCACAGGTTTTCCCGAAGTTCCGAAAAGCTCTTTTGCCTGTTCCGCCCCCTGGCCGGATCGGCCCATCATCATAGATGTAATAGCCTGCTCCGCTTCCCTTTTTGTTCCGCCGTATCTCTGCATGTAACTGTTTATATTATTGTTATAGTCATTATTTATAGCCTGTATTGTTTCCTTGCTGTTTGAGGCCCATGTTTTACCCGAGCCATCAGCCATCATATGATCCAAAGAGTGTGAAAGCTCATGCGTTGTGCTTCTGCCTGACTGATCCGCATTAGCATTTACTCTTATTGCATTGTCTCCCGTACTGTAAAATGCGGTGCCTCTATTATTGGCGGTATCCCATTTCAGATCTTCACCATACTTTTTCAAAAGATCGCCGAAAGCTTTTGCATCCTCACTGTCGGAAGTAGAATTTGCCATTATCTCTTCCAGTCTCTTTGCATACTCAGGGTTATTGCTAAGTATTTCCCTCGTTCTGGGGTCTTTTATTTTATTCAGAAAACCTTCTCCGGGATTTTCAAGCTTTTCAAGCCGCTCCTGAAGTTTTGTCTGCTCAGCTTTTAAAGTTTCCAGCTTTTTCTCGGAATCCTCAACTTCTTTTTTAACGTTCTCAAGCTCTGACTTCTTATCCGTCAATTTTTGCGTATTTTCATTCAATTCCTTTTGCTTTGTCTGCTCGGTTTCTTTTTCTTTTTTGAGCTCTTCCTGTTTCTTAGCCTTATCTTCTTTTATTTTATTAAGTTCCGATTCAAACTTTTCAGGATTTCCCGCAGGCTTTCCGTTCTCATCTTTTTTATTCTTCTCAGCTTCAAGTTTCTGCTGGCATTCTTTTTCTTTGCCGTCCAACTGTGAAACTTCTCCGTTAATCCTTGTTTGCTGGGTTTTAGACTGTTCTATCTCTCCCTTAATCTTGCTGTTATCGCCTTCCAACGTCTTCACTTCACCGTCAAGCGTACTCTGTTTCGCCTTGGCAGGCTCAAGCTGAGTTTGGACTTCACCCTGAGCCGCAATATTCTCATCAATTTTTTTCTTAAGCTCTTCCCTTGACAGTCCGGAACTATCATCGGAATTGGAAGCTCCCTGCTCTCCATTTACGCCGGAATTACCCTGATTACCATTTTCCGCAGGCTTACCTGCGCTGCCGGAGGGAATACTGCCGCCTGCAGCACCTGATGCGGGACTACCGCCACCTGATACAGGACAGCCACCGCCGCCGGAAGGGGCACTGCCGCCGCCTGAGGGACAGCCGCCGCCGCCGGAAGGAGAACCGCTGCCGCCTGAGGGACAGCCACCACCGCCGGAAGGAGCGCCACCTAAAAGATTCTGCAAGAGATTTCCGAAAGGCAAACCACCGTCAGAAGGCGAGGCACCTCCCGAAGGAGCGCCACCGCCGAAAGCCGGCTCCGCTTGCGGCATATTTTCCTTATCTGAACCAAAACCATTTTTTTTCTGCAATTCTTCCAACATTTTCAGCAGGCTAAGCATCATATCTTGCTGCTGCTTTTGCATATCTTCCATCGCGCCGCCGAACATGCTTCCGGCAGGAGAAGTTGCGCCGCCAAACCCGGGAACCATTCCCAAACCGTCCGGCATACCTGAACCTGAAGGCATATCTGCAAACGGAGCCTTTAATGTCTGAAATTTATCACCCAAATCAGACGATATATTGGCCGAATCCTTAGACCAACCAACACTGGGAACCACCGCTGACGGCGGCATACCGCCTATAGCAGCCATATTAACAGAACCGGCAACACTCCCCCCCGGCTGAAGTCCTCCGATATTACTCATAAAAACCTCCCTTACAAATAAAATTTAAATGAGTTAAATATAAATACAGAATCTATTATTATATTACACCTTATCACAAAATTTATACATATATAAAATATTTACAAAACGTTAAAAATGTTAAAAAAAAATTTTTTATATACAAATTATGTAACAAATCAAGCGGAATGCTGGAGCTAAATATACTAAAAAAACTTGAATCCCGATATTAAACTTTTCAGACGGATGAGCTTCAATTATATACAAACAGCTATAAAACAGGTTTAGGACCATGGCACATTGTACAAGATCTGTGCCGCCGGCAGGCACATACCAGCGATAAAATTATCATAATTGTCGTAAAAAAAGACAATTACCGGGAAATAACAGGGGGTCAATAAAAAAGCTGCTGAACCGTTCGTTTCTGAAAGGAGGGCAGTTCGGACGCCTTGCCCGGAAGCCGTGTCTATTACAAAATCACTTCTTGCCTACCGCCGGAAAACCAAACTGTTTGCAGACGAAACCATTTACCAGGATATTGACGGACCGCCGAGCGAAACAATCCCAGACGGCTGAAAATGAAAAGCATGATATCGTAACAGTTACATTATGCAAAGAATAATCCAAAATCGCAACGGCAAATGTTTCAATCTTTACTTTTGCTGTTTTTACCCTCAAAAAGCATTACTCTAATCGTCCAAACATCAAAAAAACTAGAATAGGTGCTCCCTTTAACAAAATGCATGTTAGTATCAAGAGACTTCAAAAGAGCAAAATCAGGATCCTCGTTTCTGAACCCCATCGTTGCAAACAGCCAGACTCTTTTATAAGGAATAGAGTCGGTATTAAGAACAATATCCTGTGACAAAATATTTTTTATTTGCTTTTCATTTAAAAACCTGTAAACATCACGCTTATACTTATCGGGAAGATAGTAAAGAAAAGTGTAGGACTGAAAGTTGTCCATGATGACAACACAGTCGCCGTCTTTAAAGTCTGCAAGTGAAACCGACATAACCTCTTTCCATCTCTGATAGCCGTAGAATGGATTAGAGATACTGTTGAACAACGAAACGGCATTAAAAATCAAATAAAGGGAAACTAAAAAAATTGCCGCAATTTTATACTTTTTAAAAAAGTCAAATAAAGTTGACGCAAACATTATTGCCCAAAATGGCATTAAAAATGCAAAATACCGATACTCAAACATCGGTTTTACAGTCAGAAAGACAGAAGTTATCAGAAAAATTATAATAATTAAGATATTGATTGAAAAAAATCTGCAATCCGGTCTGGATATCTGGTAAATCAGGGGAATAAAAAACATTGCCGCAAAAAAGATCCATGCAGCAAAAGCAGCATCTCCTTGCGGCCATAGAAAACCACCGCCGGCAAAAGCAAAGGAAAGCTGCCTGGCAAAAGACTCGGCCAGATTATAAAAAGTCAGAAAAAATACCCCCTGAGGTCCGGCTCCGGCTGACATCTGCTTTTTGATAAACGGCAAAAACGGCGCAAAAAACAAAAACACAATCAACTGCAGATAAAAAATCTGCAAAATTTTCGCGCGGTCCCTAAGCAGCAAGACATGAATCAGCTGTGACAATAAAACGAAAACGGCAAGGTACTGTGAATAAACTGCCAGTAATGAGGAGATGACGTAAAAAAGCTTCCACAAAAAACGGTTTCCTGAATCGGACAAAATACAGACATAGGAATAATACGACAGCATTGAAAAAAAAGTCAGAAAACAAAACATTCTTACAGTCAAATTCCAGAAAAGAAAAGTAAAACTTACGGAAGCAAACAAAAGCGAGACTATCGCCACTTTACGGTTGTAAAGCTTCAGAGCTGTATAATAAACCAATACCTCAGTAAGGACAACACATACAAACGAAGGAAATTTGAGAAAAAGTTCCGATTTTCCAAACTTTAAAAGCCAGTGCAGAAAAAAATAATACAAAGGCGGATGAGCATCCATAGAGAGTACGGTCATAATATCCTGGGGTTTCAGCCCGGAAATAAATATGGAAAAACCTTCATCAGCCCAAATTCCTTTACCATAAATCATGGCAAAAGCAACTGCTGTACAGAAAACAAAAAGCAACGGTACAAAAAAATTCGTCTCTAAAATTGAAAAAGAGCGTTTTTCCGATGAAAACCCGGACAAGGATTTCTGTTCTTCACTCATAAAAATCACCTACGGAAAGTTTATACTAAAAGACTCAAAATGATTCGAAAAAAATCCTGTTAATCCTTTTTGCCGGACTTCAGGTCTGAGGACATTACCTTGCTTTTAGAGGGAAAATCCATAATAAGAGCAATACATCCAAGAACAAGTATGCCGCCGACAATCTGAGAAAAAGAGATGGTTTCATGCAAAATGATAACACCGGAAAAAGCACCGACAAGCGGTATCAGGTTTATAAATGCCCCTGCAGTTACGGAACCCACTCCCCTAAGGGCAAAATTATAAAAAAAGTAGCATAAGATCGAACAGACAAACACAAGGTATAACAGATGGAGCCAGACATCCAGAGAAACTGCTTTCCATTGCGAACGTTCAAAAAAAGCCACCGGCAGCAAAAACAGCGCCCCGTAAAAATTTTGCCAGGCGGTAACGGAAAAAGTTGACAAAGTCTTCTGCAGCTTGATGCTAAAAAAATTAAATAAAACCCAACAGACACAGGAACCCAATACCAGCAGATTACCCAAAAGAGGAGCTCTTGCCACGGGAGAACCGCCTCTTGTAAGCAAATAAACACCTGCCAAAGAGATCGCCACGCCCCAAATCTGTCTCGAGAGAATTTTTCTTTTCATGAAAAACATTTCAAAAAGAAGAGCAAGCACGGGAATTGACGATGTGATCAAAGCTCCTGAAGATGCCGTTGTATAATAAAGTCCGAAGTTTTCAAAAATGAAATAAAAGGTAACGCCTGTAAGTGCGCTAATAATAAGCGCAGGCATAAGTTCTTTAGGGAAACGGCCCGATTTACCGGTATCGTTTTTACTGAAAAAGGGCAGGGCCGCAACCATTAATGTCCCGGCAAGAATAAATCTAAGCGCGGCGGCAGAGACCGGAGGTATGTTTTCTATTACTATTTTGCTGCTGACAAAAGAAACTCCCCATGCCGTCATCACAAAAACAAGAGCAAGAATAGCCTTTATACGCAAAACCGAACGTTTTTTCATTTTTCAATTCCAGGGCAAAATATAATGATTATCCAACAATAGTTTATGCGGACAGCAACATCAAAATGAAAGCATCCGTAAGGATGCCTAGACTGTCAATAAACAACAGTTAACTCATTAAAAAGTCAAAAGATATACCCGTCATTGCGGGTCAAGCCCTCAATGGCGTAAAAAACAAAAACTCAAAGGGCTTTTGGGACAGCCTGAGCATCCATAGGATGCCCGCTACAGTTATGTTTTCATACAAGTCACTGACAATCCTTTTTATACCGCCTTAAAAAGGTAAATGAAACAAATAATGGAATTCTAATTTAATTTAAAAAATATCGCAAAGGATCAAAGTTTTTTATGGCAATGACCGGTCTTCAAATATATAAAATGCTCCCAAAAACAAATTGCGCAAAATGCGGCTATTCAACCTGCCTGGCATTCGGAATGGCGTTGGCATCAGGCAAAACCGGGATCGACAAATGCCCGGACGTAACACAGGAACTTACAGAGCTTTTTGATACAAGCTCATCAACTCCCATAAAAGAAATCTCATTTGGCACAGACGAAACAGAAGTAAAGCTTGGCGGGGAAAAAGTTCTTTTCCGGCATGAAGAAAGTTTTTACAATCAAACCTGCATCGCGATTGCCTTGGAAAATTCAATGAACGAAACAGAATTTAAAACTGCTCTGAAAGAAATAAACGAACTGACATTCAACCGTGCCGGAGCAATTCTTTCCCTTGATGCGGTAGCAATGAAATATTCTAAGCATGATGAAAATTTTGCATCGTTCGCCCAGAAGGCACCGGCAAATAAAGCTCTGATCCTCATATGCGAAAACCCTGCGCAGATGGAACTGGCACTGGAGAAAACATCCTCAAGAAAACCGCTGATTTATTGTAAGAATGCTACAAATACTCAATTGTCACAGTGGGCCGGCAAATATTCGCTTCCGATAATATCCGGGGACACATCCGCAGCGGAAAAGGAAAGCGGTAAAATAAACATCGTGATAAACAATTCCGGTGAATTGGGACAGATAATAGAAAATTCAATCCATGTTAGAAGAAATGCGATTAAACAGAAAAAAAACGGGCTGCCGATGATATCTTTTCTGGAAGAGGAAAAAGATCAGGATCTGCAGATACTGTTTGCTGCCGCGATGATTAACAGATACATCAATGCCGTTGTAATTTCAACAAGAGACAGGGATAAACTGCTGACACTGCTGACATTAAGACACAATATCTATACGGATCCCAGAAAACCAATTCAGGTGGAGCCGGGAATTTACCCGATAGGGAGTCCTTCTGCCGATGCGCCCGTAATGATAACCACAAACTTCTCTCTAACCCAGTTTCTCGTTGCCGGAGAAATAGAGTCCAGCCGGGTTCCTTGCTGGCTGCTTGTTATTGACACGGACGGAACTTCACTGTTGACCGCCTGGGCGGCAGACAAATTCAACGGCGAGCGCATCGCCAAAGCGATGCAAAAATACGGACTCGAAAATACCGTCAGCCATAAAACGGCAATTATTTCGGCCTATGTATCGGGAATAAAAGACGAGCTCGAAGCGGCATCGGGATGGAAAATAACAGTAGGTCCAGCCGACTCATCGGGAATTTCTCCATGGCTAAAAAGGAATTACAGAGCAAATGCCTGATGATCTCCGGGCTGCAGACCCGCAAAACGCTGCAGAAGTAACATTTTTACCGCAAAACCAAACCGTCGGAGTGCAAAAAGGCGCAACGCTGTATGACGCAGCGATCAAAGCCGGCGTGATAATAGATGCACTTTGCGGAGGAAACGGCAGCTGCGGAAAATGCAAAATGATCCTGTTTCCTCAGGGAACCGAGGTTTTGGCCTGCAAATACACCGTGCATGAAAACATTTTTGCCAAAACAGTGCCGGAAGATTTCTCTGTAATGGTAAGAGAGTATCGTGGCATAAGCGAAAAAGCTTATGAAGAAAGCGATCGTGTCTTCAGAAAAATTCCACTGACATTAAGCCCTCCGACAAAAGATGACAACCGGGACGATTACAGCCGAATAACCGATTTACTCAAACAGTATTTTCCAGACACAAAAATAAGCCTGCCCATTGAAATAATGAGAACCATTCCCGGTTACCTCAGGGAAAACTGTTGGAAAATATCGGTAATTGTAATGCATGACGAAGGCAAAGTAACAGTAATTCATGCCGGAGACGATATCAATTATTGTCTTGCGGCAATAGATTTCGGCACAACAACATTACAGGCTTCGCTGCTGGACGGAGATTCCGGGCAGAAAATATGCGAATCATCAATGCTCAGCAGACAGATCGTTTTCGGGGCCGACATCATAACCAGAATTATCTCAGCCAGGAAAAAACTGCATGAATGCTCTATGTCCGGCATCTCATCTATTAACGAATTACTGAAAGCAATGAATGCCGGCAAACCGGAAATTTACGGGATAATCCTTTCCGGAAATACGGCAATGACTCATATTTTATACGGACTTACACCGGAATTTATCCGTAAAGAACCTTATATTCCGGCGCAAAATGCCTTTGAACCGGCAGAATGTCAAAAATTCGGTATTGGTGAAAAAGCAGTAATGATGTCTGTTCCCGGCATTTCCAGTTATGTTGGCGGAGACATCGTTTCCGGCATCATATCAACCGGCATTTATAAAAAGAAAGTGCCATGTTTTTTAATGGATCTAGGCACTAACGGTGAAATAGCCCTCGGGTGCGGTGATTTTATGATTTCCTGTGCCTGCAGCGCGGGACCGGCTTTTGAAGGAGGCGGCATAAAATGCGGGAAACGCGCCGCCGGAGGCGCAATTTCAAAAGCCGTATACCATAGCGGAAAAATTTCACTGACAACGATAGACAATAAAGAACCAAACGGAATCTGCGGTTCGGGCATCATATCACTTGTATCATCATTATTTACGGCAGGAATAATTGATAAGCGCGGCAAATTTGCCGAAAGTTCGCATCTTGTAACGCTGGAAGAGGGCAATAAAAAAATAGTTTTATATAAAAACAAAAAAAGCGAAATCTTTCTCGATGAACACGATATAGAGAACCTGCTGAGAGCCAAAGCGGCAATGTTTTCAGGGTGTGAAATTTTACTTGAATATATGGGGCTGTCATTCAATGATGTGGACAGATTCTTTATTTCCGGCGGCATCAGTCAAAGCCTTGATATCGAAGCCTGTATAGATATAGGACTGCTTCCCGAAATAGATACGGAAAAATATACCGCATGCGGAAATACATCGCTGACCGGAGCGGAAAAAATAATAATGTCGCAAAAACTCAGACAAAAAGCTTTAGCGATAGCAAAAGAAACAATGTATCTTGATTTGTCAATAATACCCCAATTCAGCGACAGGTGGACAGCGGCACTGTTTCTGCCTCATACGGATCTGTCCAAATTTTCGAAAAGAACAGGAGTAATATCCAATTGAACAATTATAAGGAAACACATAAATCTTCAGTCACAAAAGTTATACTGGGAGCAACCGGAAAAGAAGGCGGAACCAGACAATGCAGTCTGGAAATCGGCGGAGACCGGGCGATGCCGTTCTATACGTTTGATGAAAAAAACATCAACCCTCCGCTGATCGCTTTTGAAATAACAGTAAAAAAACCGTCGGAGTGGGCCGATGAGCTCGAAAAAATATGGGGTGACGTATGGCATGATCCGGTGCTGTGGGCTAAAAAATGTACGGAAAAATACGGAGTCAAAGCAATTTGCATCAATCTGATCTCCGCCAAGCCGGATGAAGGTGCAGTGTCTTTTGCAGAATGCTCCAACGCGGCAAAAGCGGTAGCGCAGAACACCGCTGTGCCGATAATAGTAAAAGGAACAGGGATCGCTCATATTGACAATGAGCTGCTTCCGCTTGTGTCCGAGGCTTTAAAAGGTGAAAGAGTTCTAATTGGTCCGGTTCTTCAGGAAAATTACAAAACAATAATGAACAGTGCCATTAAAAACGGACATCTGTTGATTGCCGAATCGCCGATAGATATCAATATCGCCAAACAGCTCAACATAATGCTTGCCGACAATGAGTTTCCTGAAGACAGAATCGTTATGGATCCTACTACCGGCGCCCTGGGGTACGGTCTGGAGTACAGCTATTCAATAATGGAACGGGCAAGAATAGCAGCCCTTGGAGGTGATAAATCACTGGCGGCACCATTCATAAACTTTGTCGGCATAGAATCCTGGCGAAGCGGTGAAGGAAGAAAAGTCGGTTTTTTATGGGAAGCCGTTACCGCATTGTCATTTCTGCAGGCAGGTTCAAACATAGTTGTGATGAGACACCCGCAAGCCGCAGAAAAAGTACATCTGACAGTATCGAAAATGATTGCCGGAGATAACGAAAAATAATGGAATTCGAGTTCAAAATCATCCCGTTAACAATTTCAGTAATCGTCGCTTTTGCCTGCGGAACAATCGGCGCCAGAATCGCCGGAAGAAGAGAGGGGTGCCTTGGGGCAATTATTCTTGGTTTTACAGGCAGCTATCTCGGACAGTTACTTGCGGAAAAACTATCCCTTACGGAAGTTATGGCAAACATTCCGATCCCGATTCCGCTTTCATTTGATATTGCCGGAGAAAAAATATATTTTTTCTGGAACATCGTCGGTGCAGCCGCATTCATGGCATTAATGAATCTCGTTTGGGGACCTCCCAAATCAAAGTAACCTGCTTTAATATCAATCAAAAAGAAAGACTCCCATAAAAAGAATAATTTTTTAAAGGAGTCCCGGGCTTTTTTAATAAACTATCGTCAGAACTTACTGCTGTGAAATCATCTGCATAAGCTGTTCATCTGTCGGAGCGGTTCCCTCCGGCATTTGCGACTTAATTTCCCGAAGTGCAAAACCGGCAAGTTCGTTACTGTTAACCATTATATTATGAGCTTTATTTGCGGCTGTCATGCCCTTTACAAGATGCTCTTCATCAGGATCTACAACGTACATCCCCAAAAGCTCTATCGCTTCACCAAAGGCATCAATGCCTTCACGCATTACATTAACAGGTTTCATCACAACATTTTTGACGACATCAGGCAAATCGGAAGGGAGATATTCTTCCCAGGAAAGTGCGGCTTTGTGCATATCATCAAGAATTCTCGACATATGTGCCAGTGATTCCGAAAATTGCTCAAGCGTCAGTTCTCCGGCGGCAACCATATCAATCAAACGGGCTATCTGATTTTTATATGCCGAATCAGCTCCGGAGCCAAGATAAAAATTACAGTTAGTACAATTATCTCCCGATTCGGGAGAATGTATCGTCCCACAACAAAGGCATTTCATAAAAGAACAAGTCCTCCTCTGATAAAATACGAATAAGAAGAATATAGAGTACAGCCATCCCCTTCATTATTTTATACACCGGAAACAAAAAGTCCTTTCACATAATCAAGAGAGCCACTCACTATTTTTGCAACACAATATCCCGTCAAAATATACAAAGATCAAGGAATATGCACTAACATGTCGAAGTTGTTAATTTGCCCCTAATTTGGTTTATTTAAAATCAATGTAAAAGGTTTTTAAATGCAGTTGAAAAAAATCCTAACATTAAATCTCCTGCTGGTCGTTATTCTCGCTTCTTTTGCTTTTGCCGCGGAAGTAGATTCGATTATGTCAACGAGAACGTCTCCGTCCATAGGAAACTATCATGTTCAATATCTAAAAACCAATATAAACAAAGACGAAGCCCTCACCAGAGCATATAACGCCCTTTCAGAACTTGAATTCGACAAATCGATCGAAATACTCAGCGCTCATATAGGAAAATACAAACCTTTCACCACATCCGGGAAAGTATCCCCCAATCTCAATAAAGAAACAAAAAACAACCTCTCGGAAGCCTATATGTTTTTAGGGTATTGCCATCTGAACAAACGGGAACCGGAAAAAACGATCGATTCGCTTAAAAAATCAGTGTTACTGAACCCTGCTAATGAATGTGCGTATTTTTATCTGGCCAATGAGTATCTGCACATCGGTGATACTTACGAAATGAAGACTTTTCTCAAAAAAGCGCTGGATCTCAACCCTAAATTCATCTCCGCTTTGCGGCTTCTGGCCGAAACATACAAAGACGAAGGTGACATGAAGCAGGCAATATACTATTATAATTATATCGTTCAAATATTACCGAATTCAGCATATTACAGATACCAGTATTACAGAGCTTTGATGGGTTCCGGCGATTATAAAGGCGCCGAAGAACAGATAAAAAAGCTGATGGAAATGGAACCCAATTTTAAGGTGAACCATCAGCGGCTGGCGGAGATATACAAAAAAGAAAAAAGATACGAGGAAGCAATTGCCGAATATAACGTCCTGATTGCAGACGAACGCTACCAGCAAATCGCCTATGTCGGTAAAGCCGGAGTATACGCCGAGTCCGGAAAACTTTCCGAAGCCAAGAAATATCTTGGGATGGCCAATAAAATGGGCAAACACCTCGCGGAAGCCAATGAGGTAGCGTATACAATTGAAATGAAAGATAAGGAACGAAGCAAAGATACAATCAAGTATATAATACTGATTTCCGCCGTAACGGTCCTTATTTATTTAATTTTCACGTCAAATAAAAGTTCCACCAGACGTAAATACATACAGTCAATCGTATCACATTTCAATGAGAGCCTTGAACGCATTTACGACGTCAGAGAACTCGGCGTATTTCTGCCGGAATTTTTCTCACAGAGACTGGAAATGAAAAAAAGCATGCTGCTTTTATATAACCGCCAGAACAATTCCCTGACGCCTGTGGACTCGCAAAAAAACTCTCTTACGCCATCAATTAAAATTGTCACCGGTAATGAGGTGACCAACTGGATTCTTCAGGAATCAAAGCCGATTATGACGATAAAGGATATCGAAAGATCGAAACTGTTTGAAGAAGCATTTCCAAGCCTTGCAAAAAGACTCAAAGAAATGGATATGACCCATATTATAACGCTTAAGGAAAAAAATGCCTGCGTAGGTTTTCTTGTTCTCGGCGAGCCGATAAATCCCAATATCAACATACCGGCACAGACCGATTTGCTGGAACCGCTGATCGTCATAGCAGCGCAGTCGCTGCAGACGCTGCATTTGTTCGAAACATCAATTGTCGACGAGTTAACCGGACTATACAATAAACGCTACTTCTTCCAGACGCTTACGGCCGAACTGAAAAGAGGCGACCGTTACAAGCAGCCGTGTTCTCTTTGCACCTTTGATATCGATGATTTTAAAAAGCTGAACGACACATACGGCCATGCTCAGGGAGATCAGGTTCTTAAGGAAATAGGAATCATCATCAAAGACAGTATCAGAGAGGGCATTGACACCGGTATCAGGGCCGGAGGAGAAGAATTCCAGATAATCCTTCCGGCAACGACAACGGAACTGGCATTTATGGTTGCCGAGAGGATACGGCAAACAATACAGGATCATTCCTTTAAAGGATTCGATCAGGCGAAACAAATAACCGTAAGCATCGGTATTTCCACCTATCCTGATTTTGCACGGACTGATAATGAGCTAATCAAAAGTTCGGATAAAGCACTGTATCTTGCCAAAAGAACCGGAAAAAATAAAGTCTGCCAGGCAAGCGAACTGAATACAAGCGGAGGCAGAAGATCATTCAAGTCGGAAATGATCCTTGAGAACAGATTCGATCACCTGAACATAAAGGATGAAGTAACGGGACTGTTTAACTTTTCGTATTTTTCAATGCGTATAAAAGAAGAACTCAAACGCGCCGACAGATATAAACTGGCCTGTTCGCTGATTCTGTTTACTCCTTACCCTGAGGTTAAGGAAGAAAACCTTGAGGAAATTATGCAGGCTCTGGCAACAATAATGAAAGTCCAGCACAGAGAAGGCATTGATACGCCGACAAAGCTCAACGATAAAACAGCGATGATGATAGCGCCGGAAACAACTTTGGAAGAGGCCTGCAATGTTGCCCGGAGAATCAAAAAATATTTTGACGCCAAAAAACTGCTTTCAAATGGCATGGAAATCCAGCTGCTCGCCGGAATTTCCTCTTATCCAGATTGTTCCGAAAATGCTTCGGAATTAATGGAAACAGCCAACAGTGCACTGACAAGCGCAAAAAACACACTCTCAAAGGTAATTAAGGCTCCTATGGTTGAAAACAGCGGTTTTCAGTGCAAACCGCCGGAAATCTCCGGCGAAAGTATCACCCCGGCATAGAAAAGTTTCTCACGCAGCAGGGAAACATCCAGCTCCTGCGGCAAAATGCCGTCCCGGCAGCAAATGGCTCCGGCAGTGCCGGCCGCCTGTCCCATAGCCATTGAGGATGCCTGAACTCTTGCGGATGCATGAGCTTCAAATTCAGCCGAAAAACATTTTCCGATCACGAAAAGATTTTTGATATTTTCCGAGACTATGGAACGGTAAGGAATCCCATAAAAACCGTCGCCTTTCAATGATATTGATTCGAGATTTTTCCCGGTAGGAGAATGTATGTCGATAGGAAAACCGCCGAAAGCAATTTCATCGGCAAACCTTCTGCCGTTCAGAACGTCACTGCCGCTCAGGGAATACATCCCCTTAATCCTTCTGCCTTCCCGTATGCCGATAAACGGCGGGATATAGGAAATGAAACTTTTTGAAAAACCGGGAATAGACTTTCTCAGAAAAGCAAACACTTCATTTACCTGTGAAAGTCCCTTGGAGTAAGGTGTTGGCAAAGTGGCATCCGAACTATTTTCAGCGACCAGAACCCTGGTGGAGTTTATGGAAACCTCATCCCTGCCCAAGGTTTGATAAAAGAGAATACGATCTCTGGGAACAGACAAAGCGGCGTTTTTCCATAAGGAAAAAAATCCGGAAACCCCTATTGCAGGACTGGACTCAAGCGCATCCCATACGGTTTCATGGTGAAATTCAGTTTTGTTCTTGCCGATATAATCAATTATCTCAGGAATAGAAACATTGCCGACATTAAAAATCAGCGTCATCGGCATTGAAGACCCGTCCTTCATCGGCAACAGATTTGCCTGCGCCAATTGTCCCAGAACCCCTTCCCCCGAGGCATCGACAAAAATACCGGCGGACACCTCTATCACCGAAGAACCTTTAACACACTTCACAGAAGATATCTTTCCGAATCCGGCGGTATTTTCGCACACCGCACCGGTAAGCTCACAATCCGTAAGCAGCATAACGGATTGCTCTTTCAGTGAGCTGTCAAAATAAGCGGCAACAGCCGGAGGTGAAACAGGAGTTATCGACCAGGCAACACCTACCGTATCGCGTATATGTCCGGTAGAGGCATTCAGGGAAACAAGATTATCAATCAACTCCTGCGGCAGTCCACCGATTATTTTATGTCCTTTTAAGCCATGGAACGTCAGCATGGAGTGAACCCCGGCACAGGAAATCATACCGCCCGGAAAAGGCCTCTTTTCTATTACCACAACATTTTTCAGACCGCTGCGTTTTGCTGCAAGCGCAGCAGCCCATCCGGAAGGTCCAGCCCCTATTACGGCCAGATCGGCAGAAATAAAGTTACTCATTAAAGTTTTTCTCCATCAAATCAATATATTTAAAAACCGAATAAGACCAGCCGTCTATATGGAACCAGCGATCATAACCTATACCGCGTTTAGCCGAAGCTACATTAATAATATAACCGTTTGCCGCTGGTTCAGGCAAATTATCCGCAGACTGTTCATCCGTCACCACAACAATCCTGTCATAAACGAAATTTGCATTAACAAAATCAACGGCTTTGCCTAGAAGTGTCGAAGAACCATCCTGCGAACGGGACAGGGAACTCGATAAAGCAAAGCCTCTTTCGCCGTCTATCTGTTTTATATGTTCCGAAAAACTGAATATCTTCAGATCTTCACACAATTCCCTGAACATAACGGCAAGTCCGCAGGCGGCGTCAAGGCGCGTCATCCAGGAGTGAGACGACAGTTCATTGTACATTGACGCGGACACATCGACCAGCAATATATTTTTGCCTGAAAATTTATTCATATTTTCCAAACACTTAAACATCAGCCGCTCCAATTCAAAATCAAACCCAGATGAAGTACGGGCCGCAGCCAAAAAACGGAACGGCAGGACATCGTCAGGGTTAGCCTTATTCAGAGCCGACTTTATAAGTTCAGAATCAACACCTGCGTCCTGCATATTTCTAAGATTACGGATCAGAGCCATAACGCCAAGACTGCTGTTTTGCAGCATCTGCTGCCATACGATCTTCGGGTCTTTGCCGGCAGAAAGCTCTGTTTCCCATGTATGGGGCGGTTCAAGTGTCTTTGCCGCCAGTTTTTTCCAGGACGCCGCACGGATTTCTCCATCAGGCTTCGGGTGCACCATAAAAAGAACGTCACGAAGCCTGACCGCCGCATTCTTCCGGTCATACTTAGCTAACTGATATTCATCAAACTTATTAAAAGCCGCAGCCAAGCCTTTTTTTACCTGAGATGATACCGAACATTTGCCGTCCTTCCAGTATATGGCCATAAACTCGGAAATTTCGTCAGGACGCCTGATTATTCTGGCCAGTGTTACGGCAACAAGATGACGATGAGACTTGAAACGGGCCATTTCTCTGACAATAAACAAAGGTACATGGCGCAGCTTCATCTCTTCCCTGGCCTCTATAGCGATGGAAGCAACTTCCGCCGCTTCGACCCTTGGAACAAGCAGCGCGATACGGTCGGAGATTTCCATACCGTCTTCATAAAACTGGTTTTCCCAGAGCATACACGACATCATCGAACGCCGAAGCTGCATAGCATCGGAAATAACAGAGGCCTTCGCCCCCTCATGCGTTACCGGAGATATATTCAAACGGTTTATTTTTGCCATAATTATCACCTTGAATTCCAAAATAGCCAGCAAAAAGCAAAAGCCATATTTACAAAAAATCTACAGTAGATATTTTCACCGGGAAGACATATATAGTCCTGCAGGATAATCTTACGAAATATTTTATTCCACTTTGAGCGAAACAACAATCTTTTATAAAAAGGAAAAATAGAAAAAATAAAGAAACAAAACTTAACAATATTATTTTATTATTAAAATATTACGATAATATGTGTAAAGTTCATTTGAATATCAATGGAGGTAAAGCTATGAAACTTGAATGTGAAAACTGTTGTATTGTTTCGGAAGTGGAAGATGATATAGAGCAAGGTCAAAAATTATCCTGTTTAAACTGCGGGCAAAAAGTTCAAGATTTCACAGTAATTCCCAAAGAAAAGCTTGCTCGTCCTAAAGAAGTTTCCGTCATTGAGCGCACCGATGAGACCGTTATAAAAGTATCTTCCAAAAAAAGAGGTTACGTAATAGCTTTTAATGCTGTTTTTGCCTGGATCTTTTTCCCGAATGGAATTGAAGCCCATCCAATAGTCATAGTTCTGTTTATATACTTTCTATATAGCCTGCTTGCAGAACTATTGAATACTGAAAATTTAACCATGAGCCTGAGCGGCATTCAAAAGAGTTTAAGGCCTATTCCGATACTATTTGCCGACAAAAGAGAGCGCAATGAAGATATATACAAAATAGACGTACAATTTCCTATAGAGAGCAAAAAAATACAAGGTGGTTACAGCGTTACCGCAGTTTTATGTAACGGCAAAAAAGTTTTGCTGTTTGAAGATTTAAAAACAATAGAGTCAGCCGCCTATCTTAAAGAATTAGTTGAAAACAAACTGATTTCATATAATAAGAACCGATATGTAAATAAAGAGATGACGTTCAATACACAGGAATCTAGAGATTATGATTCATTAGTCCTGCAAACAAATATTCCGTTTATGTCTAAAATATCAAAATTTTCAACGCTGATACTTACCTGGCTTGCAGTAGTTTTTACAGCTTTGATAGTGATGGTTGTATCTGAAGACAGAACTGTTTACGCCATTTCTTTTTTGTCGATTTTACTATTTTCCGTAATATTGTTTTTTTCAACGTTTTTATCTCCCGATTTCTGGGGAACGTCACTTATAGCCAAAGTTGACAAAAAAGAGCTTTTTATAAAGTATACCCCGCTCTCATCCTTATGGGCAAAAAAAGTATCTATGGATGAAATTGAAAACATATATATACTAAGGCAAAAAAATATCCCTATAGCGCTGCAGATTCTAATTAACAGCACTTTGATCACAAATGCCAACGTTAATTACTATTTTATGGTGGAAACAAAGAGCGGGAAAAAAATAAAAATCCGTACTCCAATCGAAGATACAGATTTGCTGATTTATATTGCCGGTAAAATCAAAGACGCCTGCGGAATTAAACACAGCGGCAGTATAGAGCCAGGAATGGAAATACCGACATAAATTGATAAATGTTTACGGTCAAACATAGCCCTTAAATACAAATCAATTCAAACCGGCGGAGAATCTAAGGAAAACCGGATCTTGACGAGCGAGGCGTAGATTCGCCGGCGAGCATTCCTTATAAAAAAACAAATTTGTTCAAAACAAGATCAGACTACGGCGGGCGATTGCGCCTTGAGCTAAGCGTAGATCAACTACGCAGGTCCCCGTTTTCACGGGGATAAACTCCAGGCGGCAATCAGTCCGACGTTGTATCACCAAAAGTTTCCATACTTTAAAATCAATTCAAAGCAAGGATAGGCGCGAAAGGCAATTTTGTTTTGAGCTAAGCGTAGATCTACTACGTGTGCGAAAAACAAAATTAGCCTGACAAAGCATATCCGAAGCTTTCAATTGATTTTAGTCGAAGCGGGACTCGTAGGCCTTATTAACCACATCAAGAGCTTCCTTATATTTCAGTTCCTGGGAAATTCTCGAACGCAGTTTTCTCAGAGAGCTGTAAGAGTTTGTGGCATTAGGGAAATAACAGTTATAAAGAGCACTGTTAAAGCCATGGGTTATCAGTATCTTTATATGATCCAAGCCTAGTTTAAAAGCCTTTGACGCGATATATAATTCCTTGGTAACGGTGGTATTGGACATCAGCCTGTTATCCGTGCAAATAGTGGTCCTAAGGCGGTTATCCATATAAATTTCCAGCGGATGCGACTCATAGTTGTCGTAATCCAGATTTGTCTGCAGGTTGCTGCTAAGGCAAACTTCAATCGGGATTCTCTCATTCATAATATACGACATCAGAAGCGGGTCTTTATAGAGATTCGTTCCATGTCCTATTCTCTTGGCGTGACTCTGTATAACGGCCTGGCGGATCGATTCAGGTCCAAATGCTTCTCCGGCATGAATCGTTATGGGAATATAGCCTTCCGTTGCCGCCTCAAACGCACCGTTATATCTCTTTGCAGGATTGCCGGCCTCGCCGCCGGCTAAATCGAAGCCTACTATATGATGATCTTTTTTTGCCATATCAACCGCATGACGCGCCGTTTGTATCGCCATCAAAACCGAAGCGTCCTCATGGTTTGTATAAGGAAGCGATTTCATCAAATTATCTTCTATGCCGCACTGGACATAGTGGCGCATAGCACATATTATGATACCGGTTACAATATCATGTTTTGCCTCCGCTTTTGCCAGTCCGCGGCAAACGGCGGAAGTTATCTGCTCCATTGAAAGGCCTTTATTTGTATGCAATATCGGCGCAAACCTGATCTCAAGGTATCTTACATTTTCCAATGCCGCATCTTCGGCCAGCTCATAGGCAACGCGCTCTATGGATGACTCATCCTGCATCAATGAAACCGTTATGTCAAAGGCCTGCAGATATCTGACCAGCGATTTCTCGCTTGAATATATCATATCATCCATTATCAACTGGCTTGCCAGCTGCTCTTTGTCAACCGGATACGCAACTCCCTGCTCTTTTATCAGCTCTATTACCGTATCAAGGCGCAGTGAGCCGTCAAGATGACAGTGGAGATCTGTTTTAGGTAGTGCAAGTATTGCCTGATACATAGGATCAGAGGTGTCGATTTTCATTGGTACGCGATTTTCTTTCATTTTTTACGAATTCCTTTCGTCTTTTTTTACTCTTATTTTATTATACAGAATATAAATTATGTTTTAATACCTTTTTCCCTTTTAAAATTCAAAAGTAAAGGCAGTTACAAAAACAACTTTAGACCGGATCCGGAAAAAAATCATTTATGCCCGATATTTAATCCGTTTTCCGCAAATAAGCAGGGAAATAAACATGTAATCTATAAACAAAAAAGTTCAGACTATAAAAATAAATGTAGAATAAATCTGTTTTAAGCTTGCCAGAGGACGAGGAAAAAAAATTGCCGACAAATCTTATCACCAAAGACAATACTATTTTCGCACTGATGTCATTTGAAGGTCCAGACAAATATTCCATGGTTGGCGGATTAGGGATAAGAATGACTGAAATGTCAAGGGTTCTGGCTGAACATGGTTACAAAAGTCATCTCTTTTTTGTCGGCGATCCCTATGCAGAATGTAATACGGAAATGCTTGACGGGCATCTGCGCCTGCACAGATGGTGCCAGTGGATAAGCAGCGAATGCCCCGGAGGTGTCTATGACGGGGAAGAAAAGAAAATTGCCGAATGGAACCGCTCCGTTCCGGACTATATTGTAAATAATATCGTTGCTCCCGCGGCACAAAAAGGTTTTTTAACGGTTATTCTCGGTGAAGACTGGCATACCGCTGAAAGTATTGTTTTACTCGATAAACTGCTGAGAGAAAAACACCTGCGCGATCACTGTGTTATCTTCTGGAATGTAAACAACGAATACGGATTAAACGGAATAGACATAAAAGAGGTTGAGGCCCGCTGCACAATAACCACCGTAAGCAAATTTATGGTAAGGAGATTAAAAGAGCTGCATGGCGTGGACTCAATAGCAATACCCAACGGTATTCCCAGACGTATCATCGGCTCTCCCGACCCAGGTAAGTCTCATTTGATTAAAAGATGCTTTGACGGCATCATCCTGCAAAAAGTTGCCAGATATGATCTGGATAAAGGCTGGCTGGCCGCCGTAGAGGCAACGGCCATTCTGAAAAAAAGAGGGCTCAGGCCGCACCTGCTGATGAGAGGCGGCACACAGCACCACAGAACGGAAGTTATCTGCAAAATACTCGATCTGGATCTGAGATATGTTACAATACGTTTGCGCTTTCCTACCTTTGAAAATATTATTGAGGCGTTTCAATCTTACAGTCATTTCGATATTATTGAAATGGATTTTTTCATACCCGAAGATTTTCTGATGCTGCTTTACGGCTCAGCCGATGTTGTTCTCGCCAACTCAATATATGAACCCTTTGGAATCGTCGGACTTGAAGTTATGGCTAAAGGCGGTATCGGCGTTGTCGGAAATACCGGAGAAGACTATGCGCTGCACAATAAAAACGCCATCAAGGTAAAGTCAGATTCGGCAATTGAACTTGCAGAGACAATATACGAAGTTATGAGCGACGGCGATCTAAAGCAAAAAATAAGAAAAAGCGGCTTCAAAACAGCCAACGTATTCACTTGGGACCGGGCTCTTTCATTATTGATATACCGGGTTGAAAAAGTTCTCAGCGAATGCAACCTGCCGAGAGCCGGCGTAAAAAAACATAGTGACGGCGAAATGCTTCTTGAAAAAAAACATTACTGAAATGAGTTTAAAAAAAACAAGTCTTCCAAGTATAACAGATACAAAAAATGTCAGCGGAAAAAATATTTTTTCCGCTATGCTGATTCACAGAGATTTGTATGAAATCGTTTCTGCCGCGGCTTTTTCCGGGATATTTGATTTATTGGCAGTCCCTCGAAATCCAAACGTTCCGCCTCTGACAAGCAAATATGATGAGCGAACACTGGGCTTACTGCTCAAGGTTCTTAAAAATGCCGGTTTTATTGATGTAAAAAGAATCAATAATACGGAACTGACTAATTTATTTCTAGTAAAAAGCAGTTTTAGAAATCTCCTTCATGAGCTGAAATCGCCCGAGGAGAATACGCTGTGCCTGCAGATAATTAACAGTCTTGAAAAAAACGAAAGGTCCGATGCTGGACAGGAGCCGGTATGGTCTGAGGAAAAACTGCGCAGAATCGGGGCCTTTGCATTAAACGGGCCTATCGAACATCTGGCAGCGGTCTGCGACCTCAGCGGTCGAAAAAGGCTTCTCGATCTCGGCGGAGGACATGGTTTTTACAGTATAGCCCTCGCAGAAAAATATCCGGACCTGCAGATTACGCTCTTTGATCTGCCGCAAATAACCGAACTTTCTGAAAAATTCATCCGTAAATTCAAACTTCAAAGCAGAATAAATACTGTAAGCGGAAATTTTCTTACGGAAAAAACAGGAGAAAATTACGATGCGGTATTATGTGCCAATATATTGCATGCCGAAAAAAGAGATATTGTTCTGCCGAAAGTAAGGGAATCGCTTAATGAAAACGGCTTGCTGATAATAAAAAACAGGGTTTCCGATACGGAAGACAATCTAAAAAATTCGATATCGAAACTAATATGGCACGTTCGCGGCGGAAAGCTTATGTATACGACTGAACAATGGAAGTCTTTTATCGCAAACCACGGATTTTCCAACATAATACTCCGCGGCACTTATGATATAAGCGCTGTGATTACGGCGGAAAAGTAACATCAAAATCTATTCCGACTTGGGAATCTCAATAACTCTGGCTCTTTGCGGATTTTCAATCCTTGGAATCGGAATTGCTTTTGGCCTTGCGGGAGCAGGCCTTCTCCTGGGCTGAGATTTTTTCTTTCCGGAAGAAGATGTTCCGTAATAACGCTGTCCGTAGTAATCCTGATTATAAGCAGGCTGCTGCGGAGCAGTCTGTTTAGGAGTAACAGCTATTTTGATGTTTTTCAGCTCATTAAGGACGGCTTTATCGTTCTTATTAAGTTTAGCCACTTTATCATAATCTTTTAGAACATCACTATTCTTCTTAAGCTTATAATTGGTCAAAAGCACCTTATAAGAAATTTTTGCATCATCGGGCTTAAATTGGGATGCTCTCGAATATTCTTTCAGAGCACTCTGGAAGTTTTTGGCGTTAAACAACGAGTCAGCCTTTTCAATAACTGTTTTCAGGTGCTTTTCCGCCAGCTTGGAGTCAACAGTCAGTGCTTCTTTATAATATTTCGCAGCATCCTTCTTCTTGTCAAAAAAACTATCCCCGAGACTCAAAAGCATTGCACAAAAATCTGCTTCGTATTTTCCCGGAGAAAGCTTTAGCGCATTTCTATATGCCGCAATTGCTTTTTCAGTATCACCCTTTTGATCATATGCTTTTGCCAGAATAGAATGCGAAGCGGAATCACCTTTTTCAACTGCCGTTTCCAGGTTGGCGATTGCCATATCATAGTTCTGCAGCTTGTAATAAGCCTGACCGATTCTGGAATAAGCGGAAGCCGAAGCCTGTCCCTGTTTTGCAAGCCTTTCATAAATTTCAATCGCAAGCTCAGGCTTATCGGTAGCCATATAAAGATCTGCAAGCTGCATCTGACTGTCCGGATTTGACGGAGCTTTTGCGGCGATTTTCTCATACATGGCAAGAGCCTTTTCACTGTGGCCTCCGGCCTTATATGCAGCAGCCAAAGCTTCCGTATATTCAGCATTGCCGGCAAACTGCTCCACCGCCTTTTCATAAAAAGCAATCGCTTTCTCAGAATCACCGGAGTCAGCCAGTTCTTTTCCGCAAGCTGCATAAACGGCAGCTATTTCAACAGAATTGCCCTTGGCAAAGTCCTGCGAAATAGCGAGAACCTTATCACAATTACCGGCAGCTTCGAGATAATCTTTACGGCTGGCCTGGGCCATTGCCAGTTTAAAATACGGTTCCGGTTTTTTTTCGTTCTTTTTTATTGCATGTTTATAAGCAGATACCGCTGCCGTAAAATTTCCGCTGCCGTAAAAGACATCCCCCCTCTTCATATAGGAGGAAGACGAATAGTAGTTTAACCCTATTAGCAGGCAAACTGCAGAAACCAAAACAATTATGGAAATGACCGCAAACTTAAATCCTTTGCCCGAAGAGGCTGAGCGTGCCGATGCATCAATCGAAGCGACCGATTCCGTCCGGTGAAAAGAGTTTGCAGTTTGCGCAGGAACTGGAGGCTCAGGCCTGACTTCTTTTTCGGCTTTTTTCACCGCCTGGGGAGGGATCTCCCTCACAGAGGCTGACGACGCAGCCGACGACGGCCTAAAACTATTTCTCGACAGAGTAGGCAAAGGCTCTCTCTTATGCTCAACATCATCTTGCAGTGAAGGCTGAATTTCCGGTTTAACCTCCGGAGACGGCGGTTTAGCAGGTTTAGATGCTTTTTCATTTTCAACTTCAGGTTCTTCTGCAGACAGTCTTTTTTTCGGCAGGTAAGGAACCGACTGCGAAACCGTCTGTGCCGAAAGAATATCAACAAATTCCTGACAGGACTGAAAACGATCAAGCGGTTTTTTCGATATGGCCCGCAGCAGGGCAGAAGCAACATGCTCCGGCAGCGATGTATTAAACTTGCGCGGGTCCGGGGGGGCATCGTTAAGGTGGGCAACAATAACCGGAACGGGATTGGCGTCCTCCCCTCTTTCGAAGGGTGGTCGTCCGGTAAACATTTCATAAGCAATAATCGCAAAAGAATATTGATCGGAAGCACCGGTAAGTTCATCTCCCCTGCAATGTTCGGGCGAGGCATATTCGGGAGTACCGATAAATCCCCTGGTGAACCTCTTCGGCATATAACTGGAAATAACAATACCGAAATCGACAAGGTATGCATTGCCGGTCTGGTCTAAAAGTATATTTTCAGGCTTCACATCTCTGTGGATAAATCCCTTTTTATGCGCATAATCAAGAGCCGAGCCTATCTGCCTTAAAATGGGAATTCCGTCTTTCAGTAAAAAACGTTTGCGCTTTTGGGTTTCCTTATAGAGGTTTGTACCTTCCACATATTGCATTACATAGTAGTAACTGCCTTGCACACCGGCATCATAAACCCTTATAATACAAGGATGTTCGAGTCTCGAAGTGCTGAAGACTTCATTACGGAAACGGTTAAAGGTCTCCTGATCGGCAGCAACCTGTGAAGGAAGCACTTTAATGGCCACAGGTCTGTTCAGGTTCAGATCCGTAGCCTGATAAACAACGCCCATTCCTCCGCGTCCTATCTCGCGATCAAGCCTATAACGTTTGCCTATAACCGGGTTTTCCTTTGTCATTGCAACCAAAACTCCGCATAATGAGACTACATAATGAAAATAATTAGATTATAAGACTCTATACTCCTTTTATAGTCTATTATAATCTAAAAATAAAGGCCAGACTCAACTTTAAGCAATTTAAGCTATTCACAAACATTACCACAAATAGTATAATATTAAAATTGAATTCCACCTTGGAGGTTGCATCTTGAAAACACAGCAGGAAATAAGAGAGTCTTTTCTCACTTTTTTTAAAAATAACGGCCACACTATTGTTCCATCGGCCCCGGTGATCCCTCAGAACGACAACACCTTACTGTTCACCAATGCCGGTATGAATCAATTTAAAAATATATTTCTGGGAACAGGCAAAATAACTGCCGAAAGAATCGCGGACACGCAAAAATGTCTGCGCGTATCGGGTAAACACAACGATCTTGACGAAGTCGGACGCGATACCTATCACCATACTTTTTTTGAAATGCTCGGCAACTGGTCTTTCGGCGAGTATTTCAAAAAAGAAGCCATTCGTTATGCGTGGCTGTTTCTCACGGATGTCTGCAAATTACCGGCGGCAAACCTTTATGCCACCTATTTCGGCGGAGATAAAGATGATAATATGCCGGCTGATGACGAGGCAAAAGAACTATGGGGTCAGGTTACATCCATACCACAGCCTCATATCATGCCATTCGGCAAAAAAGACAATTTCTGGGAAATGGGCGACACCGGTCCCTGCGGTCCCTGCAGTGAAATTCATATTGACATGGGAGCGGACAGCTGCGATAAAAAAGATGTTTCCGGTCATAAATGCGGTGTTAACGGCGACTGCAGGCGGTTCATGGAAATCTGGAACCTTGTTTTCATCCAATATAACAGAAAAAAAGACAAGAGCCTCGACAAACTCGAAAAAAATCATGTTGACACCGGCATGGGCTTTGAACGGCTGGTGTCAATACTGCAGGGGAAACAATCCAATTACGATACTGATCTTTTCACTCCTCTATTGAAAAAAATAACGGAAGTTACCGGCATAACTTATGGTGCGGCGGATGATACAGATGTTGCTATGCGCGTTGCCGCGGATCACATAAAAGCGCTGTCATTCGCAATTGCCGACGGAGCTCTTCCCGATAAAAAAGGCAGAGGTTCGGTTCTAAGAAGCCTGCTCCGAAGGGCTTCCCGCTTCGGGCGCCAGGTTTTAAAACAGGAAAAACCGTTTGTATATATGATGGTCGATACTGTGGCGGAGATATATAAGGGTATTTTCCCGGAAGTTTATGAACGCAGGGAATATATAGCCAAAGTTGTAAAAGACGAAGAGGAACTTTTTGCGCAAACCCTGGAAAGCGGGCTTGAACGCTTCATGGAAATGATCAGAAATATCGGCGGCAAAAAAGAAATCGACGGTTTTGAAGCTTACAGACTTTACCACCAGGAAGGTTTTCCCAAAGATCTCATCGCACAAATGGCGGCGGAACATAATCTGACAATCGACGAGGGCGGATGGAATAAAGCCGAGGAAGAACATAAAAAACGTTCAAAGGGAGAAATAAAAGAAGCACTGTTCGAATCAACCCTGCTGGAGAATCTTCCGTCGAGTGAATTCACCGGCTACTGGGAAGACGGAAAATCACAGCTTACAGGAACAAAAAATACTGTCAGACCGGTAAAAATGCCCAGTCCGGAAACATTAATTCTGGAAAAGACGCCTTTTTACGCACAGTCCGGCGGGCAGGTGGGCGACACCGGCTGCATAGAAGCCGAAAATTTTCTCTTTAAGGTTGAAGACACTCAAAAAATGGGAGATTTTATCATTCATATAGGAAAACTGGAAAAGGGTTCCGCAGAGTCATTGCCAAAAGAAGCAACGGCAACCGTCGACTATAAAAGAAGAAAAGCCATAATGGCGGCACATACGGCGACACATATTTTACACTGGACATTAAGAAAAATAATTGGTGAACATGTTTTTCAAAAAGGCTCGGAAGTCACCGCCGATTATCTGCGGTTCGATTTCACCCATCCGCAGGCACTGACACAAAGTGAACTATTGGCAATCGAAAAAGCCGTCAATGAAAAAATAATGGAAAACCTTGACGTCTCAATGAGCCTGAAAAATATCAACGATGCAAAACAGGATGGCGTAATGGCACTTTTCGGAGAAAAATACGGCGACACCGTAAGGGTTGTGAATGTCGGAGGATTTTCTAAAGAACTGTGCGGCGGTACCCACTGTGAGCGCACCGGGGATATCGGTTATTTTTACATAACATCCGAATCGTCATCTGAAGCGGGAGTCCGAAGAATAGAAGCCATAACAGGCCATGAAAGCCTTATGCGCGTTCAAAAAGAACGCATGCTCCTGAAAAGTATTTCTACAGCCCTTAACACACAGGTTTCGGAGTTGCCGTCACGAATAGAAGCAATGTCGGCTCAAATTAAAGAGCTTAAAAAACTGAAAGCAAAAGAAGATAAAAAAGACCTGGGGCAGCTAAGGGATGAACTGCTGCTGCATCCGGAAGAGTTTAACGGAATCAGAACGATAGTGAAATCCATTGCCGGAATAAATGCCGACAACCTTGGGGAACTGGCCGACGATCTCAGAAGTGCCAGCAAAATCTGCGGCATATTAATATCTGCGGACAACGGCAATATTTCAATCGTAGGGTTTGCATCGAAGGATATTGCCGGAAAAGATAAAATAAACATTGGCGCCATAGTCAAAGAATGCTGTTCCATACTCGGCGGCGGCGGCGGCGGACGGTTCGATTTTGCTAAGGGCGGCGGAAAAGACAGCGAAAAAATAGACGAGGCAATAAAAGCGGCAAAATCAAAACTGGCAGAACTGGCAGTTAAAATATAATTTTTAAGGATTGAAAAAGATGGAATACAACTTCACTGAAATAGAAAAAAGATGGCAGCAGGTCTGGAACGACACACAAATATTCAAAACCAGAGAGGATGCGCTTGAAAAGTTCTACCTGCTGGTAATGTTTGCATATCCGTCAGGGGATATACATATGGGGCATTTCAGAAACTACTCGGTTGCCGATGTATATGCCAGAATGAAAATGATGGAGGGGTACGGACTATTATTCCCGTTCGGATGGGATGCGTTTGGTCTCCCTGCGGAAGGGGCGGCAATAAAGGCCGGAACAAACCCTAAAGACTGGACATACAAAAATATAGAAATATCCACCAACACCCTGAAACTTCTGGGAATTGCTTTTGACTGGGAAAAAGAAGTTCAGACCTGCAGGCCCGATTATTATAAATGGACGCAATGGATGTTCCTGCAGTTTTTTAATGCCGGACTCGCTTACCAGAAAATGGCTTTGGCCAACTGGTGCAACACCTGCAAAACGGTGCTGGCCAATGAACAGGTAAACAGCGGCACCTGTTGGAGATGTAAAAATGAGGTAGACAAAAAAGAAATGCAGCAATGGTTTCTTAAAATAACCGATTACTCGCAAAAACTCCTTGACGGACTGGATACTCTCGACGGCTGGCCGGAAAATATTAAAGCCATGCAGAGAAACTGGATCGGCAGGAGCGAGGGACTCGAGATTGAATTCCCAATCGAAGGAAGCGACAGGAAAGTATCAATATTTACTACGCGCCCCGACACTCTTTACGGCGTAACTTTCATGGCAATGGCACCGGAACACGAGCTGATACACGAACTTATAGAAGGAAGACCGGAAAAAAACGATGTGCTGGCCTATATAAGAAAAAGCCAACTCAAAAACGACATCGACAGAACGTCAACCGTAACGGAAAAAGACGGCGTGTTCTCCGGAAGATATGCCATCAATCCACTCTCAGGCGATAAAGTTGAAATATGGGTTGCCGACTATGTGCTGGCCTCCTACGGAACCGGCGTCGTTATGGGCGTACCCGCACATGACCAGAGAGACTTCCTGTTTGCCGGGAAATACAACATTCCGGTAAAAGTAGTAATTGAGCCCAAGGACAGCAAACTGGAACCTTCATCAATGACGGAGGCCTACACCGAAGAGGGCTGCATGGTTAATTCCGCCGAATTCAGCGGAACTTGTTCAAAAGACGGCATAACAAAAATATCTCAGGCCGTAGAAGACAGAAAATACGGTAAGCGCACCGTAAATTACCGCCTGCGCGACTGGCTTGTTTCCAGGCAGAGATACTGGGGAGCCCCGATACCGATCATCCATTGCGAAAAATGCGGTAATGTTGCCGTTCCGGAAAAAGATCTGCCGGTACTTCTTCCCGAAGGCAAAATAGATTTAATCCCCAAAGGCCGCTCTCCTCTTGAAGACAGGGACGACTTTATGAATGTAAAATGTCCACAGTGCGCAGGGGATGCCAAAAGAGATACTGATACGCTCGACACATTTTTCTGTTCATCATGGTATCACATGCGCTATGCCGATCCACACAACGACAAACTGCCGTTTGAAAAGGAGAAAGCCAATAAGTGGCTGCCGGTAGACCTTTACATAGGAGGCAGCGAACACGCCTGCATGCACCTGATATATTTCCGCTTCTTCCACAAGTTCCTCAAAGATCAGGGCTGGCTTGCCAGCGACGAACCGGCAACAAGACTGTTCAACCACGGGATGGTTCTTGATGAAAAAGGGGAAATAATGTCCAAATCAAAAGGCAATGTCGTCTCCCCTATCCATCTGATGAAACAGCACGGAGTGGATACCACAAGGCTGGCAATGTTCTTCTCGGCGCCGTCGGATAAAGAAATCGCATGGAGCGACTCGTTCATTGTCGGCGTAAAAAGATTTATCCAGAAATTTTACCAATTGTACACAGAGCAGACAAAAAATGCTCTTACCGTAAAAATCGGCAACATAAACTTTGACTCGCTTTCCGCTGAAGAGCAAAAATTCTATATTGCCGTCCAGAAAATGATCAAAAAGGTCAAGGAAGATATTGAACGCTTCCAATACAACACGGCAATCTCATCACTGATGGAATTCGTATCACTTGCCCATGACTTTAAAGGAAGCCGCGAAGTTCTCGCCTTCGGTCTGGAAAAAGCCGTGCAGCTGATGTCTCCTTTCGCTCCTCATATAGCGGAGGAACTGTGGAGCAGCATGGGCCGCAAAGAATCAATCTTCAAATCAAAATGGCCGGTCGCCGACGAAGCGATTCTCAACAGGGATACGGTTACGGTTGTAGTCCAGATAAACGGAAAACTCAGAGAAAAGCTGATTATGCCTTCAGAAACCTCAGAGCAGGAAATGGAAAAAACAGCTCTTGAAAACGATATTATAAAGTCATATCTTAAGGAAAAAACAATCAAGAAAATAATCACCGTAAAAGGAAAACTTATAAATATTGTTGTTATATAAGTCTCATTAAGAATTCTCACAATGGACGGAATAATGGACGGTAAAAAAGAATCAATTTCGCCGGATATGGCAAGAATCAGCCGCCTTATGCAGCAGCTAAGCTTTGCTTTTGCCCAAAATTACGATGCCGACAAAGCTATCTGCCATTTTTTTGAACTCATAAACATGATTGGGCATGTTAAAAAAATGTCTTTTGTGAATTTAAGTATAACCAGAGTCAACGGCATGTACTGCCGCAAAAACCATGGAAGCTGCACCTGTAAGGATAAAAACAATTTCGGAAAAATGATGTATGATATTCTTGAAAAAGGCGGGTTTTCAAATCAAAAATACGTTTATGGAGACACGTTCTTCAAAACCCAAACAGACTTCAATGACACATGCGATATTCCGGTAATACTGGAAAATACCATTTTCTTCATTATACGGGAAGGTGAACGTATCAGCGGTGCCGTCTGTGTAGAACTGTCTGAAGGCTGTGAGTGGAGCGGGAATTCAATTGCATATGTAGTGAATATCTGTGATTTATTTACGACCGCAGTAATGGCGGCAGAACATATGCAAAGCCTGCATAACAGCGAAAAAACTCTGGAGCGCGTACTGGACAGTATTGATGCAATGATATACGTTAACGACATTGTCACCAATGAAATACTGTTTATCAACGAGGCGATGAAAAAAGCATTCGGACTTACTGAGGTTACCGGCAACCGCTGTTTTGAAGTTCTTCAGTACGGAATTGACGAAATGTGCGAATTCTGTCCGGTCCATCGCCTTAAAAACATTGAAGATCCGCCCATAGTCTGGGAAGAACACAATACAAAGACGAAAAAAATCTACCAAAACACCGACAGGCTCATAAGGTGGACAGACGGCCGCATAGTACATATACAGTATTCGGTTGACATCACGGAAACAAAAACCGCACAAAATGAGCTTTCCAAAACACAGCAGACACTGCAGGCGGTATTTAATGAAGTCCCTTCCGGAATTTTCTGGAAAGACAAAAACAACATCTTTGAAGGTGTCAATCCCCAGTTTGCCAATATTATCGGGCTGCCCCGCGAAAAAATAATCGGCAAAAACAACTATGATATCTTCGACAGAGAGCGTGCGGAAAAGCATGTAAAAGAAGATCTAGCAATCCTTTCCGGTAAAGCTGAGATATTCGACTACGAAACCGAATTCAACGGCCAATGGTTGCATGTAAAAAAAGTTCCTATGGAAAAAAGCAAAAACCGGACAACGGCAATACTTGGAGTTATAGACGATATCAGCAAGATAAAAAAAGGCGAGCTGATGCTGATAGAAAAGCAGCGCCTTCTTGAAAAAGCTATTGAAGACTCACAACTGGCATCAAAAGCAAAGGGAGAGTTCCTGTCAAGAATGAGTCATGAAATAAGGACGCCTATGAATGCCATTATAGGAATGACAAAGATTGCCAGGGATTGTGAAGACATTCCAAAAATAAAAGAATATCTAAACAAAATCACAACTGCATCAGATCAGTTGCTGAATATTATCAATGATGTCCTTGATATGTCAAAAATAGAGGCCAATAAGCTTTCACTGGTCAAGGATGACTTTAGCATCAGGCTTATTCTACAAAATATCTCTGATGTCCTAAGCATAAAATCGGATGAAAAACAGCAGGTTTTCAAAGTTATAACCGATGAACAAATACCGGAATACCTTAATGGAGACAGCATAAGAATCTCCCAGGTTATTATGAATCTGCTGTCAAATGCGATTAAATTTACTCCCGAATGCGGAGACATAACTCTGAGCTCAAAACTTCTGTCGATAAAAAATAATACTGCCAATATACAGTTCTCCATAAAAGACAGCGGCATAGGAATTACCAAGGAACAAAAAGAACGGCTATTCAAAGCTTTTGAGCAGGCCGATGGAAGTATCTCCAGAAGGTTTGGAGGTACCGGATTAGGTCTCGTAATCTGCAAGAATATCGTCGAAATGATGGGCGGAACCATACAGGTATACTCAGACGGAGCCTCTTACAGTGAATTCGTATTTGACATAAACATTGAAATATCGAAAAATCAGAAAACCGGCGGCAGCAAAACAAGTTCAAAAATTTCAGAACCGGCCGGAACCCACAACACCGGCAATCAATTTAAAGGAAAAAAACTCCTTCTGGTTGAGGATATTGATATCAACAGAGAAATTATCAAGGCACTGCTGGAAAATACCGGCATTGAGATTACCAGTGCAGAAAACGGCCTGATTGCCCTGGAAATATTTAAACAAAATCCTGACTTCGATATTATTTTTATGGATATCCACATGCCGGAAATGAACGGATACGATTCTTCTGTATCCATAAGGGGAATCGGTTCGGAAAAAGCCAAAAATATCCCGATAATAGCCATGACCGCAGATGTTTTTGCCGAAGACATACAAAAATGCATGGAAGCACAGATGACCGGACACATAGGCAAACCAATAGACGTTGATGAGATGTTCGTTCTTATGCATGAGTATCTGGACTGAAAAAATCAAGGCCGCTGCCCGCGGCGTATTCAAAATGAAAGAAAACAATAAATGAATAAAGACAATACTTTCAAATACCGCTGGCCGATAATGCTGCTCGTCAGTGTCGCTGTCTTCGGTTCCTATCTGGCATACGACTCAATAGGCCCCATTGGCCCGATGCTAAAAAAAGAGCTGGCTTTTGACAGCAGGGATATCGGTATGCTGTACAGCATTTACAGCCTGCCCAACATTATAATGGTCTTCCTCGGCGGGATAATTTTTGACCGCATCGGCAGCCGCAAAGCGGCGATAAGCTTCACCGTAATTATGTTCATAGGGACGTTGATCGTTGCCCTTGCCCCGTCAATCAATGCGGAAATACCGTTTTTCTCATCACTGGTCAAAAACAAACCCCTCGTATGGATGCTTTTTGGACGTATCCTGTTCGGAATCGGTTCGGAATCCTTAATAGTTGCTCAAAGCGCAATTATCGGCAGGTGGTTTAAGGAAAAGGAAATGGCACTGGCATTCGGGCTAAATCTTACCGTCAGCCGTCTGGGAACATTTGCCGCTTTTTTTCTATTCGGCTCACTGGCTGAAAAGGCCGCAAGCATAGACCCGGTTTTATGGGCCTCTTCAGTGCTTTGCCTTATTTCTGTGGTTTCCATCATACTTTACGGGATACTGGAAAAATCTGTCGAAAAAAAATACGGCTCTGCGATGGAAGATAAAAAACAGGAACAAATAACATTTTCCGACATCAAAAACTTCCGGCTGCCGTTCTGGTATATATGCATTCTCTGTTGCATGTTCTATTCTTCGGTCTTTCCTTTCACGGCTTTCTCCACTGATTTCCTGCACCTTAAATGGGGACTGTCGCAGGATATTGCCAGCAAACTGACATCCATCCCGATATTCGTATCAATGATATGTTCGCCAATATTCGGATTTATAATCGACAAGATCGGTAAAAGAGGCACGATTATGATTGCCGGCTCACTGATTATGATCCCGGTATTCATACTTCTGGCACGCACTAATTTGCATCCCGGCATCGCAATGGCGATGCTCGGCGTAGCTTTTTCACTCGTCCCGGCGGCACTGTGGCCGGCGATACCGCTGCTAATCGAAGAAAGATTGCTGGGAACGGCATACGGTTTTACAACGATGGTGCAAAATATAGGTCTGACCATTTTTCCGCTCGTAATCGGCGGACTTTTCGATAAAACAGGAAGCTACACATATTCGATGCTGGCTCTGACATCACTTTCAATCATCGCTCTGCTTTGCAGCATAATGCTATACAAAAGCGGTACAAAAATACTCGAGCAGCCGAAAGCTAAAATCTAAAAAATATAATTATCCGCAGATTTTTTTACCGAACTGTATCGCTAAGCATCTCTTTTACTAAATAAGTCTGTAACTTTTTCAAAAGTTCATCAAAATCGAGCGGTTTGCCAATATGGCCGTTCATTCCCGCCGCAAAGCAATTTTCAATATCTTCCTTAAAAACATTTGCCGTCATGGCAATGATAGGAATTTCCCGTGCTTTAGCCGTATCAAGCGCACGGATACGCCGTGTAGCCTCAAATCCATCCATCTCGGGCATCTGTAAATCCATAAATATCAGATCATATTTTTCCTGGTCTTCGGTAAACATACGTACCGCTTCGGACCCGTTTTCAGCACAGTCTATTTCCACACACGTAGGCTCTAAAATTGCTATGACAATCTCACGGTTTATATCCATATCCTCGGCAAGCAAAATATGCCGTCCTTTAAAGAGGCCGTTAACATCTACGGACGCATCCCCTGTTTTGTGCTGATCGTCATTCAGATCTAAAACACTGATACTTTTCGAGTCTATTTCTTTATGCTCAAAACCCTGTTCTTCCGTTTTACTGCTCTGCATTTTAACGGTAAAAATAAATCTGGCACCTTTTCCCAGCTCTGACTCCACCAGGAGCCTGCCGCCCATCATTTCTACAATACTTTTAGAAATCGCAAGCCCCAGCCCGGTACCGCCAAACTTGCGTGACATACTGCCTTCCGCCTGCTGAAAGGGTTCGAACAGCTTTGTTTGCTGTTCAGGGCTTATACCGATTCCCGAATCTTCTACAACAATCTTAATCTCACAGAGACCGTTTTCTTCACCTAAAAAATGTGTATAAAGATTAATAGAGCCCTCTTCCGGAGTAAACTTTACCGCATTTCCCAAAAGGTTTGTTATGACCTGTGCCAGACGCTGATTGTCACCAATCAGGAATTGCGGGATGGCCCGGTCTACATAAACGGTAAGTTTTTGCTTCTTTTCTTCTAAGCTAAGGCCATACAGATTTACAACACGCATCAACATTTTTTCAAATTTAAAATCTGCCGGCGAAAGTTCGAATTTTCCTGATTCAATTTTTGAAACGTCTAAAATATCGTTAATAACTCCGAGCAGATGGGTGGATGCGTCTTTAATTCTGTCAAAGGCATAATCTTTTTTATCCATTTCAGGAGCAGATTTTCCGATTGACGTCATACCAATGATGGCGTTCATAGGCGTTCTGATTTCGTGGCTCATATTGGAAAGAAAATTGCTCTTGGCAAGACTGGCTTCCTGAGCCTTTTCTAATGCTGACGTCAGCTTTCTGGTTACAGCATTGCGCAGCAGTGCGCTTGCGAGCAGCATACTGCCGGTCCGGAGTATCGATTCCTCATTTTCCGTAAACAAGCGTTCTTTGCGGCACTCATCAAAGCCTACAAATCCCCAGAGCTCATTACTTATATACACCGGCACGACTAAAATAGAGATAATTCCCTGCGGCAATAACTGCGCCTGCTCCTGCACAGACATATTGCGGACATGATTGTTGATACATTGATTCCGCAAAAAACTATCTTCCCATCCCGGCATATTTTCGTCATAAGGTACGTCTACGGTATATTCATTGCCATGCTGAGGCTCTGCTCCCTCTGACCACTCATACAGTTGTGTGCAATACAATTTGCCGGCAACAGTATTATTCTTCCATATATACATGCGGTCAACACCAACTGCTTTGGCAATTATACCCATACTGCTCAATAATACGCGTTCAAACTCATCCGGCTGCGCCTGGAGCAAAAGAATGATTGACTCATTAATAGCCACCAGAAGTTTGTCCCGCAATTTAATATCCTTGATCATTTCCCGTATTGTCTGTGCCAGCACACCAAATTCGTCGCTGCGTTCCGTACCGTAAATAATACTGCCGTCCATATTTGACTTGGAAACGCTGTCGGTCAGCTGTCTGAGAGGTGTCACAACCAATTGATGTATAACATATATATTAACCGCCATCACAAGCGTCAGAGTTACAATCAGTATAATGATGTTGGTCGTAGCAGTTTTCTCGCTGTCGCGTATGAAGTGGTCCCTGATATCGACGCCAACAATGCCGATTACCTTGTCTCCTTTATAAATCGGAATCGCGCCGGCATTAAAACTGCCCCACTGATCGACGACATTCATAACGCCCACCGATACTTTACCCTGGAACGCCTCTAAATACACCTGTGAAATATCCTTATACTCATCAAAAATAGTATCTTTCCGGTTGGGATCATTAGGATAGGGGTTGGGATCAGTGTCGAATATAAAATAGTATTTGCCGTCTATTTTTTTAAACGCATAAAGGTAAGTGGCTCCGACTTTTTTCTGCAGAGAGCGCAAATCCTCAAGAGTTTTATTGTATGCCTCAATATCCTCGTCAATTTTTTCCTTACTGTTATACAAGTCAAATTTATCAACGTCAATAGTTTCCCTGGCGGCAACCAATATTGAAGTTAATTCCGACTTAACGCTTGCATCAAGAATTTTTCTCAGTTCCCTGTTGTTTTTCAAGGTAACAAAGACAGTTGCAGCAAGCACTACCACTAAAAGTCCGACAACAGTCAAAAGAAGAAGCCTTTGAATTTTATTATTTTTCAACTATGTTAACTCCTTAGGCTTTTCGTTTTATTGGCCGTCAATGAAAAAGAGGATGCGATGGAGAAAAAACAAGCCAGGTAAACAAAACAAAAAATATCACCGTTATTATCGTCCACGGTAAATTTCTACGCACGATATCTGCCGGTCTGGTGCCCTCCGGATTCAATTTGCTGTGAGCGGCACCATACAAAAAATATATCATCAGGCCTATTATCAGCCAGTAAATAAAACGCACCCAGGTAATAAGCGGCAGCTGAACCATAAGAAATACACAAAAACCAATTCCTATAAGCGGAACGAACGGAACATAAGGACATTTAAAAGCCCTTTTCCTTTCAGGTTCTTTTTTTCGCAAAACAATTACCCCGATGCATACAAGTATGAATGCAAAAAGAGTTCCTATATTGCATAACTCCACAACTTCACTTATATTGGCAAAAGCAGCGAAAAAAGCAACAATAATACCTGTTGCAACAGTAACCAGATGTGGAGTTCTGAATTTTTTATGAACTGCGGAAAGACATTTCGGAAGCAATCCGTCTCTGGATATTGAAAAGAAAATTCTCGACTGCCCCAGCTGCACTACGAGTATTACCGAGGCCAGAGAAATAACGGCGCCGGCAGATACTACACCGGCAATCCAGTTTATATTGTGCAGAGCAAAGACATGTGCCAAAGGATCGCCTGTTCCAAGAAGGCTATAAGGAGCCATGCCCGTCAGTACCAGCGCAATCGCAATATAAAAAACAGTACTCACAGCCAATGTGCCAATCATACCTTTGGGAAGATTCTTTTCGGGCTCCTTAGTTTCCTCTGCCGTAGTAGAAACAGCGTCCACGCCAATGTATGCAAAAAAGATCAGTGCCGTTCCCGTTAGAACGCCACTCCAGCCGTTAGGCATAAAAGGATGCCAGTTGGCAGGTGTTACAAACTTTATACCGGCCAGAATAAAAAACAGTAAAATCCCGATTTTTATCAATACAATAAAATTATTGACGTTTGAAGATTCCCTGATACCTACAACCAGGAGAACGGTGACGGCCAAAACAATAAGAACAGCCGGCAGATTAAAAACAACAAGCAGACTGCCGATATGGGGCGCGGCAGCAAGAATATCAGGGTGCGCCTGCGCATCCCGGTAATTGGTGCAAAGCCATAAAGGAATATGAAGTCCAAACCCCGATAGCAGCTGCACAAAGTATTCGGACCAGGATATCGCCACCGCAACGGCACTGACCCCATATTCAATAGTCAGATCCCAGCCTATAATCCATGCAACTATCTCTCCCAGCGTCGCATAGGAATAAGTGTAAGCACTCCCCGATATAGGAATCATTGACGCAAGTTCGGCATAGCACAACAAAGTAAAAAAACATGCCATCGCGGCAATTATAAATGAAATTACAATTCCCGGTCCGGCACCCAAATGCGAACTTCCGCCGGCAACAGCCGTTCCGATGGTCGCAAAAATACCTGTGCCGACAACGGAAGCCACTCCCAGTGCAATCAAATCCCAGGGTCCCAAAACCCGCTTAAGTTTTTTGTCTTTACTCTCGCTCTCGGAAAGCAACTCGGAAACCTGCTTTAAGCGGAAAAATTGTCCCATAAACTTAATCAACTCACAATCTAAAACAGTATAAAAGAATTTTAAGATAAAAAAAATTAAAAAAAAGAGAAAAATTTCCTGCAAATAAACAAATTTTTTTTTAATTTATGAGAAAAAAACTCATCTGCAAATAAAAGTTATAACACCGCATTAAAGCAGGAAAATAATCGCACAGGCTATAAATTCATTAAAATATAAAATATTTTCATAAAGGAGAGAATTTTATGAAAAAAATTTTTTTCGCCTTAATAATAATGTTTATGACGGCATCTGTTTCTTTTGCCCAGGAAAAAGAATATAAAGTAGGTGAAACTGCCGACATAAAAAATATCTCGATTACGGTATTATCTTTTGCGCCTCATAAGGAAGCGAACAGATTTATACGTAAGGAAGGCATCAAATACTATGCCGTAGAAGTAATGGTTCTCAATGGAACAAGGGATACATACGAATATAATGCATATCAACTTACACTCCAGGATGAAAATGAAGAAGAATATCAATGGTGTATCTCAACCATTGAGCCTAAATTTGAGGGCGAAATCCTGCAGCCTGGGATGATGGGAAAAGGATTCCTTGTGTTTGGCATTCCCTCGGAAAGAACTCCAAAGAATCTATTATTTGATCCGGGCTATATCTCGGAAAATTTAATAAAATTTAATATAACAAATGTGAAATGAGGTTTAGTGATGTCAGAAGATACAGAGTTAAAATCAATAGACCGCGGTTACGGAAAAACAATAAAAATAAAGCTTACAAACTGGAAAGACACTACTTATATTGATATCAGGGAATACTATACTGATAATGACTCCGAGGAAGAGCTGCCGACAAAAAAGGGAGTGCGTTTTCCAATAAGTTCAATTGATGAAGTAATTGAAGCATTGGAAGAAGCTAAAAACCAGGAAGAAGACTGACTTTAGAAACAAAAAATGCTAAAACAGAAACCTGAATGGAAAGTATTAACTCCTGAAGTTCTCTTGTTTACTTCGGGAAAAGATTTTGCATACCCGGAAATCATAAACAACAAAAGCCTTATTTATAATAAAATTGTTGAAGCCAAAAGCAGTCTGATTATTAATTGCTCGGCTATAGAACACATAGATAATGTTGCTTTAAGGGTTTTGATCGGTTTAAAAGAAGTTGCCGGAAAAATGGGAAGACTCATATGCCTTGCCGATATGTCCCCGGCAGTAAAAAACTTATTAAGAACGTCGGGACTTTCAAGAACCTTTCTCACTTATCCCGATACGGACACCGCTCTTAAAGGAGTTATAAAAGTTATAAATCAAAAAAACAACTTAACCGAACAACAGTAAGTCTGCATTACTGCTGCTCCTCTTCGGGAGAAGGCGCTGAAGATTCATTTTGAACAGCCTTCTTTTTTTGCTCCCTTTTTATTTCCCGCTCAAGATGGGCAAGTCTGTTCTCAGCCTCTTTCGTTTTTTCCCAATCCATAATCTGCCCCTCTGTAAGCTGCATAAAACGCTTCCAAGCATCGCGCGCCTTTATCTTACTGCCGCAGCTCTCTTCTGAAAGTGCCAACTCATATATTGCATCAACATAATCAGGATTTATCTCAACAGCCTGCCTGAATTCACTTAAAGCATCCATTTGCTTGCCGAGCTTTACATAGACATTTCCGGCATTATAATAAGCCTCAGCGTAAGTCTTATCAATCTCTTTAGCCCTAAGAAACTCTTTAAGGGCATCAAGCAACTGGCCTCTCTCATTGTAACAGACTCCAAGAACACTTCTGGCTTCCACAAAATCATCCTGCAGCTCAACAGCTTTTTTATACTCCTCTATTCCACGGTCAAACATACCGTTTGCATACCAGGAACTTCCCAAAATAAAATGTGCCCATGCCGTAGGCTGAAGCTCAATAGAAAGAGTACATTCCTCAATAGCCTTGTCAATATCCCCGGCGACATACCATGCATTGCCAAGGTTACAATGAGCCTTGGCATCATCAGGATTCAGTTCAATAACCCTTGAAAAGAATCTTATGGCCTCATCAAAATTATTGGCCATAAATTCTGCCGTCCCCAGATTATTCCAGGCCTCCACAAAATTATCATCGATAGCCAGACACCTGTGCCAGGCATCCTGAGCATCGGAAATACGCCCTATACTGTGATAAGCGACCGCCAAATTATTCCACCCCTCAAGAAACTCCGGGCGTTCTGACACCGCCTTGAGAAACTCGGCAATAGCCTCTTCCGCATCGCCCTTCTGCTGAAGAGCCAGACCGAGATTATTATGTGCCTCAGGGTTTTCTTTAGACAACTCTATGGCTTTCTTATATGACTCTATGGCTTTGTCGGTATCACCCTTTATCTGCAGTGAATTGGCGAGATCGAAGTGGGCACTTGGAACACCGGGGTTAGTCTCAACCGCCTTTTGATAAAATTCTATCGCCTGCTCGTTACTGCCCTGAGACTGCAGTGTCTGTCCTATTGACTGCTGAGCCTGAGAGTTATTGGGATCTATTTCCAGCACCTTGCGGTACATTTCAAGTTCCTTATCCTGCTCACCCTGTTTCCCGTAAACAAAACCAAGATTACAAAGAGAAGAAACAAGATCCGGTTTACATGCTACAGCGTATTCAAAAGAAGTTATACTCTCCTGCATCAGGCCTTTTTTTCCAAAGGCAATGCCCATATTATTATAGGCATATGCATTGCCGGGACTAAGCTCCAGAACCCTGTTATACTGCTCTATAGCCTTGTCGTAATTATCTTCCCTGGAATAACAGACCCCGAGATCATTAAGAACGGAAACATTGCCGGAATCGTTTTTAAGAACTTTCTCATAAGCGTTAATCGCGCTTTTATTCATATTCGACATCGAACAGACTTTGCCTATATATGAATACATATTTGAATCTTCCGGCGCATTGTCCAATAGCTGATTGTAAAGAACCTCGGCTTTGTCTTTCTGTCCCAGAGACAACATAGAGTTAGCAAAATTAACTCTGGCCACATCCAGAAACGGATCTGCCTGAATTGACTGCTTAAAATATTTTGCCGCATTTTCAAAATTATGATCCAGAAAATGTGAATAACCAAGATTATTCAAAGCTTTAGCATGTTGCGGAGCTATTTCCAAAGCCCTCGAGAAACAGGCCTTGGCTTCTTCAACCATACTCTGCTTCAAATATTCCTTACCTTTATTATTAAAATCCTCGGCTTTAAGCTGCTGTCTGGCGGCAAGATCAACAGGACCGGCAGCAGACCCTCCACTTGATTTGGCAATAGACTTTCTTTTATCGGCGGCAGGATAATCAGGAATATCCATCTCCGCAATAACTGTTTTAACTTCTGCAGGAGAAACATTAGTCTCCTTTTCCGCAACCATCTCTTCCGTCTCCGGAATACCATCAGCCTCTCCGGACGGCTCCGGTTGCCCCTGCATTTCCTCCGGGTCCGGGTCTGAATCTGTTTTAGCCTCTTCAAACTCCTCGGCCAACTCAGGGTCGGGATAGTCATAATACTCATCGTCATCGGAATCAAAAGAAAGAATAGCCCTTACAGTTTCCTGCTCTTCTTCCATCTCCTCTGAAGCAATGAAGCCTTCTCCGCCAAGATCGACAATTATCTCAGGCTTTTCCTCATAGTCAATATTTAAAAGGACTTCCGATGAAAAATTATTATCCATATTGATTCTCAGCTCCTTAAAGCCAAAAAGTAAAAATAAAACTACTAAAAATCATTTTTAGGGCGGAAAAAAGTCTCCTTGGTGTCAGGAATATTCAAATCGTCAACAGATTTTGCCGGAGGATTTTTCTTCAGGGCTTCTTCCTCACTGCGTTTCTTGTCTTCAGCTTTCTTCAGCGCCTCTTCTTCACTGCGTTTCTTGTCTTCAGCCTTCTTCAGGGCTTCTTCCTCACTGCGCTTCTTGTCTTCAGCCTTCTTCAGGGCTTCTTCCTCACTGCGTTTCTTGTCTTCAGCCTTCTTCAGGGCTTCTTCCTCACTGCGTTTCTTGTCTTCAGCCTTCTTCAGGGCTTCTTCCTCACTGCGCTTCTTGTCTTCAGCCTTTTTCAGCGCCTCTTCTTCACTGCGTTTCTTGTCTTCAGCCTTCTTCAGGGCTTCTTCTTCACTGCGCTTCTTGTCTTCAGCCTTTTTCAGCGCCTCTTCTTCACTGCGTTTCTTGTCTTCAGCCTTCTTCAGGGCTTCTTCCTCACTGCGTTTCTTGTCTTCAGCCTTTTTCAGCGCCTCTTCTTCACTGCGTTTCTTGTCTTCAGCCTTTTTCAGCGCCTCTTCTTCACTGCGCTTCTTGTCTTCAGCCTTCTTCAGGGCTTCTTCTGCCGGTGTATTCTCTTTCGGTATTTTTTCAGAGTCCAAAGAGTCTTCTCTTTTGGCCTGAGGGTCTCCTGACAAGACTTTAAAGTTTATGTTAAAATTACCTTTCTTTTTGGCAATAATTCCAATTTCAGCGACGTTATCTTCTCCGCCGGATGTTGTAAGAGTAATCTCACGGCCGCCATCTATATCTATTATTTCATAGTACTTATTTATAACTTGCACAGTCCATGGCTTTTTAGAGCCATAAACCTTTATAATGCCTTTAGTCTTTTTCCCTATCTCTATCTTACTTGAGGCAAGCTTAAGCTCAACATAAGGAAGAACATAAAACTTAAATTCATTGCTCTTCTGTCCGGAAACCTCTACGTACAAGTTGGAAACTTTGGCGTTTTCAGGAACAATAACCTCGATAAAGTCCTCATTAGCTGACTTTACTTCTGCTTGAAGTTTATCAAAAAAAACTAAATTTTGCTGCTTAATCTTACTGAAATGTTCACCCTTTATCGTAATAGACTCACCGGAGTAAGCTTTTAAAGGCGTAACCTCCTTAATAACCGGTTTCTCGTTTTGAGGCTGTGAAAAAACTGTTGCCGGGGAAAAAATAAATGTCAATATTAAAATAAAAATAAATCTAACCATTGATATAAAAACTCTCCCAATAAAAATAAAAAAATCTAATTAAATATTTTCTTCCTACATGCTACCTTTTTCCTCTTTATCAATTCAGTCACAAAATATTTGTCATAAACGAAACAAGGGGGCGCCGTTAGCATGACAGCCCCTTGCAAATATAAAAAATCTACTTTAAAACTAATACAACGTTCACGGCGGCGGAGGCGCTTCAGTCTTATTTTCCTTAGCCCTATTCTTTACGTTTGCGCTCTAAACCCTGACGCTGTTTGTCATCTTCATTGCGTTCAGGCTTGGTTTTACAGAACCATAAACATTAACTGATATTACGGCACTGCCGCCAATGTAAAGTTCCTGAGGAACGAGCTGCAGACCAAGGCAGGGAAGCACATAAAATTCAAAAAGATTACTGCGGCTGTCTCCACGAACAATAACGACATTGCAGTTTCTTGCTTTCTCAGGAACAACAATTTTTATTTCCCGCTCGTTTGCAGAAATAACTTTACCTTCTAAATCCCCGAAAAAAACCGAATTCAAAAGTTTTATTTCCGCAAATTTTTCTCCCTTAATAACAACGGTATCTCCTGGAAAAGCTCTGGCAGGAGCAATACCGCTTATAGACGCAGGAGTGGAGGCATATGCATTAAAAAACTTAAAAATAAAAAAATAACAAAGATCTAAATATTTTCTTCACCGCTTGTCTGCCTCCCAATAATTATTACCGCCGCGGAAAACACTTATCGGCTACAGTTAAACATTACTCTCCCGGTCCAGCCCCTCAGTCTCTTGAGAAAGGACAGACCTCGTTTCAGGATTTTTCAAAAAACCCGAAACATTTGAAAAAATATCGTCAATACACAGCTCAAAAGACTTTTGTTCAAAACTTGCATGATACGATGTTTCCGACCTGTTTAACTCAAAAATCCGCAGCAAACTGGCCGGAGCAAAATCAATGCTTTTCATTGAAATCCCAAGGCATTTGCGATTTTTAAACGTAAAAAGTTCCACTTTTTCAATGTTGTCCCAGTCTATGCTGACCATGCGCAGACCAATTACAAACTCCACTCCCTGCGGCCCAATACTCAGCAAACCTGTTTCAAACCTTTTCGAAATAAAAAACGTTACAAAAAAAACAACAAAGGAAAAAAGCAAAAACAAATTTGCCCTGACCGCTTCATGCTGCATATTTAGAAAACAGGCAAAAGAAAATATCAGCAAAGCAAGTAAATATCCGGTCAATTTCAACAATTTAAACCTTTTTCTATTTCCGTAAAAAACCATCTGCCCTCCTTGATAAAAAAGCCGCAAAACAAGGGACTCGTCTTGCGGCTTGTAAAGAAAATAGGCTCAGAGACTGCCTTAGCCCCTTTTACCTTCTTCTCCGCCGGCATCAGCCGGTTCAGTAGCGGGCTCACCCTCCGCTACTGCCGGAACAACAGTAGTATAGCTGGTGTGTTTATGACTGTAAATGAAGTAAATAACCAATCCTATTCCAAGCCAGGCAACAAATCTTATCCAGGTTGTCATCGGCAATCCAAGCATCAGATAAAGGCAGGTCAGCACTCCAAGAATAGGCACAACCGGAACAAACGGGGTCTTAAACGGTCTGTGTAGATGCGGAGAACGGTAGCGGAGAACTATTACCGACGCACAAACCAGAACAAAAGCAAAAAGGGTTCCGATATTACACAGCTCGGCTATTTCGTTGATATTAAAAACACCGGCAATAACAGCAACAATTAAACCATTGATAATAGTGCTTCTATAAGGTGTTTTAAATTTTGGGTGTATTTTTGAAAACCATTTGGGCATTAAACCGTCGCGCCCCATACACATAAAAACTCTTGGCTGAGCCATAAGCATAACAATCAAAACAGCCAGCAGCGAGACAACGGCGCCGACCGAAACAATGTAGGAAGCAATAAAGTGTTCGCCGACATAATTAAGAGCCGTTGCGACAGGTTCGGCAGTTCCAAGCATATTCCAGGGACAAATACCGGTCATAATTCCGGAAACAACAATATACATAACGGTACAAACGGTAAGAGCACCGATAATACCGATCGGCATATCTTTTCCCGGATTTTTGGCTTCCTCCGCCGTAGTGGATATGGCGTCAAAACCTATATAAGCAAAGAAAATCATCGCCGCGCCGGTTTGTATACCTTTAATGCCGTTAGGCATAAAGGGAGTCCAGTTTTTAGGGTCAATATGCTGCAGGCCGACGATCGCAAAAACAGCCAGTATGACAAATTTAAGCGCGACAATAATATTGTTCGTCTTGGCACTTTCCGAAATGCCGACAACGAGAAGCAAAGTTATTCCCAATATTACAAGAACAGCCGGCAAATTTATACATAGAGGTATATTTCCTATGTGAGGAGCGCCGACAACAGTGGTCAGAAGGGCATGAAATTTCATTAGCACAGGATCCGATGTCAGCGGGTTTATTGCCGCCGGAACGGAATTTATAAGCTGCAGCATTTGCTCCGGCTTATCATGAATACCGGGATCCGCAGCAACAGCAGAGACTTTCGCCGCCAATTCAGGAAACTTGGGGGCAAACTTGTCAATATACTTGCCGGGATGGTTCAAGGCCTCCACAACCGTCATAACATCGGTTGTAAGAAATCCCGGAATCTCGAAACGCCCGCCGCTCAAAGTCGTTAAAAACGATTTACAATAGCCGGACCAGCCGATGGCAACCGCCGCCGAAGCGACCATATATTCGAGAATTAAATCCCAGCCGATAATCCAGGCGATAAATTCACCCAAAGTTGCATACGAATAAGTATAAGCACTGCCGGCAACCGGAATCATGGAGGCAAACTCCGCATAGCAAAGGGCGGCGAAACCACAGGCAATTCCGGTTATCAGAAAACTGACAACAATTGCCGGTCCTGCGCCGATATGACTGGCGCCACCGGCAGCGGCTGTTCCCGTAATAACAAAAATTCCGGCACCGATAATAGCACCGATGCCCAGAAAAACAAGATCCAAAGGACCTAAGGCACGTTTCAGTTGACTTTGAGAAACACTGCATTCATGCAAAATACATTCCACTGTCTTCGTTCGGAACAAATCACTTAACTTCAATATGCAACTCTCCTTTTCAGTATTATATTAAAATAAAACTTTAGAAATTAAATTTAACCTTTATTTTATTGATTCCTTCTGCAATAATTATTTATTTATTGAAAAATGAACAAATATTAAAAAATAACGCCATTTTATCAATTATCAGCCGATTATTGCCTATTTCTGCAAATATAACGAAAATCCAGGCAACAATATAAAAAAATACATTTAACACAGGAAAAAAGAAATAAATATTTAATTTTTCCCAAAATGAAAGAATCTTATCTTGAGCACCATATCTCAAAAACCATGGGCAAGGCTATTTTCGATTACCGGATGATTTCACCCGGCGACAATCTGACAATGGCTGTTTCCGGCGGAAAAGACAGCCTGACTCTGGCCAGACTTCTTCCAAAATGGAGAGAAAGAGCACCGTTTGATTTCAAAATAACCAATGTCCATATTGATATGGGAGACGGCTGCGCTGAAATAATAAAAGAATATTTTGCATCTGAAAAAATGGAAATAACAATAAAAAAAGCCCCCATAAGCAAGGCTGCGGAAAGGAGCTATTGTTATTGGTGCGCCAAAAGAAGAAGGGATACAATGTTCAGGCTCTGTGAAGAGCTTAATTGCAGTAAACTCGTATTTGCCCACCATAAGGACGATATCGCTGAAACAATATTAATGAACCTGTTTTTTCAGGGCAACATCAGCGCAATGCTGCCAAATAGACCCATTTTCGACGGAAAACTGAATATAATAAGACCATTTGCCTACGTGGAAGAACGTTATATAAAAAAATATACTGCAAAACAAAACTATCCGGCAATGCCCGAATGCAAATACGCAAATGACTCCAAAAGAGCTTTGATGAAAAGAATAATCGAAGAGCTACGCCGGCAAAACAGAGGGATAAAAGAAAATATCTTCAAAGCGGCAACCAGAGAACGGATAAAATTAGACTACCTTCTGGATAAGCCGGCTGTAAGTGAAGCTGATAATTCTATCTTGAAATACTAAAAGACTCGCGGCCGGAATAAATCCTGTTAAGCGGATTAAAAAATATATAAGCCGAAGATTCCGACACTTTAACACTGCCTTCCTGCATAGCTCTGAACCTAAAGGAAATCTTCACAGAGCCGTCCTTTGCGAGAGGTTTCAAATAGACGATAACCTTTTTAGCATCATAGACATAATCGAAAAATTCATCACGGTCTTCACCGCTTTTTACAAAAGAAAATCCAGGTGGATAAGGTATTTCTATCGCCAAATTATTAAGTTCATTTTCGCTTTCATTGACAAGAGTTACATATTGAGTAACAGAATCCCCTATACTGCATTTTTTTCTGCTAAACGAAGACTTTAACTTTAGTCCGTCCAAATTGGCCGATTTTACAGGGGGAGCCTTATCCGAGACAGAAGAAACGGCAAAGCGGTATGTTCCGTAAATCCCCGCGGGGGTATTAAGCTTAAAGGTATTGTCCTTTAACAAACATGATTTATCAATGTCTACAGAGTAAACCGAATGCAAATCGGTTAAAACCGAAAAATCATAAGATTTTTTATTAACAGACGCTTTCAAAGCTATCTGGGTTTGCGGTTTTTTAGAGTAAACAGCCATCAGTGTTTCCAGGCTCTCATAGGCGGCTGACAGAGAATACCAATCGCCATACTTATCCCTGTTTTTCATAAGAAATTCGGTGGCCAGACGCGCGGACTCATCGTATCCCGGATGCTGATTCAAAACGCGCAGCGCAAGTGCCGTTGTCTCAATATCGGTCTCCAGTCCGGGAACCGAATTAAACAATCCCTGACTGGAACTCCAGTGAGATGTTCCTGCCGTATGCAGAAGATTTTTATTCAGTAAAGATGTTATTTTTTCAAGAATTTCCTTGTCTTTTCCATAAAATACTCTTGCAGCCAATGCCAGAGCATAAGGGTCCTGTGTTTCCCTCACTGCTTTTTTCAAATATTCAAGACCTTTCTTAAATTTTTTATCTTTTGAATATCCGGAGCTTTCAAGCGCAAACAAAACCCTGGAGGACACGATCAGACTTGTTTCCCAGGACCCGTCCGGCCTTTGAAGCTCCAACAGTTTATCCGCGACACGGAACTGCAAATCAGGATCCACAAATATTAATGACGATACGCAGGAAAGCGCATCAAGAGTATTTGCCGTTACACCAATTGAAGGCTTGGAATTTTCAAAAACAGAAAACATATCATCATCACTCTTATAGACCAGCAAATTCTGATATTCCATAATAAGCTCTCCCTCGATCTCTTTATATACAGGTAATGAGGAGTTATTGGAATCCGCCATATACTTCAAAATCATCGCTTTAAGCTTCATTGAGTATATTGAATAATAAGAAGTACTTGAAAAATGATGCTTCAAATTCCTATTTGCCTCAAGCAACATCGTCAGAAAACCAGGTTCAATATAAAGTACAGCATTCTTTACTCCGGCCAGTTCTTTATCTGAAAGCGAAATTTTTCCGCCGGAATCACCGAACACACCGTTGAGAATCTTAAGATCCGAGTATCCGTTCGGCAGTATGTTTACACCATGATTTTGGGTATCTTCAAATTTTCCGTCCTGAACAGAAACAGAGACTGAAGCCGCTCCCGGCTTTACTGCTTTCAGATAGAAACGCTTAACAGTGGATGCTCCCGGTAAAAGTTCGATTTTAACGTCACCGGCACCATCCATGGCAATTTCATCGCTAATCACGCAACGCAAAAAAAACTTAGCCCGAGACCGGGTGTTATTGGATATGTAAACGGGAACGACCAGTTTATCTCCTTCATATATCTCTGAAGGCAAAGTAAAAAGAACACTATAAGGCCTTACAACCGTAATTTTTTTAGATATGGACGGGGTTTTGCCGGATTTAGTATATGCCATACTTTGAATAAAAATCTCTCCCGGATGAGGCGGAGCGGAAAAAGTCAATTCCGCATTGCCGTCTTTTGAAGCTGTCCGGGTATCAAATAAAAAGCTGTTGCCGAAATACTCCATTCCTCTGACAAGTTCTCCGGACCCATTTGCTTCATAGTTGTTTTCATTGCCGCCGCGCTTTTCTTTATGCTGAGAGCCTATTTTCAACTTATCCGTCAGGCCGATACTCACAAGCGTATTTCCGGTAAAAAGCTCAAATAAAACAAAAGAAAAAAGAAACACAAAAAGAAAACCGAAAAAATATAAAATCCCCCTGTAAAACGGCAGGGGCATAGGCCTGGTAAAGTAAGCAAAAGACAGTGAAAGTATAATGAACGGCATAAGAAAAAAAGAAACAACCGCCAGTTCTATAAAAAAGATATTGCCGGTTAAAATTGTTTTAAGAGTCAGCAGATCAAAATTACTTCTCAGAGACAACATAAAGAAAAGCAATACTATTATCAGGCTTATCGTATAGACCAGGGTACACCTGACAGACCATATGAATGATGTAGAAACTTTGGCGGCTTTAAATGTGGAAATAATATGCGTAAGCGTAAGAGCAAACAAAAACAATAGAATAACGGCAATCATTACCGGCCAGACGACGCTGTTTGAAGAAAGAAAAGTGTCGAATGAAATATTTTTTGCAAAAAGAAAATAAAAGCATGTCAGTGATGACAGAAAAATCACAAAAGGGATACCAATATTAAGCGTAAGCAAAGAACCTAACTCATCGGGAGATGCAATTGAAAGAGGATGCACATTCGAAGAAAGCAAAGCATAGAAACGGAATAAAACAAGAACTATAAGCATGGAGAAAGTCAACAGACACAGCAAAAGAGATACGCGCACGATCAGCGACAAAAGGTCTTTATAATAGGTTATTTTCTTCTCATATCCTGATTTTATGCCGCTTGTATATACATCTTCAAAATAAAGCTTTTCCCGCGATTCCCCCGTGTAAAGAACAGAAGTTAAAACCCTCATATTGTTTTGAGCAATGTCCGCCGAGGGATCCAGCGGGGAATGCAGAGAAGATAGCATCGATAATGCAATTGGGTTCGGCACCGTTTTTATAAATAAATCATCCTTATCATAGATAAAAAACGGAATGGAGTTTGGAGTTACGGACGTTGTGATTATTGAAGAATCAGACACGTTTCCGGAAAGCTTAAAGTCTATTTTGGCTCTCTCATATGGGAAGTATGTCTGCTTATCCGTATTGATGCTCAGATTTGCATCTTTTTTTTCAACAATGTAAACCGGAATTGAAATTCTATCAAACACGCCGTCCGCATCTATTTTAGCAACAATCATATTACACGGGCCTTTAGCAGAGAAAGGCAAAACAAAACGCTCCATTTTAGTTCCCTCTGAAGCAGCAAACATCTTACTGAATAGAATGCGGTTACCGCTGAGCAGATACAAATAAAATATCGAAGCGGATTCAGTAGTTCTCAGTTTAAGATCGATGAAATCGCCGGCATTATAAATAGATTTCTCTGCTGAAGCCACAAATGTCTGGGGAACAATAAACGATGAAAAATCAAACGAGGTCTCTATCTTGTTGCCAAAAGAGTCCTTTGCCTTTACCATCGGCACAAATCCTGCCTGTAACGCAGGATCCATTACAAAAGAAGTCAACCCTGTTTTGTCCGTCTCAAGATAAAGCTTTTGCTCTTTAAGATTTACAGTTATTTCAGATTCCGCAGGTGCCCCGTCAGGGGTACAGACAAATAAAAATATACGGTTTTGCAAACCTGGCACAAGAACTTTTGCTTCGGGAAAGAAATACAGTCCAAGCTGTTTTTCCGTAAAAGGATAGCTTTTGACCGCCATAACCTGATCTTTACCAAGATTTTTTGCGCTGGCCTCGATCAGGATCTCGGCTTTTTTATCCGACAGGACATTTTCCTCGTACATGCCCGGCCTATATTTAAAAGTAAAACGTCCGTATAGATCAGTTTCTCCCTGAAACTGATCTCTGGAATCAATATTATCGTCAACCTTTTCAGATACGGCGGCAAACACTTCCGCTCCGGCAACTTTAGCTCCAAACCGGTCCTGCACAGTCAAAGTTATATAATTTTCACGTCCGGGAAGAAAATATCCGCGAAATGTATTTATTTTAAGATTCAGCGAATCCGTCGAATGAGCGGAAACTCTAAGGGATCTGGAAATGGCCGTTTTCGAGGAAGAGATATCTATCTTATACAGGCCGGGAAGAATTCTTGAGCCAAGTGGGATTGTTCCGGAAAATACTCCTAAGTCAGAAGCCTTACCCTGAGTGGAAAAAAGAATATTGCCGGAAGGATCAAACATTCTCAACGAAATATCTCCGGCGGCAGGAAGAGCGTTTTTGGAAAGTTCCGTCTGGAAAACGACAGCATCTCCGGGAGAATAATTATCTTTATCAGTGATAAAGCCGATCTTCCAGTCCTCTTTTACCGGTATTTTCTTTTTGAAGGAAAAACTGCCGGCCGAGGTTCTTGCATGACAACTGAAGGTAATCGGACCGCTAATACCGTCCGGGACCGGAATTTCCAGTAAAGAACTGCCCGTAAGATCAGTTTCCGAAGATTTTTTTTCCAAAACCTTTCCCGAAGAGTCGGACAATTGGGAGGATATTACGACATCGGACAATGGCGTATCGTCTGAGACTTTTCTCAGAACTACGGTAGCGGCAAATTTTGAATCGGAAATAGCGACAGAAGGGCAAATAACAAATCCATGCACATTTCCCCTAAAATAGTTATTAAATGAGAAATATGCCGTAACAGCCAGAAACAATACAATAACAAATACAAGAACTATACGGGATGTCCTGGAAATCCATTTGCCATGATTAGGTGTCAGGGGCATTTAGTCAGGTCTCCTTGTCTGAAGGTCAAAAGACAGAAAAGGGCACGCTGTCCGAACGTGCCCTTTCTTCAAAAAACAAAAGACTATTCTTTGTCTTCCTTACCCTTTTTGATAACTTCAGGCTCTGCGGAGGGCTCTGCAAATATGTCCGTAGATTCTTCTTCCTCAGTCTGTGAATGAACAGCGACAACGAGATCTTCCATTGGGGAAGTAATTTTAAAACCTTTTACTTTCAGGTCTTTAACCCTGAATTCCTGATTAATATCAAGGCCGGTAATATCTACCATTATACACTCAGGAATCTCGAGAGGCAAAACTTCTATCTCAATATTCCAAAGAAGCTGTTCCAAAATACCGCCGGATTTAACCCCTTTGCTCTCTCCTTCAAGTTTTACGGGAACTGTCGTCGTAATCATTGCGTCAAGAGCTATTTTATGGAAATCCACATGAAAAATTTCTTTTGTCAAAGGAGCTCTCTGAACTTCGCTCACCATAGCGGTATGAGTCTCAGAGCCTATTTTTATACTGAAAAGAGTATTCATTCCATGTCTGGAAAGTCCCTTGCTGAAATCTCTTTCAGGTATCTCTATATTAAGAGCATCTGTTTCCTTACCATATACTACAGCAGGTACAAAGCCGTTTTTTCTGCTTTTCTTTGCAGCGCTTTTACCGGATGTTTCACGTTTTTTTGTTTCAAGTATTACCTGTTTCATAAATCCTCCCTAATCAAAAAGCTTACTTACTGATAAATTATAATGAACCCGCCTTACAGCTTCTCCTATAAGCGGGGCTACCGAAATATAAACAAACTTCCCATTTAACGCCTGTATGGGAATAGGAATTGTATCCGCAACCACAACCTGTTCTATATCCGACTCTTCTATGTCCTTTATAGCACTTCCTGCAAGCAGCGGGTGAGTCGCACAAGCAAAAATCCTCTTTACACCCTTACTTTTAAGGATCTTGGACGCCTCTATTAAAGTGGCGCCGGTGGAAATCATATCGTCAAAAAGTATTGCCGTTTTACCGGCAACATCGCCGACAATATCAATCATTTCCACATGATCCGGACTCTTTCTGCGTTTAAAAATAATTGCCAAAGACGCATGCAGCTTTTCAGCAAAAGTCTTTGCCCTGGCCACACCACCGGCATCAGGCGAAACGATTACAAGATCTTCAAGCTTCTTTTTCGAAAAATGATCAAGCAGCAGCGGAGCAAAGGTAAGATTATCCACAGGGATATCAAAAAAACCCTGAATCGCCGCAGCATGGAGATCTACCGTTATCAGGCGGTTTACACCGGCAACAGTATAAATATTGGCAAAAAGTTTTGCAGAAATAGGCTCCCTACCGGAGGTCTTTTTCTCCTGTTTTGCATATCCGTAATAAGGAACGATCGCAGTTGTTGTTTTTGAGGACGCTCTGGACACTGCATCGATCATTAAAAGCAGTTCAACAACACTGTCATTTACTTTTCCGCAGATCGGCTGGACGATGTAAACATCCTTCCCGCGAACAGTCTCTTCAATTTTCACTCTGGTCTCACCATTCGTAAAAGTTGTCGCAATAGACTTGCTAAGCGGTAAGTTAAGATAGCGGCAAATATCGTAAGCCAAACGTGGGTGAGCATTTCCTGTAAAAAGAGCCACATTACTGCCAACCAAAGAATATTTCTCCGAATATTCCTTAAAACTATCCATTTCAAGCGGAAAACTCATATTGATTCACCAACTTCAAAAGTGTCTGATAGATTATACAACATCACGGCAAGACATGCAAGATTTATTTTAAAGGATATTATTATTTCTTTATTTTTGCAGGAACTCCGAATGCAACCGCACCGTCAGGAAGATCTCTGGTAACTACGGAACCGGCTCCGGTAACAACATTTTTACCAACCGATACAGGCGCGACCAGATTAGTATTTGAACCGATATGGGTTCCATCGCCAATTTCCGTACGGTGTTTATTTTTTCCGTCATAATTACATGTTATCGTTCCGGCGCCAATATTAACCTTTTCACCGATAATTGCATCTCCGACATAGGAAAGATGGGGAACTTTAGAACCGTCCCCGATAACGGATTTTTTAATTTCCACAAAATCGCCAATCCTGACATTCCGGCCAACCTTATTATCAGGCCTTACATAGGAAAACGGTCCGACAGAAGCATTCTCGCCTATTTCGGAAGAAAGAATGATAGAGTTTAAAATAGTAACTCCATCGGCGATGGAAGCGTCTTTTACCGTGGCAGACGGACCTATCGAGCAGTTCTTACCGATGACGGTCTTTCCGGTTATAACCGTAAAAGGATGAAGAACAGTATCCATACCGATTTCCACGTCTTCATCGACAAAACAGCTTGCCGGATCTATTACCGTAACCCCGGCCATCATAAGGTGATGGAGTTTTCTGTTTTTCACAATCGCATTCAGCTCAGCCAGATCCACCCTGCTGTTGACGCCTCTGGAGATGATCGGATCTTCGCATATATAAGCATTTATCTGAAGTGACTTTGCAGCCATCAAAGACACCAAATCTGTTAAATAAAACTCTTTCTGGACATTCTCAGATTTAAGCAAAGGCAAAAAATTCAAAAGAGCTTCCCTGTTTATAAGATATAAAGCCAGATTAACTTCTTTTACCTTTCTCTCCTCACCGGAAGCATCTTTATATTCTCTGATTGCCGAAACATTTCCCGATTGATCGCGAATAATGCGTCCAAAGTCGCTTTCCCAGGGGACGACAGCGCTCATTAACGAAAAAGCCTTGCCGGAATCCTTGTGAGAACGGTAAAAAGCTTCCAGTTCTGCTCCTGAAATAAGAGGCATATCGCCGCATATAACCAGAACGTCCTGTTCAGCACCAAGAAAGGGAACAACCTGCTGTACGGCATGGCCCGTACCAAGCAGCTCTTTCTGCTCTACAAAATTTACCTTTTCTCCCAAATGCTCCATTATCTGTTCTTTCTCATAACCGACAACAGTGTGAACAGACTTAGGTTTCAGAAAAGAAACTGCCTCCAAAACCCTGTCAATCAAAGGCTTGTTTCCAACTTCATGCAAAACTTTGGGGATGTTAGTGAACATTCTTTTGCTTCTTCCGGCAGCAAGAATAATTGCGGCAATATCTTTCATAAAATTCTCCAAAAATGTGTAATAATTTGTCTGGGCTAAAATTCTATCCGGGCATAATTATACCTGCCGGCAATGTAATAAATCAACTGTAAAAGGAGCATAAGCCAATATGGCAAATTGATATGTGATACAAATACTTAAGGAATTAGGGGTGGAAAAGCAATGACAGATATAAACAGAAAAGAATTAAAATCACAATATAAACAGACACTCGCGGATCCGGGAGTCTATCGCATTATCAACAAAGCTACAGGCAATTTCTTTCTGGACAGTTCGATGAGTATAAAGAGTATCATCAATAAATTCGAATTCGGTAAAAAAACCGAATCGACCGGGGCCATGCCCAAGCAGCTTATAAAAGAGCTGAACGAATACGGATTCAAAAATTTTGAACTGGAAATACTCGATCGTCTTGATGTAAAAGCAGAAATGACGGAAGAAGAAATAAAAGAAGACATAAAATTGCTGTTAAAAATATGGTCAGAAAAATTAGACAATAAAAATTTGCCATGATTGCAAAAAAAATAAAAATTATTCCCCGGGAATAACGGCAGGATTATTTTCCCCACCCTGAACCGCACCCGGTTCCACGGAAGCATTCTGCTTTAAAAGTATAACAACAGGGAGAAAATGTTTTTCCGATGGATTCGAACTGTTAAAACTCATCAGCGACACAACACCCTTTACTGTTGCGTCAAGCTCTTCCAAGCCGCTTTTTTTTATCTGGTTCACATTCTCGGGAATACCTGATTCCAAATTTAGAGTAAACTCGAACTCCAGCACATAGGCTCTTTTTTTCTCATCATCAGTCAGCTCGTCACACATTTCAAGAGCTTTCTCAGCGGTTATTTCCGCGTGCTGAAGAGGCAATATGAAAAGCCTGTTATCGCCAAGCTGCTCCTTCCTGGGTTTTTCATTTTCCTTTCCTGCGCCGTCACCATTGCCGGCTGAATCTCCGAATTCCCCTGATGAGTCCTGTCCCGATGAATCGGCAACAGCTTCCGCGTCCTCGCTTTTACCAAGTTCTTCATCAACATTAACCGGTTCGTCTCTTGGCGGTTCAGGAGTCGGCTGCGGAACGATGTTCACAGGTTTGCTCGGCGGTTTATCCTTCTTAGGCGGCGTGACGACAGGTTTTACAGCCGCAGGCTTCATTACCGGAGTAACTATTTTTTTTTCCGGCTTGGGCGGAACTTTCTTAACAGCGGCACTCTTGGCGGCAGCCTTAGCCTTTTTACCGGAATAAACCACTTTAAACGAAAGAGGTTTGTCCTGCTTTTTCACTTCCTTCGGAACAAAAGAAAACAAAGCGACATGAATAAAAACAGACAGAACAATCGCAATTAAAAATCTTATCAGCTCATGAGAATCATTGTGATCCGGAAATTTGTTTATGCCCATACAATGAATTATAACAGAAAACAAATTATTTTCAACGAGGGCGAATGATTACAAAAGTGATAACGAATAAAATCCATTCAAAAAAGTTGACTTTTTGAATGTGATCAAATACAATTATAAAGTATAATAACCGAAAAGATGCATTAAGTGATACTAGTCAATTTTAAAAACATTAATGAGTCTCAAAATACTAAATTGCCGACGGGGATGTAGCTCAGCTGGGAGAGCGCTTGGATCGCACCCAAGAGGTCAGGGGTTCGAGTCCCCTCATCTCCATAAATTTATATTTTGATTTTTTAATGTTTTTATATTTTTGTAAAAGTACACGTAAAAATGCAGCTTTTTTATTGGGGTCTGTTGACGAAAAAGACCTCGTATCATGCATGCATTACCATATATTTTTCTATCTTTATAAGTTTTATTCGTTAAACAGATCCATTACAACAATACGCTTAGGAGGCAATAACTGTGAGTACCGTTATAAAAGGGAAAACCTACGTAGATCATAATGACATGACCGAGCAAACCGGACTTACCGCCAGTCAAATGGCGGAATGCTGTCTCAAAAAAGACATCATTGAGGAAATCGTAAAGCTCAGGAACAAAAAGAAATTAAGTCAAAGAGACCTCGAAAATATATGTGGTGTAAAGCAGCCGTTTATAGCCAGAATAGAAAAAGGAAATATCGATCCCAGAGTAACAACAATTCTTAAAATATTAAAACCTCTGGGAATGACTCTGGCAATTGTCTCCGAAGCATCGAAAAACAAAAAAAATAATAAAAAGAGTCCGGTAAAGGAATAAAAACTCTCCCCTCGCAAAAGTACCGTCAATAACATGATATTAAAAATATCATATGGTTATTGACATCTCAACATTCATCGTAGTATTATAATATTACATACTAAACTCTCCTGAATAGCATCCCTGCAAAAACAACATAAATACATAAATTATATAAAAATATTTATTTATTAAAAGACAGCAGAAGTAAAAATGCTTACTTCACTCAATCTTTCGTAAGTAAAAAATCTAAATACCACTTGCCTTTTGAATAAACAAGTTTTCTAATATTTCCATTCCTCAAAACAAGCTCTGCCGAACTCGACGTTACGGAGGCCTTGTTTAAAATTCCCGAGGGTATTTGCTCAAAATCACTGTGCAATTCGCTTAAAACGCCGATGTTTGCTTTCTTGTTGCTCATAATAAAATCAAAAAGAGCCATATCGGTCAATTGGAGTACATGTTCATAAGAAACAGTAAAGCCGGGAATATTTGCTTTCCTTTCCTCAGGTGGGACTTCATACAAATCTTTTCTCAAAGCATTCATTTCGTTAATGAATGATATTTTTGATTCTTCCGACAGCCGATTCCAGACATTTTCCCATTTTCCATTCTTTATATCGGAGGAAAGATCAAGAAAAAAGCCGGAAGCCTGTTCTACAAGCTCTTTTTTATTTTCAACACCCGGTTTTTTAGACACGCACCCTGATAAAAACAAGGCAAAAAACAAGATAATCAATAAAGCATATTTTCGCATAACAGTCACCTCTCAAAAAATCATAAAAACTTATTAGCGCTAATCATTAAATTCAAAGAAAAGGGTTCCTCACAGAGAAGAAGAGGACACAGAGAGTTTTTAACCGGTATTTATCCTCCCGTGGGCGCAGTTAGGGGGCTGTCGTGATAACGGCGGCCCCTTTAACATGGAATAAAAGATAACGGTCACCGGGCTTACCCGGCAAAACCGGCTTTTGCCGGTTCAAATATAATTGTAAAAATGGTGAAAAATTAAGAAAAGAATAGCAAAAGGCTATAAAGCAAGCTATTTTTCGCCATTTTCTGTCGTGCTAAGTGGGGCTTTTTTGACCCACATAGCACGTCAGCCCCCCACGT
>JAVBNT010000057.1:0-33374 GCA_031551355.1 Candidatus Xenobia bacterium | reverse complement strand
CTCACACCCACTTACAATCCCTTGGCGTTGTTTTCGGTCTTTCCGGCCGCTGTAAATTGTATTTAATAGTAACAACAAAACAAACTGCGCCTGTCGTGCTTTCGGGCCTTTCCCCCCCAAACCCACGACAGACTCATTTTTAATAACGATGGAAAATTCCTTACGATAACCGGTAAAACTTCCGTGTTATCCTCTTCTCCGTTAGAAACCCTTTTAACTATTGAGTGAAATACCCATAAGACAAGCCCCTTTTTTATTCCGTTCCCGTTATGCGGTGTATTTGTGTATTGCCTCCCTGTGATTGTCCGCCGGTGATCAGATACATCGTGTGATCTCCGTATAACAGCAGACCGTTAAGCCATGAATACCCGTTTCTAAATGGTTCCGCCGTAAGCGTTGGTGCAGTAAGATCGGTTTTGAGCAGGCCGGCGGTTCTCGATGCCGTATAAAGTATCTTTTCATCGCCCGACAGGGCCAGTCCTATAGGATTGGAGATTGACGGTATCAGGATAGCCGCATTTACTGCCGCCGGTGAAGCAACGGCATTTTTGCACCCGGCTATTTTGATAATTCTATTGTTGTCGCTGTCGGCCAGGTAAATTATATCTCCGTCTTTGGAAATAATAAGATTGTAGGGGAGTATGGCTCTCGAGTCGACTAAACCTGATATAAGGGTATAAACTTTGGTGTCGTCTGCGCTTTGAGCCGTTTTTATATCGGTTACGATCTTTATTTTATTCGTGCTTCTGTCGCATACGTAAAGCATGGAGTCGTCGTCCGAGATGGCGATTGCCTGCACATCGGAAAGCTGCGCCCCGTTGCCGCTGCAGCCCTCGGCGGTGTTTGCACCGCCGCTCAGTATCGTTACGGTTGTCACATCGCTTTCCGAGTCGGCATCTTTTATACCGCTGATTTTTCTGATATTTTGAGGACTTCCGCCGGCACAGCTTACGTAAAGGCTGTCGCCGTCACTTGATATGGCTATGCCTATCGGGTGGTTCAATCCTGATTTCAGCACTATAAAGCCGTTTGTTTCCAGATTCAGCCTGGTAACGCTGTCCCCGAACCTGTCGGCTGTATACAGGAATTTGCCGTCGGGAGATATTGCCGCCAGATAGCCTGTCGAGCTCCATGACGCAATGGAAAGCGCTGATGAAATGCTGTTTATCCCGTAATTGCTGAAAGGTATGTAAGCCATTATTTCACTTGTGTAGGAAGGATTCACGGAACCATCAAATGTTATCGGCATTGATGGTATGGTATACGGCTGCTTTTGGAATGTCAGTTCCTGGCTTGAATTGGCAAACGCCGGGACGTCTAACATGAACTCTCCTCTGGCATCGGTAGTCGTACTGATGCCTTCACCGGTTACGGTAATACCGGAGATGGGATTGCCGTAAAGATCAAGTATTTTTCCGTTTATGGTAACGGGCGTCGCGGTTGGGGTTGTGGTCGGCTGCGGTGTTGGAGTTGGCTCCGGTGATGCCGTCTGTGTTGGTTCCGGAACGGGCTGCGGTCTTGAATCAGTGCTTTGCTGAGAACCGGAACTGCCGTAAGTAAAGTTATTGCCTGTACTGCATCCCGTTATAAAGATCAGTAAAAAACATGCGCCGATGACAATTGCTTTATTCATAAAATTCCTCCGTATCTTTTAGCATATAAAAGGGCCGCCGTTAGCACGACAGCCCCTTGTTTTTTTAAGATGTCTCTGTAAGTTACTTATTTTTTTTATCGTTTTTTGTCTCTTCGTCCTTTGTCGGATTTTTTGCTTTTTCGGCCATGTTTTTGGCATATGAATTTTCAGGGTTTATTTTTAGGGCGCTGTTATAGGACTCAAGGGCTTTGCTGTAGTCTTTGAGGTTTTTGTAATAGATATCGCCAATTCTTACCGGGGCGTAGTAACCAAGGGTAATTCCCAGCGGATCCATATCGCCGGCTTTCTGATAATATTTGATTGCCGTATCAAACTCGTCAAGCGACTGGCTTGCGGAAGCATAATAAAAATATGCGTCCGGATATGACGGATACATGGAAATGATTTCCTCAAAATTATTTCTGGCGGCCGTATAGTTCTTGTCATCATTGAGATATATGTCACCGAGGCGTTCCAAAGCCATGGAATCGTTGGGATTAAGTTTTACAGCTTTGGTAAAATAGCTTTTTGCACGTGGAATAAGCCTTTTTTGATAGTATATGGTCCCCATTCCCACATAGCCGAGTGAATTGTTGGTATCAATTTTCAGAGCTTCCTGGAACTGGTTGAGGGCTTCTTCAAAGACTTCATCTCTCTGCATCATGCTCTGACAGAAATAGGCAAAACCGAGATAGCATTTGATATAGGGGTTTTTGGGATTGGCGAGTGCTTTTTCCTCAAGAATGGTTAAAAAATCGGCAATCTTTTTTTCCTGACGGTAGCAGTCGGCCAGATACATTATCGCCATACTGTTGCCGGGATCTTTATCCAGAACTGCCTGAAAATGTTCTTTGGCAGCGGAAAAATCTCTGGAATAGTAGAGATTAAACCCGTTTTTCATCGACTCGGTTTCCTGTGCCGATACGGTTTGAACGTGTATAAGTGATGATAAGAGAAACAGCATCATGGCCGTCATCAGTAATTTTATTTTCATTGTAATCTCCTCTTGCTTTCTGTATAAGCGCCGATGCGCTCAGTATATTATATATTTTTAATTGCTAATTTTCAATACGCCCGCGCTAACCTTTTACCGAACCTTTTGTCAAACCTTCCACAAGGAACCTCTGCAGGCTTAAAAATACGATTAGGATCGGCAACGAGCCGAGGACTGATGCCGCTGCAAACTGTGTCCAGTTGACGCTGAATTTTCCGCTGATGAAGCCTCTGAGACCGACCGCCAGCGTATACTGAGACGAGTCCTGAAGAACGATTGACGGTATTAAAAAGTCGTTATAGGCGCCTATGAACGTAAATATTGCGATGACGGCCATAATCGGACCCATCAGCGGCAGGACGATCTTAGTAAATGTCTGCCACTTTGTGGCCCCGTCAATGTAGGCGGATTCTTCAAGTTCTTTGGGAATACTTCCGTCAATATAACCTTTTATGAGCCACATGTTAAACGGTATATTGCCGCCGGTGTAGATTAGAATCAATCCTACCAGATTAAATCCGACTACGCCGCCGGTTACGCTGTCAAAGACGTTAAGCAGCTTATAAAGTGCAACCATTGCCATTGTCGCCGGGAACATCTGGATAATGATCATCAGCATCAGTCCCTGTTTTTTGCCGGCGAATCTGAATCTGGAAAAAGCATATCCGGCGATGCAGGTGAAGGTCAGGCAAAGACAGGTGCTTGTTGCGCAGACGAGAAAACTGTTTTTTATCCACAGAAAAAAGTCCGAACCTTTAAGCAGGCTTATATAATTGGCGATACTCATTTTGCTGACGTTTACCGACTGTCCGGAAAACAGGTTGCCGACTTCCTGCAGTGAGGCGTTGACAATCCAGAACACCGGCATTAAAACGATCACTGTGACGGCAATCATTATTATATGCGTTATTATTTGCGATACGAGTGATTTTTGTTTTCTGTTCATTTTTTACTCCTTGAAAGCTCCTGTGAACTTAAAGTTTACCGCGCTGAGACTTCCTATAAGGATGAATATAAGCACAGCATATGAACAAGCCATCCCGTACTGGGACAATGTGAACGCAAGTTTGTAGGTATAGCTTACAAGTATGTCGGTTGCGCCGGCCACGCTTCCGGCTACCGCCGGGCCTCCTGCCGTCAGCAGGTAGATGCCGACGAAGTTGTTGAAACAGAAACTGAAGCTGGTTATTATTACCGGCAGCAGTGAGGAGCGCAGCATCGGCAATGTGATTTTAAAGAACTGTTTTACTTTTGAAGCTCCGTCAAGTGAAGACGCTTCATAAAGATCTCCCGGTATTCCCTGCAGCGCTCCCAGCGATACCGACATCATATAGGGAAATCCCAGCCACAGGTTTACCATTACGACCGCAACCTTTGCCCAGGGACCGTCAGTAAGCCACGGTATCATTCCCCCGGGAGTCATTGTGAACTTTTCCAGATGAAGTCCTATGCCGCCGAAAATCGAGTTAAACCCGCCTATAAACCAGTTGATAACATTTATTTTTAAGTTTATGAGCTCCATGAGGAAAGGCAGTTTGGAGAACATTGCGTTGATGGCACCGTAATCGGTATTGAGAAGTCCGCTCCACATAAGAACGGTTATAAAACTCGGAACCGCCCAGGGGACTATCAGCAGCGTTCTGTAAAAGTTTTTGCCTTTTAAATCCGGTTTATTGAGAACAAGCGCCAGTGCAAGGCCGATGACAAATTGTCCCAGAACACTTACAAGCGACCAGATAAGCGTCCACCAGAATACCGAAAGAAAAGTTTTTACTTCGGAACTGCCGAGGATTTCCGCATAATTTCTGAAACCGATAAATTCGTATTGGTTAAAATGATAGAGGCCGTAGTTTGTGAATGACAGATAGAAACTGTAGATGTTGGGGAAGAGCACGATCAGACATACGAAAAATACGGCGGGCGCAATGTAGAAATAGGGGTATAATTTATTTTTCACTATCTTCTCATCCTTTCAACATTGCTTTTAATTCTCTCCTGTGCCGCCGGCAGGGCTTGTTCAGGCGTTTGTTTGCCGTTCATTATCAACTGTATGGCTTCTTTCATCGGCGTCCATATTGCCCCCAGTTCCGGTAAGTTAGGCATCGGCGTACCGTTGGAGGCAGCCTCCAGAATACCTTTGAGATCTTCATTTTCTTCTTTTTCAAGATCTGTTACAAGTGAAGCTGTCGAATATCCCGACCTATGTCTTTTCATGGAAACTTTTGTCGACAGGCGTTTATCTTCCTGTGAATCATATCTGGAGGGAACTCTCCCTCCCTCAAGATATATGTCAACCTGTCCCTGCTGACTGCATATTTCCTTCATCAGTTTTGTGGCTATTGCTTTTTTCTCGCTTCTGCTGTTGAGATATATTCCCTGTACTCCGACAAAAGGGGCCGGGTGCCTGCCGTTTTCAAGTTTCGGCAGCGGAGCAAAACCGAAATCTATCTTTTGTTTTTTGTAATCCACAAGTGCCCAGGGTCCGTTGATGGTAAAAAGAAGATCATTTTCCATAAACCTGCCGTTGGCAATATCCTTGCTCATTCCCTGAGGAATTAGGTTATACTTGTTTTTGAGATCCATCAGGTAATGCATGGCTTTAACAGCTTCCGCTTTTGCCAGACCTATGTCATAAGGATCAAGCCCTTCCGGTGTGTCTTTAAATATGTAAGCCCCGAATCCTCCGAGAAATCCCCAGGAGAAATAAAAGTCTTCTATTTCATAGAGAAATCCCGATACCTTTGTACTTTTGATCGCCTCGTAATTCAGCATGTCGTCATAGCTGTTGCCGTCTGCGGATTTTTTGCCTTTAAGTTCCTCTATTTTCCCTCTATTGGCGCAATCGGCTATCGTTATAAGTTCCCTCATTGTTGACGGCGGCTTTTTTATAAATTTTTTGTTGTATATAAGTCCAAGGGTTTCCATAGAAATCGGCAGTCCGTAAAGCTTGCCCTTAAACGAAAGAGTTTTTATCGGCACTTCAAGAAATTTACTCTTTTCCTGCCCGCTTATTTCTATGGGTGATATTAGTTCGGCAGTCGCAAACGGCCCTACCCAGTCATGCGGGCCGGTGATGAGATCCGGACCTTTCCTTACGGGAGCGGCTACCTGGAATTTTGGCTGAAGCTCTTCAAACGGCACTCTGACAATTCTGACGCTGTAGCCCTCCTGTTTTTCAAAGCGGGCGGCGGCTTTTTTAAGCGCTTCGGTTTCCGTCATATCGGTCCAGAGAACAAGCTCTTTTTTATTCTGGGTTTTGACGGAACATGAACTGATAAAAAATGCGCAGAAAATTAAAAATAAGGTAATTGTAAACTTGTTATTCACGACAGCTTGCCTTTCGGTTTTTTTGTTGGCTTACGTGTGTTTTAATTAAATTTCCGATGAATAATATAATTTAGTGTAATTTTCTATTTTTACTTTCGCAAACTCCTGCATTTTCGCCTTAAATGGTAAATTTTGTTTGGACTGTTGTTTTTTTCATATTTATTATGATATAAATATTAGAGGGCGTGTTGTGGATTGATTGCCCGTAATTTTAGTTTTCAGGTGATTAAAAATGAACGATTGTATTTTTTGTAAAATAGCTGCCGGTGAAATTCCCGCAAATAAAATTTATGAAGATGACAAAATTCTCTGTTTTCATGATTTGAATCCGCAAGCTCCCGTACATGCTCTGATTATCCCCAAAAACCATGTTGCGGGACTCTCGGATCTGGAGGATGCCCCGTCTGAAGATTTGGGACATATCCTGAAAAAAATCCCCGAAATATGTGATTTGCTCGGATTGACCGGGGATGACGGCTTCAGGTTTGTTGCCAATTGCGGGGTCAATGCCGGTCAGACGGTTTTTCATTTGCATTTCCATCTTTTGGGCGGGCGTATGTTTACCTGGCCGCCCGGTTAAACAGTTTAAGAAATCGGGAGGTTCTATGCCCAGTATAAAACGTAAAGAGCTGTTATCCACCCTGAAATCAGCGGAGATAGTCGTTGTTAACGGCACTAAATTTGCTTTCGCGCTTGATTATGTTCCCAGGCATACTCCCGTTGTAATTGCCAAAGGCAGCGGCAGAAAAGTTGCCGATATTATTTGGGCTGCTCAGGAGTTCGGTTTGCCGATTGTCGAGACAACTCTTATCGACAAGACGTTTTTTTCCAAACTTAAGCCGGGGGAAGAGATTGCGGAGGAACTTTATTTTCCGGTGTCTCAGGTGATGTCATTTCTTTATAAGACGATGAATGCCCCGCATTTTATCCGTTTTGTGAAGCCTTTACGCAAAAGAATTCCTGTCGCCAGGGCCAAAGCCGATGAGATGATGGAAAAGTACGGCTCGGTAATCGAACTTTCACTGATAAGCCTTGAGTTCGGCAAGGAACTTTTCGATTCGGTCAGGGATTTGTATGATCCGTTGTATAATCTGAGGCGTAAAGTAGCCATTGAAACCGGTGTCGTCATCCCGGAAATAATTGTCGGGCAAAGCAGCCGTCCGGGACCTTTCGGTTACAGCATTTTTATAAAGGGCATGCCGTTTGCAGTAGGTAGTGCGGAAGGAATGGAGCCGGATGAATTCATATCCGGTTTAATATCAAAGCTCAAAGCTATTGTGATAAAAGAAGCCTGGCAGTTTCTCGGTTATGCGGAGACGGAAGCCATTTTATCGAAAATAAAAAAGATTCGTCCTGTTCTTTACCGGGAGGTATTTTCCAGGAACTTTTCTTTGCCTGCCTTCAGGTTTATTCTGAGAAATTTGCTTAAGGACGGCCTGCCGATCAGGGATATCGAAGGGATACTGGAAGCTGTTAATGAAAATATTAACATATCATCCGATCCCGATGTGCTTACCGAATACGTGCGCTCCTATTTTTCCGCTTTGCTGTGCAGTAAATATGCTGACAGAAACGGCATCATCAATGCCATATTATTGTCTCCCGAGGCGGAGAAGAGAATTTCCGCTTCCATAAAGAACATGGTTGGTATAACGGTTTTCGATATGGATGCCCCGGACATGTTTGCATTTTTGAATTCTTTGAAATCGTCCTGTGATCTGGCCGAAAGTATGGGGATCAGCCCTGTTTTGATGGTAAACCCTTATTTGAGGCGGTTTATAAGACGTTTTATCGAAACGTCATTTGCGACTTTGCCGGTGGTGTCATACAGTGAAATAGTTTCTTTCAGCGATGTAAAATCATTTTCAGTGATTCCGTAACGTCCGTGTGTAATGCAAATATATGTGTTTTTGAGGTAAATTGATTGAAGATCACAATTTGTGAAGGTTCCGGATTCTGTTTTGGCGTTAAAAGAGCTGTCGCTGCGGTAGAATCTGCCAGGAATAAATACTGCCGCACCGGTGTGAGTGTAAGCACCTTTGGACCGATTGTCCATAATTCTTCGGTTGTTGAAAATTTGCGGCAAGGCGGTATCGGTGTGATCACCGATTTGCCGCAGGCGCAGGGAAACTGCCTGATTATACGCTCACATGGAGTCTCTCCTGATATAATGGAAAAAGCACGGATTCTGGCCTGTGAAGTTGTTGACGCTACCTGCCCTTTCGTTAAAAAGATTCACCGGATTGTGACGGCACTAAAGGATGAAGGGCTGCCGATCATTGTGGTCGGAAAAAAAGAACATCCGGAAGTCCAGGCGATAATGGGCTATGCCGGGGAAATTTGTTTTGTGGTCGATTCTTTGGAGGACGTTAAGGATATTCCTGAATTGGACAGAGCCGGAATTGTTGTCCAGACAACTAAAACCCTTAAAGAATTTAATGAACTTTCGCAGGCGATTTCATCACGGATATCCGACTGCCGTATATATAACACCATTTGTTTTGAAACCATAAGAAGGCAGGAATTTGTCGCCGGTTTGGCAGCCAAATCCGAAGTTATGATCATATCGGGAGCCAGACATAGCTCAAATACATCGAAACTCTTTTCCATTTCATCCTCACTTTGCCCTAAAACCTATCTGGTAGAGAAAAGTTCGGAACTCGAGTCCGGCTGGTTTGACGGAGTATACAGTGTTGGACTTGCCTGCGGTGCGTCTACGCCGATTGACGAGCTGGAAAGGATACGTGATGCCATTTTGTCTTACTCCGTAGGAACAAAACAGTGAATAATTTCCGTCTGTCTCTCACAGAGAAGAGGAGAACACAGAGAGTTTTACCCGGTATTTGACTCCGTGGTTTCTGTGCCCTCTGTGAGGCACCTTTCCGTTGTTAATATTAAGGAGCCGTCCTGTTTCAACAGGACGGCTCCTTAATATCTTTATGTGCAGTTATACTCTATTGTTTATTTGAAAGCATGATCGTGTAGTCGTAGGAATTGCCTTCCATATCGACATCAATTTTTTTGGAACTGATATCTACTCCCTGCATGGCTACGCTGAAAATCAGTTTGCTGGCCGTAATTGTGTTTTTAGGATCAAACTTCAGATTAAATCCGTCATTGGTCATTTCATATTTTCCGGATATGGTCTTGGGTATATTCAGGTTAAATCCGTCCGACGGTATTTTTACCTTGTCGCCGCTGTTGGAAAATGTTCCGGAATTAGGGCCGGTCTTAACAAAATTTACGGCACCTCTTGCTTTAAGAAGCTTTATTTGTTCCGGTGTGAGTTCAGCTCCGAATGTTTGAGCCAGCTCGTTAAGCTCGATTTTGCCGCCTCCCTGGGCCTGTGCATCTTTAACTTTGCCGATCAGTTGCATTACGCCTTCTTTAAGCTGCGGCATATACATTGTTTCCCTGCTTGAGCTTTTTGATGAATTTTTGAGCTCCGAAGCTGCATTTGCAGAGAGTTGTACCATGTCGTCCTGCTGAGCAGACTGCTGTATACCGTTTGATGCGCCTGACGAGGCCTTCAGGGTTGAAGCGACCGAGGGGGTCATTAATGAATTGAATCCTGAGTTAATTGAATTCATGAAATCCTCCGAGTGTGTTTTTAATCTATTAATTATTATAGCGGCTTGGTTTTATAAGGGTCAATACAATGATACCGGTATTTTGTGTACATAATGTTAAATAATATTCGAAAGTTTTACGGTTTAGTGAAATTTTATCGTTTTTCCCTGTGACGAAACTTCATCGACAATACCGATGACGGCTGTCCTGACAGGTGCGTTTCCCAAATCGAGCGATTGCCTTGCCGAACCGCCTTCGTCAATAATTAAAACAGTATCGCCGATCCCGGCTCCGATTTTATTGTCCACAGCCATCAATGTTTTTCCGGAAAAATTTGACGTCAGTGGATCTATCTGCCTTACTAAAAGCATTTTTAAGCAATTAAGGCTTTCAACTTTTTGCGTGGCCCAGGTTAGTCCTACTACTTTGGCAATAAGCATTGATGTATCTCCGTATATAAATTAAACCTGAACTCCGTCGATAATTCCGACAACGGAGGCGTCGACCGGCGGGACTTCGTCCTTAACAACGGCGGCTTCTCTTGAGCATACGTAAAAAATAAACTCACCGGCTCCGGCTCCGACGGCATCCAAAGCCACCAGAGGATCTCCCGATTCCTTTCCGTTCCAGTCGGTCGGCTGGATCAGAAGGAATGTAGAGCCTTTAAGATTATGGTATTTATTTGTGGCGACAACACGCCCGATCACTTTTCCGGGATGCATATTTTCCTCACTGTCCTGGCGCATATCAATTATTGATTTTTCATTTTCCGGTATATCTGTCTTCACTTTTTTGATAGATGATTTTCCCCAGTTTTTCAACCGTGTCGACGATTGCCATAATCGCCAGATCGCAGGGCTGATTTTGTGTCTGTTCCGTTTGCCTTGCCGACGAGCCGCTGACGATCAGAACCATCTCTCCTTCTCCGGCTCCGACGGCATCTACAGCCACGGATGGTGTTTCCGAAGGTTCGAAGTTGATGTCAAGAGGCTGGATCAGCAGTAACTTTTTGCCCTCAATCCGCTCTTCTTTTCTTGTAGCGACGACAGTTCCTATTACTCTTGCGAATTTCATATGCGGTACTCCGTAGTTTTTTAGTTAAAAGATACTTCTAAGGCGTTTTCTAATTATCCTCCAAACAATACGGTCAGTATATTTAATAACATTGCGGCGTTATTTTCCCGTAAATTTTAAACTTGCTTTATTAGAGCAGTTTGCAATTGAACTGTCATACTCCTGACAAACAACCGACATCGGTTAATCCATAAAATACTGGTTCGCCGCAGCGGAGTTTATCCCCGCGAAGGTGGGGACTCGTGATGACGGCTACACCGTCTTTTCCAAAAATGTTTACCGGATTTTGTGACATATAGAATGCAAATTGCTCTAGTTACGACTGTTGATTATACGGTAAAACACTGTGTTTTTAAAGGATACAAAACGGTAGAAAACACCTGGCCGTCCAGCGGAGTTATAATTGCCCAAAATCTGGCCTATGAGTCATACAGATGGGATGTTAACTTTGGCACCAGCAAAAAAATTATTTCAATGACAGGAAATGGAGTATCTTCAAACATTTTTGAGGCTTGTTTAGCTTTAGCTTCAGCAAACACTTATATCGACAATGCCAATGACTTTACATTAGATGATTGGCAAAATTACACTGAGGGATATTATGATTATGTTTATGCAACGAATATTTCCGGTGTGATTAATGGTTTGGATTCTTCGAGAGCTTCCGGTTATATATATTTTAACGGTATTCTTGACGGAACCGAATCCTGGATCAAAGACATTAACAGTTTGGCAGTCGATTCAGGAAGGACATTGGAAATTGCACCGGCGGCAAAGCTGGTAATTCCACGTGATAAAGGTTTAAGCATTGGCGGAAAGTTGATTGTTAATGGAACCTTGACAGGAATTGACTCAACCTCAATGCTGTATACAATTTCAGGGGCTTCCGTATCGGGTTTAAGCGGTATTATTTCCGGTAATGATTACTTTTGGAATGGTTCCTCGTGGCAGATTTCTATTCCGACTACTTAGTTGCCCGGGACTGTCCCGTTAAGAAGAAAATGGGACGCCCCTTTGATTTTAATTAATGATGGGAAAGTTTCTCACAGGGGGACGCAGAGAAAAAATATGGTATCTATTTTCAAAAAATATCTCCGTTAACTCTGTGCCCTCTGTGAGAGAAAGACTGAAACTGCAGTGAAAGAACCCTTATTATACCTCTACCCGGAGCATATCTAGCCTGTTCATTTCGGCCAGAGCATTCATAACGCCGAATTGTATATGCCAGAAGGAGAGCCCGCCTTGCAAATATGCGCTGTAGGGCTCACGCAGCGGTCCGTCGCAGGAAAGTTCTATTGATGACCCCTGAACGAATGTACCGCCGGCCATAGTTATCGGATCCCTGTAACCGGGCATGTCTACAGGTTCGGGTGTTGCCATCGAATCTACCGGCGAGCTGTTTTGTATGCCTTTGCAAAAAGCATTCATCTTTTTAGCAGAGGCGAATTTTATCCCTTGAATGATGTCCGTTCTGCTGTCTTGCGGCAGCGGCATTACGTCAAATCCCAGTGACTGCAGCAGATGCGAAGCCCAGACGGCGCCTTCCAGTGCTCCGCTTACGGTTACCGGAGCCGTGAATATACCCTGGAACAAAAGGCGGTTAACGCCGAGTGTCGCACCCTCATCCGGTCCGATCCCCGGGGAGGTCAGGTAGATCGAGGCGTTTTCCACGAGTTCCGCCTTGCCGGCAATATAGCCTCCGGCAGGTGCGATGCCGCCGCCGGCATTTTTAATCAGCGATCCTCCTGTTATGTCGGCGCCTATTGCCGTCGGCTCGCAAATCTCCGCAAATTCCCCGTAGCAGTTGTCTACCATAACGATCGTTTCCGGTGATATCTCTTTGATGAACCCGATGATTTTTTGCATTTCTTCAAGATTGATCGGTGGTCTCCAGGTATACCCAAGGGAACGCTGGATATAGACAAGTTTTGTTTTCTTTTCCAGTGATTTGGCAATCGCTTCCGGATCAAATTTGTACCCGCCTGTCAGCTCCACCTGATCATAATTTATTCCCCATTCTTTCAGCGAGCCTTTCCAGCCGCCTCTGCCGTCTATAACCGGCAGCATCGTATCATACGGCGCACCGACAATGGATATCCATCTGTCCCCGGGCCTTAAATTGCCGAAAAGCACTGATGAAAGGGCATGTGTTCCGGATACGAACTGCAGCCTGACAAGCGCTTTTTCCGCAGCAAATATCTTTGCAAATACCTGATCCAGGACTTCTCTTCCGTCGTCATGAAAACCATAACCGGTTGTGCCGCTGAAATGGTATTCGGAAACGCCATGCTCTTTCATTGCCGTCAGTACCCTGAGCTGATTATAGGCTCCGATTTTTTTTATTTCTTCTCTTTTCCGTAAAGTGGCGTTCTCCGAGACATTTGCCAATTCTATTATTTTATCGGGAATCTGCCATTTATCTGCCAGAATTCCGGCTGTCTGAGCCAACATATTTTTTTTCCTTTCTATAAATAAAGCGGCACGGCTTTAAAGCCGTGCCAGAAGTATAAGAATTTGCGGGTGTTGGTTATTTATCCTTTTGGTAGGTGTCATAATCCGAAGGATACGGCTGTGCCGGTGCTCCGTCGACACTTTCTTTGGGCACTGCCACGATCATTTTAAAATTCCTTTGATTTTTTCTGCCGTTGTTCACAACGCGCACGTTTAAAACAGTTGATTTTATTGATTCTTTATTTTGCGGAATATTGTAGGAGTTGCTTAGTTCTTTTACATGTTGTTTGGCGATTTGCTTGCCGTCGAGAGTGTAAAAATATATATCTATATTACATTCGGGAATGCCGATAAATTCTTCGAACTGTATGTAGAAGTATTTTCCGTTTGTTATTGAAAATTTGGATTCAAACCTGTAGGGCAGATTTAACTGCGCTCCTCCGGTAGGATAGGCATATAAATCATAATTTGTTGTATCTACAGGTATGTGTATGTTGCGTTCTTCCTGGGCGCATAATGCTCCGGCAGTGAAAATTGTCATTACCGCCAGAATTATTGCGGCTGTAAGTATTTTGTTAATCACGATCGTGTCTGCTCCTTTTGTCATCAGGCTGTATACGGAATTTTCTGTTGATTTGCTTTTAATCCTGCAGAAATGTTGCATGCAGGACTGTTTTCGCAATAAAAAAATTACAGTTCCGCACACTAATCGCGTTTTCTGTAATTATTTATTGTATAAAGAATACTTAGTAGTTTCCGCCTTTTTCTTTTTTTATTTCATTTTCACGCTGAACCAGTGAGATGAAATTTTCTATACCGACCCGTTTTTCAGGATCTCCGAGCAGCTGGCGTGTTATATGCTCTTTCATAGCCGGAAAACCTTTGTTGGAAGCCATCTCTTCGCCAAACTCTTTTTCAAGGGCTGAGGATACCAGTTTCCCTATTGCTTCCTGAAGAAAATTTTCCGATGACGGATCCATTTGCGAAAGCTCGCTGGAGGCCGTTTCCTTGAAATCCTCAAGCGCACCCTGCTCCATTTTACTGTGTGCCTGCGGACTGAGTGATGACAGATCTCTTGCTTCCTCAGCTATTGTTTTTTCTGTTTTCGATTCTTTCCTCAGCTTTTTCTGCTGTATATAAACCTCTTCCGTGAGCGGGAAAAAACCGCTTTTCAGAGGATCCATCATATTGCTCATTAAGCCTCCCGACACTTTTAAGCGTCTAAAGTTAACTCTACGGTTCCGGCAGATATTTTGTCCGGCAACAATAAATATGAATGCCGTATTGTCTGGACTGTATTTTGTGCTATAATTAGTTATAAAAGTATCAATTTATTGATGTAAATACATGGCTGTATTTCAATTAATATTATATCACGACTCACGGTCACTATGTAAAGTACTTTTTTGGGTGTTGAATTTTACAATTTTGTTAACGGGTATACTTTTATAGAGGCAAAGTTAACATACTGTTAACACTTTGCTAATGAAATGGTAAACTGCCTTAAGTATGATTGAATCAGGAAAGACCTTGTATAATTGCCTTAATAATAGTCTCTCAGTTAATTTTAAGGAGGGAGCATAATAAATGGATATACTGAATATTACCCAGAATTTTGAAAAAGCGATGGATGTGGCGTCTCTTCGCCAGCAGGTGATATCTAACAATATTGCCAATGTAAATACACCCGGATTTGCCCCGTCAAAAGTAAATTTTGAAGATGAAATGAGACGTTGTATGGCTTCAGCCAAAGATGACGGCTTTCAGGTTGTATGTGATTTTTCGGACCCGGATCTTGGTGTTGTAGGTTCTGCAAATTCCGTTTCGGAAGTTCAGGCTGCCGTTGTTCAGAGCGGTCAGCAGGTGGATGTCAATCAGGAAATGGTTGATCTTGCCAAGAATAGCATAATATTTGACGCCCTTTCATCACAGGTTACGGGCAAATACTCAAATCTCAAGTACGTAGTAGAAAATTACGGACGTTAATTTTTAAAGGAGGCGGAAATAATGGACGGTGGAATTTTTAGAGCAATGGATATAGCCGCTACAGGTATGTCGGCGGAAAGATTTAAGTTAGACCTTATTGCTGATAATATTGCAAATGTAAACACTACTTCTACAAAAGACGGTACGCCGTATTTAAGAAAAATGGCTGTTATTACTCCAAAAGATGCACCGGAATTTGTTCTGCCCTGCGGTCTTGGAGACAGTGAGCCGCAGACTTCGTCTACGGGAGTGCAAATCGCCGGTTTTCAGGTTGACACATCGGATAATGCTCTCAGATATGTATATGATCCCAGTCATGCAGACGCAATAAAAGAAGGCAAATGGAAGGGCTATGTGGCCATGCCTAATATTAACGTCATAACCGAAATGACTGAGATGATGAAAGCTTCCAGAGCTTTCGAAGCGAATTCGACGATAATAGAATCTGCCAAGTCAATGGCTCAAAAAGCGTTGCAGATGGGTAAATTCTAATTCTTATTTCCAATAATTAAAGGGAGGGTTACATAAATGTCTTTTGAATCAATAGCCCCTATAACTTCATCAGCAATACCGTCAATCTCGACTGATATGACAAAGTCTGTTTTCTCTAAACCGGAAGCAGGCGGTGGCTTTGATAATATTCTTTCAAATTGCATGAATTCCGTAAACGGAACTATGAATACGGCTAAGGAGCTTGGTGATAAGGTTGCGACCGGAGATGTCGGAAGCCTGCACCAGTTGAGTGTTGCCGGTATGAAATCGGAAATCATGCTCAAGCTTACAACTCAGATAGCAGCAAAGCTTTCATCGGCAGCAACAACTCTCTTCCAGATGCAAATGTAGTATTCTGTTTGAGTCGTTTACCAAGAAATTAATTAAGAGAAATTTATGAAAAGAGAGGTGCATGTATGGCTACTGGAATACAAACAGGAATGAGAACGGGATCTGCTCCTATGCCAACCGGAGCACGCGGAGGAGCTCCTGCGGGAGGAGGTTCTCCCATTCAAAAGTTTATGCAGGCGATCGGTGCGATGTCTCCTAAACAGAAGATTATTGGCGGAGCTTTAATCGGTTTGCTTTTGGTTGCTGTAGTAAGTTTTGCATTATATTCAAAATCATCAGAGTATGTGCCTTTATATGATACTCCGCTGTCTCAAACGGACGTTAGCCAAATTACCGCAAAATTGACCCAGATGAATATTCCTTATAAAACAACGGAAGGCGCGAAAGACATTCTTGTTTCTCCTTCTACTAAAAGCGCGGTGAAGATAAAGCTTGCCGAGTATGGCCTGCCTCTCCGCCAACTGAATAGATCTTCGGACAGCGGAATCGCTCCGAAGACCAGAGAGCAGATTGCCGCTGACAAGGTTACGGACCTTGAAGCGGAGCTTACGGAATCCGTAAGGCAGATTCAGGGCGTTGCTGATGCTTATGTTAAAATAGCTGTTGCCAAGGAAGACTTGTTTGATCAGAATAAAGAGAAGACTAAAGCCTCTGTAATGCTTAACCTTGCTCCCGGTATCCAGCTGACTGTCCCTCAGATAAAAGGTATTGTCCATCTTGTTGCTTTTTCAGTACAGGGACTTGAACCCGGAAATGTTGAAGTTATTGATACCCAGGGTATCAGACTTACGACTCCTGAGATACTTGGCAATGAAGACAGCCCGGATGTTATTGTAGGCGGGCAGCTTGTGAAGAAAGCTGATTACGAGAGCGGCCTGCAGAAAAAAGTTCAGAGTATGCTTGACAAAGTTCTTGGGCAGAATAAAGCTGTTGTGACTGTGGATGCTACGCTTGATTTCTCAAACAGAGTTACCGAGAGTATCGTCGTCGGCGGTGCGGGAAATACTGACGGAAAAGTCGTTGCGAAGAAAAAGTCTGTAACAGAAAGATATACGTCGGATCCGGAATCTTCCAAGAACAGCGGCGCAGCTCAGATGTCTTTCAAGGGCGGTGCTTCCGGTGACAATGCCAACTATTCAAAAGAAGAAGTAGTTGAAATGGTCGAATCAAATAAGGTTATAAAGAAAGTCCAGACACCTGCAGGCACATTGCAGAGGCTTACGGCAAGCGTAATGGTGGACAATCTTAAACCCGATCAGGTTGCGAACATTGAGAAAATTGTGAAAAATTCTATCGGTATGGATGAGAGCCGCGGAGATTCTATCGCTGTTGCCAGTATGCCTTTTGCCGTCGGTCAGGATCCGTCGGTTGTTGCAATGAGAAACGCTATGGCGGCAGGTCCGAGAACTCATGTAAACACAGGTATGAATAAAGCCGTTACACCGGCTGTCGCAGTAGCGGCGATGGTAATACTCTTTATGCTTGCGATGATATATATGCTTCGTCAGAAGGGTGTTCAGACAGAGAAATCAAGACTTATACTTTCCGGCGGTTCAGCGACAACATCAAGTGATATTTCCGACCTGGTAAGCGATAAAATCGGACGTTCTACTCTGCCTGCAGATACAAAAGTAAATACTTCCGAGCAGCTTGAAAAGCTTGCGAAGGAAAAACCTACTAAAGTTGCCGAGCTTTTGAAGAGCACTTGGCTTGCTGATAAAGAGAGGTGACAGTAAATTTCGACCTCTAACCTTTCGGCAAAACAGAAAGCGGCAATATTGCTGGTATCATTACCGCCAGAGGTTTCGGCGTCGGTTTTCAAAGAATTCGGTCCAGAGGAAGTTCAGGCAATAAGCCTTGAGATATCTAAACTGCCACAGATCTCACCGGAAGTGAGGGCCAAGGTCATTGAAGAATTCCTTGGCACCTCAGACATTCCGGGGTTGAGAGAACAGGCGCCTCAGTTTGGCGGCGGCGATTTCAATACTCAGGCAATGTCTGGAGCTACAAGACGGATGGGAGGGTTTACCGCTGCAAAGGAAACCAAGTCCGGTCGTCAGCGTCCTCTGGACTTTTTGCGAAATGTTGATCCGAAACAACTGATAGTATTATTGCGCAAAGAACATCCTCAGACGATCGCACTGGTGCTTTCACATCTGCATGCGTCTCAGGCATCCTCGGTTATCTCCGAACTTTCATCACAGATGCAGACGGAGGTTGCGCGGCGCCTTGCGGAAATAGGCCGTATAGCTCCCGAAGTGATACAGGAAGTGGAACGTGTTCTTGAAAACAGGCTTTTCTCTCTTATGGAGGGAGACGATATTGAAGAAGCTGACGGCAAGGAAGCCCTGGTTGAAATTTTAAGCCAGGCGGATCGCTCGACAGAGGAAAAGATTATTACCGGACTGACTAAAAAAAGCCCTAATTTGGCCAGTGATATAAAAAATAAACTTTGTGACTTTGAAGATCTTATGAGTATAGACGATAACTCGCTGCAGCAGGTTTTGCGTCTTACGGATATCAGGGATCTTGTTATGGCACTTAAAGGGGCAAATAAAGATTTGGTGGAACGGATTTATAATTGTATGACTCCGGAGGTTTCGAAGGCTCTTAGAGATGATGTCGATTCCCTGGGGTCGGTTCCGTGGGAAGAAATCAAGGCTGCTCAGCAGCAGATAAGGAATATTTTGAGAGGTCTTGTTACTTTAGGAAAAGTGAAATTCCGTTGACCGGATTGAAGTATTATAAAAAACAAATCAATTTGAAGCTGGAAGAGGCAAATAAGGCATAGCAGGGATACTTTCGTTGAATAATTGCGGTGCCGGGGTGGCTTTTAATTGATTTGAGTGGGGGGGAATTGATTTGGCTCTCTTAAAGCGCAACGCTATTTCTGTAGATAGTACGGATGAAAGTGCCCAAATGAGTTCGCAGACTGTTGTCAGGAAGGGACTGCTTAAGGGTGGTTCCTATTCTTCTTTTTTGGCGGAGGAAGAAGTTACGGAAGAAGAACCGGATATTGACGACGGCATAATGGAGCTTCAGGAAGAGCTGCCGCAGGAGCAGCTTCCGGGTGTTCCGGGGGCAACGGCGATTGCTCCCCCGCCGCCTATTCCTCAGGTAGACAAGATGTTGATTGAGGAAGCGGAGAAAAAGGCTGAGGATATTATAAAAAAGGCCAGGGCTGAAGCGAAAAAACTTATCGAAGAAACCAAGCTTTACAGTCAGTCGGCATTTTCGCAGGCGGAAACCGACGGTTTTGAAAAGGGCAAGGAAGAGGGTTTTGAGGCCGGTAAGGAGGAGATGGTAAATCTTATCCTTGAAGCGAAAAATGTCCTTAGTCAGGTTTTGAAGGAGCGTGAGCTTTTGCTCCGCAGTATCGAACCTGAAGTTGCGAAACTGGCGGTAAGAATTGCCGAAAAGATTATAAAATATCAAGTGGATCTGGATCAGGAAGCTGTTGTCAGCATGATCAGGGCTGCGCTTGATACGGTTAAACAGCGTGAAGAAGTGATCATAAAAGTAAATCAGGAAGACTATTATTATGCCAAGGAAAAGCGCGATGTTTTTGCTTCGATGGTTGAGGGGCTGAAAACGCTTGACATAGTAGTTGATTCCGGTGTTGACCGCGGTGGTTGTATCATTGAGACCAACCTCGGTAATGTGGACGCCAGAATTTCCACGCAGATACATACTCTTGAGCTTGCATTCGACAAAGTTGAGGAAGACAGGCTGGAAGAGGAGGCGGTTGAAGAGTAATGCAAAAACTTGAACTTGAGGATTTTAAAATAGATTTCGATCCTTACTACAAAGTTCTGGATTCTACTCCGCTTGTCAAGATGCATGGCAAAGTTACCCAGGTTATCGGTCTGACGATTGAATCCGAGGGACCGTCCGTGCAGATGGATGAATTGTGCCATATTTACCGCAAAAACAGTCTTGTTCCGGTAAGGGCCGAAGTTGTAGGTTTCAGAGGCAACAGAGTATTGATGATGCCTATTGACGACATGACCGGTATTGCACCGGGCTGTGAAGTCAGAGCTACAGGGCAGCCCCTTTCGGTAAAAGTCGGCCCCAAACTTTTGGGAAGGGTTCTTGACGGTCTGGGAAATCCGATTGACGGTAAAGGACCTCTTGAATGGGAAGTCGAGTATCCCGTTTTGAATAACCCTCCCAATCCGTTCACGAGACCGGTTATTTCAACGGTGATGCCTCTCGGCGTCAGGGCAATTGATTCTTTGCTGACATTCGGCAGAGGACAGCGTGTAGGAATTTTTGCCGGTTCCGGTGTGGGAAAATCTACAACTTTGAGTATGATTGCCCGTAATACTACCGCTGATATTAACGTTTTAACGCTTGTAGGAGAACGCGGCCGTGAGCTGCGTGACTTTATTGAAAAGGATTTGGGAGAAAAGGGCCTTGCCAGATCCGTAGTTGTGGTGGCAACTTCGGACACTCCGGCTCTGGTGCGTATGAAAGGTGCCTATACCGGCACGGCGATTGCCGAGTATTTTAGGGATCAGGGACAGGATGTATTTTTGATGATGGATTCGGTTACCCGTTTTGCAATGGCTCAGCGTGAAATCGGTCTTGCCGTCGGTGAACCTCCTGCCACGAAGGGATACACCCCTTCGGTTTTTGCCAAAATGCCTAAACTTCTGGAAAGGGCCGGTACCAGTGCCGACGGTAGTATTACGGCTATTTATACGGTTCTTGTCGACGGTGACGATATGAACGAACCGATTGCCGATAACGTGCGTTCCATTCTCGACGGTCATATTGTGCTTTCGAGAAAAATTGCCCACGAAAACAGATATCCGGCAATAGACGTACTGCAGAGTGTTTCGCGTCTTTTTACGGCGATAGCTTCCAAGGAACATAAAATTGCCGCCGGTAAAATGCGTGATGTTATGGCTACTTATAAGGAAAATGAAGATCTGATCAATATCGGTGCTTATAAGGACGGCAGTAACCCCAAGGTCGACTATGCCAAGTCAATGATCGATAAGGTTTACACTTTTCTCAAACAGGCTGTCGATGAGCCCAGTACGTTTGAGGATACGGTTGCACGGATGATTGAATTAATGGGCGTATAAATAAATGGCAAAAAAGTTTAAGTTTAAGCTTCAGAGTGTTCTTGATATAAAAATAAAAAATGAGGATGATGAAAAGAGGCGTCTTGCCGATGTGATGCAGCTTCAGGCGCGTGAAGAACAGGTATTGGCGCAGCTGCACGTAAAGAAACAGCGCCTTACGGCTGAGCTGAAAGAAAAACAGGGAGCCGGCGGTATCAATATAACCGAGCTTCAGATATATTCAAGAGGCATTGAAAAGACAAAAAATGATATAATAAGTCAGGAACTGCGCTTAAGGGAAATAGCCATGATGCTTGAGGAACAGAGAAGAAAGCTCATAGAGGCTACGCAGGAAAAGAAAATATACGAGAAACTTAAGGAAAATCAGCATAAGGCTTACATAGAGGAAGAAGAGTTTGCTGAGAGGCTTTTGATTGATGAGCTGGCAACTCTTAAATATGCCAAAGTTAAAGATAAAGATAGTATTTAGTATTAAAAAATATTTTGCTTATTAATGAAAGGGGGTTTTCAAATGTCTGTTTTTGAAAGAATGTCTGCTATAAATGCAAAAATGCAGAGTCTTCAATCTCGTTTTTCATCTGAAACCGGAAATGTGAGACCGGGATCGCTTAGCCAGTCCCAGCCTCTTAATCAGCCTTCGGCGGTGTCTTTTGAGAAGCTTTTGTCGACGGTACAATCTGCCGGTGCGGCATCTGAGCCTTCGGCCAGTACCGTTCCTTATAGCGCCAAAGAGAAAGATTATGAGGGTCTTGTCAAAGAAGCCTCTCTTAAATACAGCATTGATGAAGATCTGATCAGGTCGGTTATACGTCAGGAATCAGGTTTTAACCCCAATGCAAAATCACCGGTGGGTGCGAGCGGACTTATGCAGCTGATGCCGGAAACCGCCAAAGATCTCGGAGTCCGGGATATTATGGATCCAAGAGACAATATGATGGGCGGCGTTAAGTATCTCAGACAGATGCTTGACCGCTATGACGGCAATAAGACAAAAGCTTTGGCAGCTTATAACGCCGGGCCCGGTAATGTCGATAAATACGGCGGCGTGCCTCCTTTTGCCGAAACGCAGAATTATGTAAGCAATATACTGTCTATGTATGAGGGCTATAAAAAATAATCCACCTGATTTTTAAAATATTTTACGAAATATGAGAGGGGATGAAGAAATGGATCTGAATAAAGTTACTTCCGGTAGCGTAAAAGGGCGTGAGCATAAAGACGACAAATCCGGTATGCCTGTAAGCGATGACGATATGAACGCTTTCTCCCAGATGCTTGGCGAAAAATCCGACAAGTTAAAAGAATCGTCAAAAGAGGCTATTTATTCCGATAAGGACGAGAAAAAAGCAGAGGCCGAAAAAGCCAGAACCGCTAAAAATCTTCCTTCAGAGCAGAAAATGTCGGTTTCAAAAGAACTACTTTACAATTCGAACAGGGATAAGTCAACATTAAGTCTTGCTCAGAAAAGTGCCATGGGTCTGAATGCCGACGGACTGACAAAAGCGGCCATGATGAACGGCGGCATGACAAATTTTGCCCAGATATCAATGGAAATGGCCAAGAACCAGGATATGTCCAAGCAGGCTGTTCAGGCAGGCATGCTCAAGGGTGATGATGTCTCCAAGATTAAGACCGATTCACAGAAATCGGCTTCTACGGGTGCTCAAGGCAATGCAAATGCCAATGTTGCCGCGGAAAAAACATCCGAGCAGAGTGAAGTTTTCAATATCAAGGAAACTCAGAAGACTGAAAAGACGGATGCCGAACGCAATCTTAAGAGAGAAGAAGTTATCAAGCAGATCATTAATCATGTCGAGCTTAAGAACTTCGGCAGCAAGTCGGAACTGACGATTAAAATGAATCCTGAGTTTTTGGGTGCGATGAAGATGCGTCTTTTGTTTGAGGGTGACAAGGTTTCCGCGGAATTTAACACTACTTCCAAGGAAGTACGCGAAGCACTTGAGGAATCAACGGAGGAGCTTACCAACGCTCTGGCCGAAAATGGAGTAAAAGTCGGCAAGATAAATGTAAACCTTGTTGATGATGTTGGCTAGTAGTGTCTTTTTAATTTACAAGTTGGAAATTTATTGTTAATATTTTGTTAACCCATTGTTGGTACAATTATGATAAGGTTATTGGTTTGTATTTCAAGATTTTAAGGAGGTCTAGTTATGTTTGATACCAATTTTCAGGCGAGTAATGTAATGAATAACCAGCAGCAGATGAATACCTATTTCACCAATCTGCAGAATCAGTTCACACCCGGTTATAAGGCTGAGTCGGTTAATTTTAATGATTTGATGGGCGGAACCGGAAGTTCAGGCAAGGCAAAAGTAAAGCAGAGCAATACTGTTTTTACACAGGGTGCTATTTCTCAGACAGGCCGTCAGTTCGATTTGGCTGTCAACGGCAACGGATTCTTTACTTTGAGTGACGGAACAAACTCGCATTATTCAAGAGACGGCCGTTTTGTATTGTCACCGGAAGGTAAACTTGTTCAGGAATCAACAGGTATGTCGGCAAAAGCATATCAGCTTGATGCCAACGGCAACATTTCCGGAACCCTTAGTGACATCAATTTGGCGCTTGATCCGGCAACTCAGAAATATATGGGCGAATATGACAGTTTCAGTTTTGACAACTCCGGTAAACTTTACGGAGAAAAAACAACTACTGATCCTATTACCGGCCAGCAGACAAAAGAGACCGTACCGGTTTATCAGATGGCTTTGACTTCATTTGCCAATGCTTCTGGACTGCAGCGTTCGGGAACTACAACATTTGTAGAGAGCGAATCTTCAGGTAAAGCGGTGAGCGGAGTAGCGGGACAGGGTGCACTGGGTCAGGTTGTCTCCCAGAGCGTCGAGCTTGCCAACGTTGATTATGCTCAGCAGGCAGCTTCGATCGGTATGGCCAAAATGAATTACAATGCAAGTTTTGCGGCTTTCAGAGCAATGGACAAACTTACGGAACAGGCTCTGCAGCTCGTAAAATAATCGTCGTTAAAATATTTATTTAAGAAAATTTCCTCCTATCTTGGCAATGGACAAAGGCATAAAACTGTGATATAATAACACGCGACATATTGCCTTTATGTCCTTTGCTGAGGGGAGGAAATTTTTTGAGAGATTCCGGTTCACTCTCTTTTGACGGTGAAATGCGTTCTGCCTCTGGATATGATCGTTCAAGATATACTGAATCCAGAGCGATGGATCGTTATGATTTTAAAAAAGGTGAAAAACTCTCGGGTGATCAGGAGCGTTTTGTCAGAAATATTTTTAATGCTTTTTCTGAAAATGTAATGATTCACCTTGGTGCTTTGCTGCAAACTCGGATTCAAATGAATCTTAACAGTATAAGACAGAGAAATTATCACTCTTTTTTGAATTCGCTGCCGGATCCGTCTTCTATTTTTATATTTAAGATAGATGCAGATGTAAGAGGACTTCTATGTATTGATTTCCCTCTGAGTTTCGCGCTTCTTGACAAGCTTATGGGCGGCAAGGGAGCTCCTATAGATGAAGTGCGTGTTTTTACGGATCTTGAAAAGGCGATCATAATGAAGCCGGTAAACAAGATTTTTGAGGCTTATGCAGAATCCTGGAAAGAAGTCAGGAAAATAGAGCCTCAGTTTCTTGAGATGGATTTTAATCCGATGGCAGTGCATATTGTTACCCCAAGTGAGATTATGGTTGTAATAAATTTTCAGGTTACGATTGCACAGACCAACGGATCTGTTGATATATGTATTCCTTTTAAATACCTTAAGGATAATCTGCCGCGCTCAAGTTTTGATGAGTTCCTGATTACCCGGGGTACTGCCGGCGGCGGATCTCCCCAAATAGCTCCTTCAAACATCATCACCGGAGTAGAGGCGGCAAAGATACCTGTTGTCGTGGAACTCGGACGTGCAGAGCTTATGTTTCAGGAATTATTGTATCTGGAAATCGGCGATTGTATAAAACTTGATGTTGAAGTTACTGCTCCGATGAAGCTGAAAGTCAACGACAAGACAAAGTTTTTGGGGCGCCCGGGTGTGAAGGAAAGCAAAATGTCTATTCAAATAACTAAAGTTATAGCTGAAGGAGATGAAGAGTTTGAATAGTGGTGATATGTATGGAAAAGGCGGTCAGCCTACTGTCCGCTCCGTCCAGTTCGGAGCTATTGAGGGAGGAGTTGCTCCCAGCGGAACTCCGAGCAGCATAGATTTACTGAGAGACGTTTCACTTGTTGTCAGAGCTGAGCTTGGCAGAACGAATATGCTTGTTAAAGAGATTCTTAAGCTTGGTGTGAACTCTGTAATATCCCTGGATAAAGAAGCCGGTGAACCGGTTGATGTCCTTGTGAATAACAAGATGATCGCCAGAGGCGAAGTTGTCGAAATTGATGGTAATTTTGGCGTTAGAATAACCGAAATCGTTGGCCGTTAAAATAAAAACCGTATGAAAAAACATTTGTTGGCAATTTTAATTTTAAATATATTTGTTTTTTCTGCGGTTTTGTTTGCTTTTGCGGCGGAGCCGGGGACTGGTGTTTCCCCGCAAGAGGACGAAGCTGCACCGATAAGAATATCTCCGCCGTCACTGTCTGTTTCTACGCAGGAAAGCCCCGTGGATGATGCTGCCCTTACGGGTGACTCACCGGTGCAGATGCGTGAATGGGCTGATCAGCCGGATACCGGCAGAGACCGCGAGCGTGCTAAAAAAATGCAGCAGCGTGTTGTAATGACGATTGCCGCGTTGATATTTGTTAGTATTCTCATATATATTGTGTTGAAATTTCTTTCGTCAAGCAAGGTTAGTTTGCCGTTTTTGGGTCTCGGTCAGCAGTCTTCGCTGATAAAGGTTGTTGACAGGCATATGCTGCAGCCCAATAAGGCTTTATATCTGATAAATGTTGCCGGTAAGCATATGCTTATAGGTGCTTCCGAAAACAGGGTTAGTTTTCTGTCGGATATTGATTCGGGTTTTGTTGAAGAACATCTGGAGCAGCAGAAAAGTGCCGCTCCGGCGAAATCCTCGCCGATGCAGTCTCCGTTTGACTTTTTTTCCGGGGTAAAATCTTCTGCCGAGCCACAGGAGATCAGCAAATTATGACATTTTAGTTTTTTTAATCTCCTGTTTTTAGTCATTTTGTTCGTTGAGGTATCGTTTGAAACTGGTTTTTGCACTATATTTTGAAGCGGCTGTACCGCGTATTTACAGGGAGGTTCCACAATATGTCAGGAGCTTTTAATAAAAATTCGTTAAGAGCTTTTATGTTTTTACTTTTCCTTACCGTGGTGTTTCTGCTGCTTCCGGAACATTCATATGCTGCTCCTACACCGGAAATATCGCTTCCGGATATACAGATAGGGTCCTCCAAGGCCAAAACTCCTGAGGAGATGGCGCTTCCCATACAGTTGCTGTTTATGATGACGACTTTGTCTCTGGCGCCATATATTCTGGTAATGACAACGGCGTTTATACGTGTTTCGATCGTGCTGTCCTTCGTAAGAACGGCGATGGGAACACAGCAGGTTCCGCCGACTCAGGTTCTTATGGGTCTTGCTTTGTTCGTCACTTTTTATATTATGATGCCGGTCGGTCAGGAAATAAACGACAAGGCCATAAAGCCTTATACTGAAAAAAAGATTTCCTGGAACAAATTCGTCGACAATGCCTCACAGCCCCTGAAAGGTTTTATGTTCAAGCAGGTCAGGGATAAAGAGTTGAAGCTGTTTTTAAAGCTTGGAAAAGTTAAAAATGTTCAAAAGAGGGAGGATACTCCTATATGGGTTTTGGTTCCTGCCTATGTTTTAAGTGAAATAAAAACTTCTTTTGAAATAGGTTTTATGATTTACCTGCCGTTTTTGGTGGTTGATATGGTCGTCTCATGCATTTTGATGGCTATGGGTATGTTTATGTTATCGCCGATGACCATAAGTACGCCGTTTAAATTGCTGATGTTTGTACTTGTGGACGGGTGGCAGCTTATTATTGAAGGGTTATTGAAAAGTTTTAAGTAACGTTGTATTATATAATTAGACAAGTAATTTCAAAGGAGAAAACCTATTATGACGGAAGAGTTCGTACTTTATATAACGAGTAAAGCTCTTCAGCTTACTCTTTTGCTGTCGGCGCCGATGCTGCTTGCAGCTTTGGCTACCGGTCTTGTTATAAGTATCCTGCAGGCAACAACGCAGGTTCAGGAACAGACGCTTTCTTTTGTTCCTAAAATTGTTGCTACGTTTGGGGCGTTGATTGTTTGTTCGACATGGCTTATTGCGATGATATCGAATTTTGCCATTGAGATTTTTTCCGGTTTTCCAAGCATAGTTAATTCGTAGTATTGGTGGCTTAAATGGATGCAACACATGAAGGACTTAAGCTTTTTGCCATGTGGCTGTTGGCTTTTGTCCGTTTTGCGGGTTTTTTCGTTCAGGCTCCTATTTGGGGTAGCCATCACTTTGACAAAAAAATATTGGTAGCTTCGGCAGCAGCATGGACATTTATACTGTTCCCGAATTTGCCGGTGCCGAATAATCTTACCTTCGATCTGATTCCTTTTATTTTGATGATCGTTACGCAGCTTCTGGTAGGTCTTATTATCGGTTACGCTACATTTATGATTATGGCAGCGGCTCAGTTTGCCGGAGAAATGCTTGATACCGGAATGGGTCTGTCGGTTGCGGCCAGTTACGATCCGGCCAGCGGAAGCTCGGTTAACATGTTCCGCCGTTTAAAATTTTATCTGGCGATGATATTGCTGCTTTGCTTTGACGGACATCATTTTCTGGTACAGGCAATGTTTAGGAGTTTTGATTTAATCCCTCTTACAGGGGTGAATTACAGCGGTGACATGATAAGTTTGCTTGTTACCATGACCGGAAAGGTTTTTTATCTCGGGGTTCAGCTTGCTTCACCTTGCATGGCCGCAATTTTTACGACCCAGATCGGTCTGGGTATGCTTGCCAGGGTTGCACCGCAAATGAACGTTTTTATGCTTTCTTTCCCGCTTAATATAGCGGTTGGATTGACGATACTTACTGCGGCATTGCTTATTTTAATTAATGCATTTAACAAACTGTTTCTTCTTGATCAGTACCATATAATGCAGGTTATAAACGCAATGAAGCTAGTTCCCAAATAGAAAGGAGTGACTCAGTGTGGCTGATGACAGCGATAAAACTGAAGAGCCGAGTGAGCATAAGCTTCAGGAGGCAAAAAAGAAAGGCCAGGTTTGCAAGAGTCAGGATATAACCTCCACTCTTTTGCTGGCTGTTACGACTGCAGTGCTGGGGGCTCTTGGTGCCAAGGTGTTTTGGACGCTTGGCGATTTTGCAAAAGATATTTGGGGGCAGATAGATTCTATTGTCCGCAATCCTCTGGCGGAAAGAAACCTGTTGGGTTACTGGCTTTTTTCCATGGCGACGTTTTTTAAGATTTTGACTCCGCTTTTTGCTGCGGGTTTTCTATTTGCAATTGTGGGAAATATGGCGCAGATTAAGTTTATTTTCAGTACCGAGCCAATGATTCCCAAACTCAGCAAAATAAATCCCATAGAGGGTTTTAAAAAGATTTTTTCAATGAAGTCTTTTATGGAGCTTTTAAAACAGGTAGCCAAACTTGTTGTTATAGGACTTATCGTCTATAACATATTAAAGACCAATATTCCGATATTAGCTTCTGCCATTGACTGGGATATTATCCAGACCACCAGTTTCCTTAAGACTATTGTGAAAAAAATTATCAACAATGTTCTTACCGGTATGGTTGTATTGTCGATTCTTGATTATATTATCCAGAAGAAACAGTTTATGAAACAGATGAAGATGTCCATGCAGGAGCTAAAGGATGAATATAAGGATACCGAAGGAAACCCGCAGGTAAAGGGTAAAATAAAACAAATGATGCGTCAGGCTGCGCAGGGGCGTATGATGGGCGATGTTGCCGGAGCTTCGGCAATCGTTACAAATCCGACCCACCTGGCTGTGGCAGTTCGTTACAAACAGGGAGAAGACAGGGCTCCTGTCGTTGTCGCCAAGGGGGAAAATCTGATTGCCGTTCAGATTAAGACTGTCGCTGAGGAGAGCGAAGTTCCAATTGTCGAAAATGTGGAATTGGCAAGGGCATTGTTTGGAGCAGCCCAGGTCGGTCAGCCGATACCTCCGGATCTATATAAGGCGACGGCTGAACTTCTGGCATATGTTTTTAAATTGAAACGCAGACGTGAACAGAAAAGGAAAATGCGTTCAAGGGCTTTGGGCCGCAGGTAATATATTTTTTAGGTATTTAATTTTCCTCTCCGGTAATTTTATCCGGAGGGGAAAATTTGAATTCTGAGGGGGTTACGGTTTTGGATTTTCAAAAACTTGCTAAAAGCGTGGATATAATCGCTGCGCTTGTGATTGCCGGCATAATATTTATTTTTATTATCCCTCTGCCGACGGCAATTTTAGATTCCTTACTTGTTTTTAATATTGTTTTCTCTATTATTTTCTCTATTGTGATCCTGATCATTTCGCTTTGTATTGCCAATCCCCGTGATTTTGCCTTATTGCCGGCTATCATGCTGGTGCCTGCGCTGTTTCGCCTGGCTCTTGATGCTTCCCTGATGCGTATGATTCTGCTTTACGGAAATATAAAAAACGTTATGGGCGATCCTGTTGGAGCAGGTCAACTGGTCGCGGCTTTAGGCCGGGTGGCTGTCGGCGGCAATTTAATTATCTGTATTCTGATGATAGTAATTCTGGTTGTTATGCAGGTGGCAGTAGTCAGGAAAAGTGCCGGTCTGGCGCAGTTGTTTGCCGTTGATGATATGGCCGGTGAGCCGCCTGCTGTCGTTGCCGATTTGCCTTCCGGCTCTGAAACCGCTGAACATAAGAGACATGGCGTTGAGCGCGGGACTGCCTTTAACAGAGCCATGGACGTTGCAGGCAAATTCGTTAAGTGCGGTGCTGTCGCTTCTGTTCTGATAATGATCGTGAATATCGCCGTAGGTATTTTAATAGGAATTACTAAACATAAAATGGATGCCGGCGACGCTTTCAATACGTATGCCGCTCTTACTATCGGCAGCGGGCTTATTACGGCTGTTCCGGCGTTTTTTATTTCCATGCCGGTGGGCAGGATCTTGTCCCGCGCCGCATCCGCCGCTGTTCCCGGCGAAGATTCTATGAAATAAGATATTTTTGGCGTTTGATTTTTCTTTCCCGCAATTTTATCCGGTGGAGAAAACCTGACGTTTAAGGGGGTTACGGGTCTTGGATTTTCAAAAACTTGCTAAAAGCGTAGATATGATCGCCGCGTTTGTCGTTGTCGGCATAATATTTATTCTTATTATTCCGCTGCCGGCGACTATTTTGGACTTTTTGCTTGTTTTCAATATTGTTTTCTCTATTGTGATCCTGATTATTTCCATTTATATTGCCAATCCGCTTGAGTTTGCCGTCTTCCCCACGATGCTGCTTGTGGCGACTCTGTTCCGTCTGGCGATTGACGTGTCTTCAACGCGTATGATTCTGCTTCATGGGAACATAAAAGACGTAAAAGGTGTTCCCATTGGAGCGGGTCATGTAATACCTGCTTTTGGCCAGGTTGTTGTCGGCGGTGATTTAATTGTCGGTTTCCTGATGTTTATTATTCTTATTATTATTCAGCTGATGGTGATCACGAACGGTGCCGAGCGTATTGCCCAGGTTGCGGCGCGTTTTACCCTTGATGCTATGCCCGGTAAGCAAATGGCTATCGACGCCGATTTGCATTCCGGCCTTCTTGACGCCGATGCTGCCAAAAAGAAAAGACGCGACGTTGAGCGTGAGGCTGATTTTTACGGTGCCATGGACGGTGCCGGAAAGTTCGTCAAGGGCGATGCCATGGCGTCTGTTGTGATTATGATTGTCAATATTGTCGGCGGCCTTCTTATAGGAATTATTAAGCATAAAATGTCGGCCGGAGATGCGATTAATACGTATGCCATTCTGACGATCGGCAGCGGACTTATCACGACGGTGCCGGCATTTCTTATGTCTACGTCAATGGGTATGGTCGTCTCCCGTGCCGCATCCGACTCCAACCTTGGTGAAGATCTTCTGAAACAGGTTACCGGTCAGCCTAAAGCTCTGATTATCGGCGCTATTTTCTGCTTCGTACTTGGCGGTCTTGGGCTTATAGGTTTATTTGCGCTTCCTCCTCCCCCGTTTTTGGTGCTTGGCGGTATCATGTATTTTGCCGGATATATGATTGAAAAGAACAATAAAGTTGAAGAGATAGAGGTTCAGGCTACCAATCAGGAGACAAAGAAAGAAGCTACAAAAAAACCGGAAAGCGTCGTTCAGCTTATGCAGGTTGATCCGATTTCCCTGGAGGTTGGCAGGGGACTTCTTTCTCTGGTAGATCCCAATCAGGGTGCGAAGCTGCTTGAGCGTGTGACGTCAATAAGAAGGCATATTGCCCTTGAGCTCGGCGTTGTTGTTCCCGGTGTGCGCTTCAGGGATAATCTGCAGCTTAAACCTAACGGATATATGGTAAAAATAAAAGAAATTGAGGTCGCTGTCGGTGAAGTGGTCGTCAATCAGTTTCTGGCAATCGGGCCGGAGGAAAAGCTTAAAAATCTCAGAGGAACAAAGACTGTTGATCCTACATATGGAATGCCGGGGGTATGGATTTCACCTGAGCAGCGCGGGGACGCCGAACGCCTTGGTTGCATGATTTTTGATCCGGTCAGTGTTATTGCCACGCAGCTTACTGAAGTCATCCGCGCTCATGGCGGCGATTTGCTTGGACGTCAGGAAATTCAGGCTCTGGTCGACACGGTAAAGAAAACCCACCCTGCGGTTGTCAAGGAACTTATTCCCGATATGCTTTCGCTCGGTGATGTGCAGAAAGTGCTGCAAAATCTTGTTAAGGAGCGTGTATCCGTAAGGGATCTTGTGACCATTCTTGAAACCATGGCCGATAATGTTCATATGTCGAAGGATCCTGAAGTGCTTACGGAATGTGTCAGGGTTGCCTTATCACGTGTAATCTGCAAGGAATATGTAAATAATGAGGGTGTTATAAATGTTATTACGCTTGATCCGCAGATCGAGCAGGTTATTGCCCAGTCAATACAGAGAACGGAAATGGGTTCGTTCCTGGCTTTGGATCCTAATATGGGTCAGGAGGTCCTTGGTTCCATAGGTCAGGAGGTCGGCAAACTTCAGGAAAGAGGCCTGCAGCCGATAGTGCTTTGTGCGCCTCAGATACGTCCTGCCCTGAAAAAATTGACGGACAGATCGTTCCCGAATCTGATTGTCCTTTCATGGAATGAGATCGCACCTAAGATCAATGTCAACTCAGTGGGTATGATTGCTTTGGGTTAAAATTATCCGTTTCACAGGAAATGTTTTATTCTTGGAGAATTTCTTACATTAAAATAAAATTAATCTGTATTAGGAGGGTTTTATGGAGACAAATATCGGACTTACTCCGGAAGAAATGGTCAGCATGTTTAATAGAATGTATCTGGATGTTTGGGAGAAAACCAAAGACAAGATAAACTGGGATAATCCCATTTCTCCCCAGTGTGTCATGAGTGTTTTGGAGATCGTTATAACTGCTGCCAGGGACGGTGCCATACTGACAATGCACGAGAATAACCAGAAGGTTTTTCAGGATTTGAGAGACCGTGGAATTATCACCTAATGTTGTTTTCTTTGTTATCATTTTATTTACAAATGTAACAAAAATGTAACATTTACACCCCTTTACATTTACCAAAGTGTGTGTGATAATATAAGTAAGTTAGTATCACAAGTTTGCAAGGAGGTTTTATTTTATGAACAACATGGCTTCAGGAATGATGAGTTTTCTTCCCCAAATTATTGGTGGCGCTTCTAATTATGGAAATGGTGCTTCTACTATGCAGATGACATCCTGGCAGGGTCAGCAGAGTATGGATCAGGCTAATAATGCACAGATGCAGCAGAACATTCAGCAGCAGCTGCAGCAGACCCAGATGGCAATGTATAACAGTGAGTTAAAACACCAGACCGATATGTGGAAACAGGTTGAAGAAACTCAGACCAAAATTTTCGAAACACGTCAGGAAGTAATTCAGAACAGATCTAAGACACAGAGCAAAATGTTTAATAAATGGACTGATGTTGTTAAGAGTTAGTTATTGACAGTTTAAGTTATATTGAGAGGTATATGCAAAATATACCTCTTTTTTTTGTACACTTTAGTGTGTTTTTCGAATACGAAGGATTCGAAAAACAAATAAACCCCAGCTATGCTGGTATAGTAACCGGAAAAAATTCGACTTGATTCGAGCTTAACGTCATTGCGAGCCACAGGCGTGGCAATCCAGGAGAGCTATTTATATTTTGCTGGATTACCACGTCGCTTTCAGCTCCTCGTAATGACAATGAACGGATTGC
>JAVBNT010000047.1:0-27780 GCA_031551355.1 Candidatus Xenobia bacterium | reverse complement strand
TTTTGCTTCTGGTCTCTGGGGGCCTCTCCCGGCCCGATTCCCACGACAGCCCCTTGTTTTCATTTTACAATTGTTCCGGGTTTGTTATTCCGTCGCTGCCGGAGCCGCAGGGCGTTTTCCGGGATAGCTGGGTTTTGGTGACAGGTAGTTTTGTCTGCCCTCAACCCTGGCATTCGCTTCATTGAACGGTGACTTTGCTTTTACAAATTCGTTCAGCGCATCACGCAGAAGTATATTCACGTTGGTTACATTTTTGCCCTCTGTCAAATCCGTATAACCATTGCTGCCGCCGGCAAGGAAGTCTGCCGTTGCGACCTTGTACGTTTTGTTCAGATCGAGAGGCTGGCCGTGTACGGTTATATTGGAAACTCTGTTATTAGCGCCTTTTCTGGGATCTATATCCATTTTCATTCCCGAAACCTCTATCGTTCCGCGGCTTCTTCCGGCACTTTCTTCCATAACGCCCTTCAGCTGTTTGCCGGTAAGCTCCATGGTGACAATGCCGTTTTCAAACGGCAGGACCTGATACACTTCGCCAAACGTAATGTCTCCGGGTTTTATGTCGGCGCGTATGCCGCCGGAATTTGTAAAGGCAACGTCTGCGCCTGTGACCATGCACATTCCGTCGGTAATCATGTTGCCCATAATTGTTTCGGCGTCACGGCCTCTCCTTGAAAGCAGAATGTCGGTTTTGCCAACAACTTCATTCATTACTTTATCAATGTCGCCTATTATCGGGGCAAGTACGGCTTCTATTTTCGGATCCGGTTTTGAACTGTTTGAAGAGACCTGCGTCATCGTATTTTTGAAATCGACGATTTTATCTGTGCTCTTGTCAAACTGGATATCGAGCTGGCCAAGATTTCTGGCACCGGAACCGGACTGGAGAATCAGTGTGTCTCCTACTTTTCTTGGTGGATTTAAAGTTTGATGGCTGTGTGCGCCGACGATGACGTCAATTTCCGGAACAGCTTTGGCAATGCCTTCATCGAGTTTGTCTCCGCAGTGCGAAATAACTACAAGCATTTCGGCGCCCTGTTTTTTCATCTCAGGCAGATGTTTTTTTATTATTTTCGCAGGGTCATCAAAGCTCAGACCGACAGTATTTTCCGCTGCGGTATCTCCGGCTGTTTTGGGTGACGTCACGCCGATAATTCCGACTTTGACTCCGTCGACGTCTTTGATTATATAGGGTTTGACACCGTTCATCAGGCCGCCTTCATTTTTGATGATGTTAGCGCCTAAAACCGGGAATCCGGCGGTGTCGATCATTTTTCCGAGAGCTCCCTGACCCCAGTCGAAGTCATGGTTGCCGACAACGGTCGCATCATAACCGATCTCTTTCATCAGTTTCATCATCGTTACGCCCTTATCGGAGCCGGATGCGTAAGTTCCCTGAGCCCAGTCGCCTCCGTCAAAAAGCAATGCGTTCGGCTTTTCGGCTTTTGACTGGTTTATAAGGGTTGAAAGCTGTGATACTCCTCCATACTGTACGCCGGGTTTGTTTTCATCTATGGTCGGAAGTATGGCGCCGTGAATATCGTTTGTGTAGAGTATTCTGATGCTTGAAAGGGCTGCGCCGGCAGGACCAGGAACCATTGAGGAAGCTGCTGAAGAAGCTGTTTTTGCACCTAAATCGGCTAAACTTCCCAAATTAATTTCAGTTATTCCGTTTTTTTGCACGGAAAATGTTTCCGCAGTTTTGAAATCTATTTTTTTGTAGTTTTCGGAATCCGCATGTGACGGCTGGAACGCATCGTTTTGCAGCTGCAGCCCGGTCTGCGGATGTTTCTCCCTGGCTGCAATAGGTCCCGTCTGCTGCATCTGAAGAGAAGTATTTATATTTCCTATTTGCATATTTAGCCCCCTAATCCCTTATGTAAATATACTTTAAATGACTATTTAGAAAATTATACTACAGATAACTGATAATTTACAACAGGAAAATCCTTTTTATTTGTAACAAAGTTGCTAACTTTTCCACTGAAAATTATGATTATTTTTTAACTATCATAAACTGGTTCGGTGACGGGGCGCGGATACTTTTAAATATTTTTCAAAGTCATCATAAAAGGAGTATATATTTTTCTGTCGAAACTTCTTTGAACTCAAATTACAGATTATTGTATAATCGCTATATTTTTAACAATATATAAATCTTTTTTATTAATTCTGATTAAAGCTAGATAACGAAAATATGAATATGGAATCTCCGAACAGCAATTTCATCTGTAAAAGGGTAGAACTTGCTGTTTTTAATATAATTTTATAAATGTTTTTAAATTCTATGGAGGGAATGTCTGATGGGGAAGTTATTTAATTCTACGTTACTTGTTTTTGTTTTATTGATGGTTTTTTCTTTGCTTTTTATAGGTTGCAAAGGTGGCGGCTCTCCTGAGAGTTCTTCAGAGTCTTCCCATAAATCTTCCGATAAAAAAGAAGATGTTAAACCGGTGCAGGCCGACTTGCCTGAAGTTGAACTCAATACGGAAACTGTTTCCAGGGGGGAAATTTACAGGACTCTTCAGATTGTCGGCTCTTTTGCTGCCGATACTACGGTTAACCTTGCGCCGCAGATTAACGGAAAGGTTATGAAAGTCAACGCCAGGCTCGGCGACTCTGTCCGTAAAGGTGAACTGCTGGTTGATATAGATCCTACCGATATCGAACTGCAGATTAAGCTTAACCGCGCCAATTTGCAGCAGCAACTGGCACTTCTCGGTATGACTTCTCCCAACCAGCCTCTTCCCGACAAGCAGATGATACCTGAAGTGAGGAAAGCAAAGGTAAAGGCGGATAACGATTTTATCACTTACAACAGAAAGATTCAGGAACGCAAGCAGGATTTGATCAGCGATCAGGAGCTTGACAATGCCAAAACCGCTTATATGTCATCCAGAGCGGAGTATCAGAATCAGCTGTTCTATGCCGACCGCAATTTCGCGGCGGTTCAGACTTCGAAATCGCAGTTGGACATAAGCCTTCAGGATCTCGCATATACAAAGGTTTATTCCCCGCTTGATGGTTTTGTGCAGGATCAGAAGGTTTATGACGGTGATTACATAATGAAGGGCTCGCCTGCACTTGTGCTGGTTTCTTCATCTCCGCTGCTTTTGAATGTCGATATTCCTCAGAAATATTCGGGACTGTTTGAGAAAGGCAAAAAACTTGTCGTTTCCACCGACGCCGTCCGCGGAAAATCATTTGTCGGCGATATTTACTATATAAGTCCTGTTTCAAATTCTGAGAACCGTTCGGTCAAAGTTCAGGCAAAAGTGGAAAATCCCTCAAGGGATCTGAAGCCGGGCATGTTTGGAAAGATAGATCTTGTTTATGCAAAGGACACGGTCATCCTCGTTCCCCAGAAGGCCGTTGTCGAGTTTAAAGGCGTTACGAAAGTCTTTAAAATAGAAACAAAAGACGGCAGGGAAAGTGCTGTGGAAGTAGTTGTGCATAAAGGCGACCTGTCGGGTGACTGGATTGAAGTATCCGGAGATCTCAAATCCGGGGATATGGTTGCCGTGACTTCCGCTGCATCTCTTGACAATGGTGTTCCCGTTAAAATTCAGAAGAAAGGAACATCTCGTCCTCCGCGGGCGAAATAACTAGGAGTCAATATAGATGAATTTGTTTAGTCTTTTTATTAAACGCCCTGTAAGTGCCGTTATGTTCAATATGGCGATGGTTGTCGCCGGTATCGCCTGCTTTATGGGGCTTTCCTACAATAATATGCCTGATGTGGATTTGCCGATCGTTACGATCTTTGTCCAGCTTCCCGGAGGAAATCCGGAAACTATTGAAAGTGAAATTGCCAAAAGGATTGAGGACTCGGTTTCCTCTATTTCCGGTATTGACGAGCTTTCTTCCGCAACTACCGATGGATCTACGACTATCAAGGCCCAGTTTATTATTGAAAAGAACCCTGACGTTGCCGTTCAGGAGGTACACGACAAGATTAACCTTGTACAGGCAAATTTCCCTTCGGGAACGCTTGATCCTATTGTCCAGAAGGTCAGTCCGAGTGACACTCCTATTTTGATTCTGACTGTTGCCAGCGACAGGGATCTAAAGGAAATGACCGAGATTTGCAGGCAGGACGTCAAAAACTTCCTGCAGTCTATTAACGGCGTGGGGCAGATAAATATTCTCGGCGGCCGCTTCCGCGAAATATCGATTGAGGTCGATGCCGAGCAGCTTAATAAGTACAATATACCGATTGAGAAGGTTATGGCGGCTATTGACGCCCAGAATACCGAGGTCCCTGGAGGAAAAGTTACCGGTTCTCTGATGGAATACACGATGAGAAGCACCGGCCGCCTTAGTTTCGTTAAGCAGTATGAAGATATAATCGTCGGCAGCAGTGATGCCGGTCAGGTATATCTCAGGGATATTGCCGATGTTCATGACGGTACAAAGGAACAGAGAACCGTTGCCAGGCTGAATGGGGTAAATGCTCTGACGATTCAGATTATTAAGGTGAAGGGCGGAAATACGGTTGACGTAATCAAAAACGTCAAGCTGAAAATGGAAGATCTCAAGCGTATTATTCCTTCGGACATGAAGCTTGAGATTGTCAAGGATCAGTCGGTTATGATTAATGAGGCCGTCCATGAGATTTTCGAGCATCTTTATCTCGGCGGCGGACTGGCCTGTTTGCTTACGTTTATTTTTATGAGAAGCGTCAGGACTACATTCATTGCCGGTATCGCGATTCCGACATCGGTTGTCGCCACGTTCATAGTAATGAAACTTTTCAACTATACTCTCGACAATATAACTCTGCTGGCTCTGGCGCTTGTTGTGGGTATTGTTATTGACGATGCCGTTGTTGTTCTGGAAAATATCTGGCGAATGATTGAAGAAGAAGGCCTTTCTCCTTATGAGGCATCCATCGCCGGTATTCAGGATATCGGTGCGGCGGTTCTTGCCACCAGCGTCTGTCTGATGGTTATCTTTTTGCCGCTGGGATTTATCGGCGGACTTGTCGGAAAATTTATCAGCTGTTACGGCATAACGATGACCGCATCGGTTTTTTTCTCGATGCTTGTGTCGTTTACGCTTACGCCGATGCTTTGTTCGAAGCTGATGGTTCCTCCAAAAGAGAAAGGAAAGACCGATGCGCTTACAAAGCTGATGCAGGACGTTTATGAGTTTTTCCTTAAAATTTTCCTTAAACCGCTCGGCTCGCTGATAGTTTTGCTTATTTGCGGAACTTTACTTTTCTGGTGCGGCGGTTTAATGAAAAATATCGGCGGCGAGTTTATCGCTCCCCAGGACGATTCGCAGTATGATATAACGATCAAGCTGCCGGTAGGCTGGCCGATATCGCGCTCTTCGGCTCTTTTGGCCGATATTGAAAAGGAACTGTCGAAGATCCCGCATACCAAGTATGTGCTGACAACGATCGGAACCGCCAACCCCGGTGACGATTATAATGAGAGTTCCAATATTACGACGGCCAATATATATTTGAGACTTGATGACTTTTCGGAACGGTCATACGGAATCGGTGAATGGCTGAAAGATTTGGTTAGCTTTAAGGCTCCGAAAAAAATGTATGCCTATACTCAGTTCGATTCCATGCGTGAAGCCAGAACGATCTTTAAAAAATATTCTTCAATGCTCAGGACCCAGGTAACGATAGAATCCGAATCCAACGGGAGCGCGTCACCTGATTTCTCATTTATTCTTTTGGGACCTGATTTGACGGAGCTTGAAAAGGCGACGGCGCATTTAGCGAGCAAGCTTAGCGCTACCGAGGGTATTGCCGATGTAGATACCGACCTTGTTCTCGCCAATCCGGAGCTGCACATTGATTTCGACCGCAAAGCGGCGTCTGATCAGAATATTGACATTCAGACGGCTTCGGAGGCTGTCGCGGCTATGGTCGGCGGCAAGAAAATGAAGAGTAACTATCTTGAAAAGAACTGGAGCTATGATATCCGCGTCCGTTTGAAGGAAGCCGACCGCAGTACCCCGGAGGAGGTTAGAAAACTTTATATCACCAATTCGGCCGGTGCTCCAATCCTGCTTTCTTCGGTTGCCGACATAAAAAATGCAATCGGACCTTCAACGATTAATCACTATTCCGGACAGCGCTCTGTTACCCTTACATGTAACTTTGACGGATACTCCGCCGCCGCGGCAATGAGTGACTGTGAAAAATATTTCAGGGAGCTCAATCTTCCGCCGGCTTATCAGGTTGCGGTTACCGGAAATACAAAGTATATGAAAGAAACCGCCACATCCCTTGCCGGAGCGCTGGTGATAGCTCTTCTGTTTGTCTACATGGTGCTTGCAAGCCAGTTTGAAAGCTTTTTCGATCCGTTGATTATTTTGACGACCGTGCCGATGACGGTTCCCTTTGCTCTTATATCTTTAAGTGAAACCGGCAAATCGCTTAACCTGTTTTCCGGTCTGGGATTGTTCCTTCTGTTCGGTATTGTGATGAAAAACGCCATTTTACAGATTGAACATGGTAATCATGTAATCAACACCTCGGGTATGTCTTATACAGATTCCATTATTAAGGCAAACAAGGAGAGGCTGAGGCCTATTCTGATGACCACGCTGACAATTATTGTCGGTATGCTTCCGGTTGCAATGGCGGGAGCCAACGGCGGAATGAAATCGCCGATGGCCATAGTCGTTGTCGGAGGTCAGTCGCTCTGCTTTTTCCTGACGTTGGTACTTGTTCCGGTACTGCAGAATATGCTTCATTTCATTTACTCGCTTAAAGGCCGCAAGCCGGGTCCGAAGTCTCCGGAGGGAGATAAAAAAACCGGCTCTGTCGCAGCGCTGAAAGAAGCGATTGCCCATCATAAGAAAGAGCATTCGAATGATGCTAAATCCAATAAGAGCCCTTTGGAAACCCAGGGTAAGGTTCAGGAAAAACCGCCTTTGCCGGAGGAACCTCCTTCCGGGCCAAATACGGATAAAAAGGCTGCTCAGGATATAGGTAAGGAGTCTAACGATGCTGACAAAAAATAGATGTAGTTTGTTTGTGTTTTTAATTATTTTTCTCATGATGTTTTTTACGCCGCCTGTCTCCGCAGCCGGAAAAAGTATTGCGTCATTGCCTCCCGGAGCGGATAAGTTCCGTCTTCCCGGCGTTGAGGTTCGCCCTTTGGATAACTATTCAGATCCTAAGAATGCCGATAGGGTGGATGTGCTGACGGAGCCGGCATTGCCGAGGGCTTTGGATCTTTCAGGCCCGGTATTGACTTTGGATGAATGTCTCAGACTTGCTTTTGAAAACAGTCCCGACATTACCGAGGCCAGATATTATATTGCCCAATATGAGGCAAAAGTAAGGCAGGCGCTGAGTCTTTATGTGCCGGACGCCTCAATTGAGCTGAGCCATATAGACTATGGTATCCCTGCCCTGAGGTCGTCCTTTGACAATAATTCGGCAGCGGTGCAGCTTTCGCATGTTCTTTATGATTCCGGTAAAAGATCGGAGCTTGTAAAGGCGGCGCAGAATTCGCTGAATGCCGCCAATTATTCCTTTCTTTCAACCTGGAACCAGAAAGCCTATCAGGTAGCAAAGGCTTATTATGAGCTCGTATATACATATTGGCTTACCGGAGTGTCTGAAGACGACCTGGAAAAAACGCAGGACAATCTCAATATTGCCCAGGGATTTTACAAAACCGGCTCCAAAGCCAGGATCGATGTTACCCAGGCGGAAATACAGGTCAGGACTTCGGAAATCAATCTGATCCAGGCTAAAAATTCGCTTTTCAATGCCTATGATACGCTCGTTACCGTAATCGGCAGTGACGTCATGGATCTCAAAAACAGAAGGATTGAGGACAACCTTGTATATAAGGTTGACTTTCGCAGCCGGGACAGCCTTCTTTCACAGATGGCGTCCGGAAATCCCACGCTGTCGTATTATGATTACCTGCGTCTGTCCGCTCTCGATTTATCGAATTCATATCTTGCCGATAGGCTTCCGGTTTTTTCCGCAAACGCGATGTGGGGCGGAAAATCGAAATGGTCGATTTCCGATCAGTCGTGGGCGGTTAATTTTCAGCTGTCTATCCCTCTTCTTAAAAATACCGAGTCCAAAGCCTATTCCGATGAGCAGAAGGCTGTTGCCGCGCAGACCGAAAGCAAGAAGCAAAGTGAGATCCTTAAGCTTACCAACCAGATAGATATGTCGATCGCCAATATTTTTTCCGGGCAGAAAAGGGTTGATACGGCTTACCGTTCAGTGGAAACGGCGCTTCTTAACTATAAACTGTCATACCTTCGCTATAAACAGGGCGTGAGTACTATTATAGAGCTTAATAATGCCATCGATTATTTGAACAATGCCAGACAGGAATATTTAAAAGCGCTTTATGAAGTGAGGCTTGCCGACACTGTGCTGAAACAGGCTGTCGGCAATCCGCTTCCGCAAAATGGAACCCCCGGGAAACATGAGCCTGACGCTGATGTAGAAACGGAGTCTTCCGGGACAAAATATTAAATGAGAAAACAGCTTGATGCTGTGTAATAGTTTTTTTAAATAATGCCGCAATAACTCTTAGTAAAGACTTGCTAATGTATTGTCAGGAGAAAATCGAAAAACAACCAAAGAAAATAAAATAGCGGAAAAATGAACATAGGAAAGCAGAGGTGACGTTGAAAAACGGCCTCTGTTTTTTCTTCTAAGAGAAATACCACCAACGAGCTCAACTGTGACGAGTGAGCAAAGGTTGTAGGATATCTCGGTCTGCGGGCTTGACCTGTTAATTGGCCTGTTCCAAATATGGGAATTCCCGAACTCGCACATTACGAGCCGGTCGGATACCGTCTCTGCATTTACGTAGGAACAGACCAAAACAGGTGTCCAAGCCCTCCGGAAGGATTTCCTACAACCTCCGCTCACTCTCTCGCTTATTACGCTCCGGCACAATTTGCTTTTACCCTTGCATAATAAATATGTAAAAATTTATTCAACCCGGCTACACAAGCGCAATAAAAATGCTTTCCCTTTACCGTATTTTTTATAGATAGTGCAATATTTTTACGCTTATCGCGACTGTTCAGTTATGACAGGGGAATACCTGTTTGTTTTGTGGAAAATTTTATTATTATCCGCCGTAAGGAGTTGTTTATGAATGAACAGGAACAAACCATGCCTCCTCAGAGTATTTCCGAAGTTGCCGCATCTCTGCCGAAAAAAGAGTATACGCTCAAAGACAAACTGCTGATAATATCCGCTTTTCTGGTTGCGTTTTTTTATGACCGCTTTATTGTCAGTTCGTGGACTTGGGACGGCAACGGCGTTTTTTTCGCGGCCGGCATATTCTGGGTTCTTTATCTGATCGTTCTTTATTTATCGTGGTGGAAAACACTTGTTGTCAGCAGGACCGGATGGCTTTTGGCTGCCTGCGGAGCTGCGCTTTGTATCTGGAACTTTATTTTCGATTACCGCTGTTCATACGGAACTATTACTTATTTTTTGCTGCCGGTAATTTTTATGGCCCATGCCCAATGCGGCAGTGGTTTGTATCCGCTGTCCCGTCCGGGAGAAATTTTTAAACGCTGGATTTTTGGATGGCTGCTGTCTCCGTTTTCGGCCCTGCCTACTTTTTTCGCGGCAATATACTCAACATTTGCATCTGGTAGGAACAGCAGTTTAAAAAAGGTCGGTGTCGCTCTTTTAATTTCGTTTCCGCTGCTGCTTTTACTTGTGTCTTTGCTTGCCAGTGCCGATATGGTTTTCGGATATTATTTGAAGAAAATTTTTCATTTTGATTTGGGACTTTTTATACTGCATTCGATAATAACTCTTGTTGCTTCGATGTTTTTTTATTCATTTATCTGGAATACGGTTCATCCAAAAATATCCTCTCCGGCTAAGGAACATGAAAAGAAATTTGATTTAACCGTTTCCTCTGTAATCCTCGGTTCGGTTCTGGCGGTCTATGTCCTTTTCAGTATCGTCCAGTTTGTCTATCTTTTTGCCGGAGCCGGACTTCCTGACAGCCTTACTTACTCGGAGTATGCGAGACAGGGTTTTTGGCAGCTTGTCCTCGTGGCGGCGATTAATTTATTTTTATTCGGGATATTTTTGCATAACGTAAGCCGGACACCATGGTTTTTCGCCATGCTTTTCGGTCTTTTGCTGTCTACCGGCCTTATGCTTTTTTCGGCGATTATGCGCCTGCACATGTATATTTACATTTTTGGCCTGACCTGGCTGCGGCTTTTTTCGGCTTGGTTTATAGTTTTTCTGGGAATTGTTATTGTTTTATCCGCTTTACGTATGGTCAGGGAAAAATTCCCTCTTATTTCTTCCTGCGCTCTTGTCCTTTTGCTTTGGTACTGTGTTTTAGGTTATGCGAATCCGGAAGCCTTGATTATGAAGTATAACCTTAAAACGGCAGAGAATCCAATCCGCTGGCTGGATGATAATGAACCCGAGCTTAAAAATTCTTCGGATGATGCGTTTATGGTTCTTTTTGAAAGCGGTTTGAAAGGTGAGGTAGTTGTGAGACTGCGTGAAGCGGCACTGGATAGAGGTATGGAACCCGGGTATAGTTTTAGCAGCAAAAGGATGCAGTCTTATCTGAAAACCGATTAAAGCAGCGGTTTTGTCCAGAGTTTTATTTACTTATCCGGAAATTAAGCTTGGCATTGTCAGTGTGCTCTCAGATTTCCTGCGCAGCAACATTGGGTTTCGTTTTTATTCTATGAGTAAACCTATTCCTAAACTTTTGTGTGAGAGGGCAGATTGCTGAGACAGCAATTACCCCGGCCAATCCACTCTTCTAATGAGTAGTGCTCTTACTTACCTGTAGTTCCAAGCCGCCTGAAGTTGGATTTAGCCAGGGTTTGCTATAAATAATGAATAAGGCCACAAGTGTATAAAAAATGGCTCTCTATGATTTAATTTACCATAAAAAGCCATTTTTTATTTGTTCTTTACAATCTATTTTTCCGCTTTTTTCACCTGCTCGGCAAAGTAATCAGGATTAAGCGATTCACCGGTTGCCCGTTTGAGCAGCTCATCCCAGCGGTATTTGGCACCCGGTCTGTAGATGTTTTCCTTGAGCCATCTGCCTACTTCTTTTTGTCCTGTTACATCTATCGACGTCCAGTCCGGTGTTTTCACAACCTTTGTGCCGATTGTATGCAATATCTGTGAAACCATAAGGTTGCCCATCATATAGTTATGATAATAGACCGGAGAGCTTACCAGGTGTATTTTTGAAGACCAGTCGGGCAGGTTTCTTCCTTCCGGTTTTGCGATGTGCTGATATTTTTCCACCAGTTCCCACCAGAGTTTGTTGAGATCCTGATCGGGGTTCTCATAAAGTGCTTTTTCGAAATTAAACATAACAACCGTCCAGCGGCAGAAGACTACGTCTTGCAGGGCCTGATCTTTTCTTAGATTTTGTCCCAGCTTTTCGGCTTCCTGCGGGTTTGCGCCCAGATTCTTTACCAGCCATTGAGAATTTTTGGTCATGCGTTCAAAGAACATTGCCGATGCTTCGGTCGTGAAAATATGGGCCTGGGTTCTGAATAGCCAGGGCATTGATTTGTTGATGTTGAGATCGTATACGGCGTGTCCCGACTCATGCAGAAGGGTGCTGAACGAATCTTCATCATTCCTTAAGTTCATCATTATCCTGATGTCGTTGTTTCTGTCAATGTCGAAACAGAACGCATGCTGTGATTTTCCTTCTTTTTCATAAAGATCACTGCGTTTAAGGACGTCTCCGAGATTCAGGCCGATTCCGTCATAGAAATTATAATTGACGAGCGGCAGGTTTCTGTCTTGATAAAGTTTCTCGGTATCCGATGTGAATGTGCCGTCGGCCGCCTGGAAAAATGGGTTCTGATAGTCCCATGGTCTAAGCTCTTCAACTTTTACCGCCAGTTTTTTTGCCGTTATTTTATCAAGTTCGGCTTTATAGTGTCTGAAGGGTTCTTCGGTTGATTTTACGAGTTTATCGAAAATCTCCGTAAGTTCTTTGACACTTTGATCGCCGAACACGATCTGCATTTCATAATAATTTTTAAAGCCAAGTTCCTTTGCCGCTTTATTGCGCAGTTTTACAAGTTCTACCAGATCTTTGGCAACTTCCGGCCCTACAGCTTTCTGTGCTTCCCAGGCAGCGCGTCTGTGGTTACGGTCTGTGCTGTCTCTTAAGATGTCATATATGTCTCTTTCGGTTACTTTCTTGCCGTTTATTTCGCCGCGGTAGTTGTTGAACTTATGCTGCAGCTCGCTTTCCTTTTTTCCGATCTCGGTCATCAGTTCATGGGAAATCTGCCTTGGCCCATAAGCATTTATAAGTATTTCCAGTTCGCGCTTTTTTGCGGCGTCTTTGATGTTGCCGCTTTCTTTCCAGGCTATAAGTTTACCGTATGCTTCTTTGTCCGAGTGCAGCATGTCAAGCTGCAGCGATGCTTTTGCTTTTTTATCATAATCCTCTTTTTTGCCGCTCACATAAGCATTCCATTCACTTGAATTTACTTCTTTTTCCAGCGGGGCGGCTTTTTTTACATACTGATTTACAAATTCGCCAAAGTTTTTTTCTTCTTCGGTTGCCGCGTAGACTTTTGCCGTTACACTCATGCCGCTAAGCAGAAGTAGAGACGCAAATGCGGCTGCTAACAGTTTTCTCATTTTAACCCATCCTTAAAATAAATTTTGATACAGAGAGTTTCGGCAGCAATACGCCTCTCCCTTTTTAATTTTTATTTTGCCCAATCCGCAGGGAAATGATATAATTATCTTTAAAATTGTGCATTACTTTATTAAGGGGTGTTTTATGCAAAACGCACGTAACTTTCTTCCTATGTCTAAAGATGAGATGAAAGCTTTGGGCTGGGATGAGCTTGATATACTTATTGTTTCCGGCGACGCCTATGTGGATCATCCGAGTTTCGGCGCCGCCATCATCGGGCGCTTTCTGCAGTCAAAGGGATTCAGAGTTGGTATTTTGGCACAGCCGGACTGGAGGGATGTCAACAGTTTTACGGTAATGGGCCGTCCGCGACTGTTTTGCGGTGTGACAGCCGGTAATCTTGATTCCATGCTGGCTCATTATACCGCAGCTAAAAAGAAAAGGCACGATGATGCCTATACACCGGGCGGATCAGCGGGACTTCGGCCCAATTATCCTACTGTTGTCTATACGCAGATGATTAAAGCGGCTTTTCCCGGCATACCTGTTGTTCTGGGCGGCATAGAGGCTTCCATGAGGCGCTCGGCCCACTATGATTTCTGGGAAAATAAGGTTAAACCATCCATTCTCGTTAACTCGAAAGCGGATCTTCTCGTATACGGTATGGGGGAAAAGCCGATTCTGCAAATAGCCGAAAATTTGCAGAACGGTATTACCGATTTTTCGGGAATACGGGGAACGGCGAGGCTTTTGGGCTCCAAAGCCAGCAAGGAATTGGAGGGTGATTATAATTTTCTGCCTTCATATGAACTTTGCCTCAAGCATAAAAAGAAACTTTTTGAATTGACAAAACAGATTGAAAAAGAACTGAACCCGTTTTGCGGCAAAGCCATGGTTCAGATGCATTCGGACCGGGCGCTGATCATCGAGCCGCCTTCATTGCCTTTGTCTCAAAGTGAACTTGATGAAATTTACAATCTGCCCTTTACCGGCCTTGCCCATTGGGCGTATGATGAGCCGGTTCCGGCCTGGACGATGGTTAAGGATTCGATTACCATTGTCAGGGGGTGTGCCGGCGGCTGTTCTTTTTGCAGTCTTGGCCTCCATCAGGGCAAGTTTATTGTTTCCAGAAGTATAGAATCGGTTTTAAAAGAAATACATGAACTTATGCGCCGGGATTCCTTCAGGGGAACCGTCAGCGATTTGGGAGGTCCGACGGCAAATCTTTACGGGTGCAAGAATGCTGTTTCGGTAAAATGCCGCGGCTGCCGGCGGCCGAGCTGTCTTTACCCCGAAATCTGCAAATTCATGAAACTTACGGCTGCGGATGTGATCAATCTGTACAGAGCCGTCAGAAAAATGGCCGGCGTTAAGCATGTTTTTGTTAATTCCGGTATTAGAATGGATGTCGCCGTTCAGTTTCCCCAGTATATAAAAGAGCTTGTGTCACATCATGTCTCCGGACATTTAAAAGTTGCTCCCGAACACTTTCATTCCGATGTACTGCGCCGTATGCGCAAACCGGACGGACGCGTTTACCGGGAATTTGCCAGACTGTTTGAACAGGAAAATAAAAAAACCGGCAAAGAGCAGTACCTTGTTCCTTACTTTATCTCCGGTTTTCCCGGATGTACTGATGAAGAAATGAGTTTTGTAGAGGAGTTTTTACTTAAACGCAAATGGAATTTGCAGCAGGTTCAGAGTTTTATCCCGCTGCCGATGACGGCTGCGGCGGCGATGTATTACAGCGGTATTGATTACAATACCGATAAACCGCTTAGAGTTATAAAAAATACATCCTCAAGGCTTAAACAGAAAGAGCAACTGACCGGTATTGACCTTGACAATCCTGAAGATAAAAAAACTGGTTGGCGGGCAAATCGTCCCGGAGTGAAAGGATCTGAAGGCGGGTTTATCCCGGGGAAATCCGCGTATCGTCCCTTTAAAGATTCTGAAAAAGGAAAACGACCGGAAAGGCCGCCTCAATTTGCTGCCGGAGCAGACAAACCGTCTGCCTCTAAAGCACCTGATTTACAGAGCGGTATGCGCAGAAGCGGCGGATTCGGCAACAGAGAGCCTGCTGCTGATAATCGTTCGGGCACAGAAGGCCGCCCTGACTCGTTTAAGACCGGGAAACAGAATTTTTCTTCACAGAGCGGTATGCGCAGAAGCGGCGGGAAATTCGGTAACAGAGGACCTGCTGCTGACAACCGTTCGGGCACAGAAGGCCGCCCTGACTCGTTTAAGACCGGGAAACGGAATTCTGCTTCACAGAGCGGTGTGCCTGGAAGCGGCGGAAAATTCGGCAACAGAGGACCTGCTGCTGATAACCGTTCGGGCACAGAAGGCCGCCCTGACTCGTTTAAGACCGGGAAACGGAATTCTGCTTCACAGAGCGGTGTGCGCAGAAGTGGCGGAAAATTCGGCAACAGAGAGCCTGCTGCTGATAACCGTTCGGGCAGGGGAGAGCGCTCTGTTTCGTCAAACCGCGGGAAACGAGGCCCTTTAGGCAAGGGCTTTGGCAGAAACAAGAGGTAGTTGACTAAATTGTAACAAATTGTTAATCTATTTTTCATTTATTGGGACTCTATATATTGTATAATTATTTTAGTCTCTTTTCAGGAGGTTTTTTTATGAATATCAATACCAATTCAGGCTTAACGCCTTATCAGATGACTTCCGCACAGAAAGTCGTCAAAGAATTTGCCGATGTTGAAGCCAAGATGATGGCTGTCGACAATACCGATAAAGTAGATCTTGACTCTTCCGCAGGCAATGTAAAGGTTGACTTTACTCCTCTTACACCCGGTGCCAAAGAAAAATTTTCCGGTGAATTGTCATTCGACCCGTCGACAAAAGAAACTAAGAATTTGTTTGTCACCAAGAATTATGACAAGCCGGGTGGAGTTGGCGTCAATTATGTAAAAAGGGATCTAGATGCTGAAAACGTTTATCTGAGAAAAGATGACATGTATCAGGAATACCCGATGTACCGCCAGATTGACGAAGTGGTTGTCAATAAGACAACCGGTGAAATCAAATCGTTTGAATCCTACGAGGAGCGCGACGGTATGATGCCGATCGGCGGCTTTGGCCCCGGCGGCGATTTCGGCGGATTTTTTGTAGCCGGCCATTAGCTTTTGTCTGATTATCATGTAAAAGTCCGGAATTATTCTTCCGGACTTTTTTTGCTTTTTGCGAATGTAATAATTATAACAGTGGAGGTTTTTATGAAGAAACTATTCTTGTCCCTTACTATTGCCGCCGGTATCGCCCTTGCCGGCTGCGGCGACAACGACGGTCTCAGGCTTTACGGCAATTCGTCGCCGGCCTCGTCTCCGAGCTGGACAGAGCCGGCCCCGGAGCCGACTACTGAGCCAAGGCAGTTGTATACGTTTACTGCTGCCGGCATGGCCGTTTATCCGGACGGCAGACCGATTGAGGGCGTAACGGTCAGCGTTTCCCCGTCTGTTTCTGCAGTCACCGGTGCCGACGGTGTCTTTTCCCTGACCTTTACGGCTTATCTGGAAGACGCCTTAAGCCTTGATTTTTCAAAGGCGGGTTATGTTTTTGAAGCTATGCCGCTGACGCTTTCCGCGGCTGAACTTATTATGGATGCCGGCAGTATCGTCGGTTTTGTGCCGATTACCTCCGATACAACTGATTTCCGGGTCTTGACATATCCTTTGCCGGATCAGGATTTTGGTTATTACCTGGCTTCTTCGCATGATCTGAAGTTTATATATTTTGCCGAAAAGGAAGCCCATCTGGTAAAACGCCTTGATACATCCACGGGAGAAATTATCATTATCGCCGGAACAGTTGAAGGTGATAACAGCGGCGTCAGCGGCGATCAGGCGAAACTTGCCTGGCCGCAGGGACTGGCGCTTTCCGCCGATGATGAAACTCTCTACGTAACATGTTATAAATCGCATACCATCAAGAGAATCACCGGAGTTAAGACTGCCGCTACATCAGCCGATGTTATGGTTACCACCATTGCCGGTATGTCTTCCGTCGGCGGCGCATTTGCCGACAATACGGCCGGCAACGCCGCCAAGTTCAACTGTCCGGAAGATTTGGCTGTATCTCCTGACGGCAAGACCCTCTATGTCACCGATCTCAACAATCATTGCATCAGAAGAATTAAAGATGTTGATACCGCCGCCGACTCTTCCGCTACGTTTGTTGATACGATTGCCGGTTCCAGAGCTACGATAACTTCGCCGGGAACCGGAGCCACCGCCGGTATTCCTAAGCCGCGTAATTTGACGGTTTCCTCAAGCGGTGACGCCATTTATTATTTGAATGATCTCGGTTCTTATGTCGGTAAAGTGTCCGGTCTTTTGACAGCCGACTCCGCCGCTGATGTAGATGTGTTTATTATTGCCGGTTCTAATTTTTGGGGAGATGTTCCAACTACCGGTTCCGTTACCGGCGATGCGGCAAAATTTCATTCCGAATGGGGCGGCCTGGCGCTTTCTCTTGATGAAGATACTTTGTTTGTCGTCGATCATAATAACAATAAAATCAAGAAGATCACCGGCGTTAAAACGGCTACGGTTTCAACCGCCACAACCGTTACTCTTTTTGCCGGTACCGGCACTGCCGGTAATACGGACGGCTCTGCTTTGTCGGCAACGTTCAGGTTACCGCGTGATCTGGTAATGCTCGGTAACGGCAGTATGTTCTATGTATTGGACGGGACGTCAGGCTACAATACCTTGCTGCGCAGGATCACCGCCGAATAACTTCGGATTATTGAAATAAAAAACAGCGGCCCGGATTTTCCCGTCCGCTGTTTTTTTTATTTCTGTTATCGCGAATCCCCTCCTGTGTGTCTATTTAGCAAATCTTTTAATTATAGTCATACTACGCGCAACATCATCTAAAAAGCAAAATACGGCGAATTTTTCCCGGGCTAAATTTAAATTGACAACAAATTTTTTAATTATTTACGAAAAATCCCGGCTTGGCCAAACTTCAGATGGCTTGGCACCACGGGTAAGAGCATTGCAAGGGAAAACGCATAGTTATTAGTGGTAGCCGTCTGAAGTCTCCCTGCAGGGGTAATTATTTCACCGAAAACATTGTCTTGCGCCAGGTTGAGCGCGGGGGTAGCTTGGAGGGGTTCTCCATAGGGGAGGATGCGAGGGGGTGCGGAATTTTAGCCCCCTTAATAGCCTCCCCTTGGAATTCTCTTTAAATAACCGCTTTAAAATATTTTTAACTAAATTTTCTTTAGATTTTACTAAGGTAGTATACGACTATATTTCCCGTCATCGCGAGTCCCAGCCTGCTTCTTGATACTATCTCTTTATGTATTTGTCAACTGGTAACCACTTATTCCTCATCCTCTTCCTGCTCTTCTCCCGGAAATAGGAACTGCAGGATCATTTCCATTCTTCCGGCCCATGAATCTTCGTTATGAAGTCCCCAGGGATCTTCATAGTATACGAAGTTCTCACCGTCTTTGAAGCCTTTTTCGCGCAGCAAATCGCAGAGAACCCTGGCATTCTCCAGCGGATCGTCTTCTTCATTCTCTTCGCCGCTGTCTTCCTCTGTTTCATCACTGCCTTCTTCGGCTTCCTCACCGTCTTCGTCACTATCCCCGCTCCCGCCGCCGTTATCCTCCGCTTCTTCCTCACCCTCGTCTTCATCTTCATCGCCCTGCTCATAATAGCCCATGTCAAGCCATATTTTCAGACTGTCGGTATCGTATTCATTTGAGTTAACCATGTCAAGGATGACTTTATTGTCCCACCATATTGACGGCGACATTACCGCCGCACTGGCGAAAACATCCGGAGATGCCATAATTGCATAAAGACTTAAAAGTCCGCCCAGTGATGATCCGCAAATGGCCGTGGCGTCCCTGTCGGCAATGACCCGGTAATTTTCATTAATGAACGGTATCACTTCCTGTGTGAGGAACTGCAAGTAGACATCCGCCATACCGCCGCTTTTTTCGCTGCGGTCGAATGTCGGCGTGTATTCATCGTCGCGCCACTGTGAATTGGAAACTCCAACGACTATCAGTTCATCGATTTTTCCTTCTTCAATCAGATTGTCGGCGGTAATGTCGACGTCCCATTTGCCGTAGGGAGAATCGCCCTGGGTTGAGAATAAATTCTGTCCGTCCTGCATATACAGACAGGGATAATGCCTGTCTTCGTTTTCCTCATACCCCGGCGGCAGGTAGATGTATATATCCCTCGGCTCGTTAAAGAATGCTGATTCAATGGTTTCTTTTATTACCATCTTGCACCTCACTTTTATCTAAAAATTTATCTGTTCAAATATAATGTTACTATATCATAAAGTTGTATCAACAATCAACAATATCCTTTGGAAACAGGAATTCCATCACCATCTCCATTCTTCCGGCCCAGGATTCTTCATTGTGAAGCCCATCAGGATCTTCATAGTAAATGAAATTTTCGCCTTCTTCAAAGCCCTTTTCTTCCAAAAGCTCGCAAAGAGTCCTCGAATTGCCTACCGGATCGTCTTCTTCCGTGTCCTTTTCTTCATAATATCCCATGTCTATCCACAGCCTTAAACTGTCCGGATCGTAATCACATGATGACAGCATGTCGAGTATGACCCTGTTATCCCACCATATTGACGGAGACAGCGCCGCCGCACTGGCGAATATTTCCGGATACTGTATCAGGGCGTATAAACTGAATAATCCACCCAGTGATGAGCCGGAAATTGCTGTAAATTCCCTTTCCGTAATCGTCCGGTATCTTTCATTTATGAACGGTATTACTTCCCCGGTGATAAACTGCAGGTATATGTCGGCCATGCCGCCGCACTCTTCCGAAGCATCGAATGTCGGCGTGTATTCGTACTCACGCCATTGGGAGTTTGATATGCCGACGATAATAATTTCCTCAATCCTGCAGTCTTCAATCATGGTATCTGCCGTAATGTCGATGTCCCATTTGCCGTATGGCGAGTCGCCCTGGGTCGAAAACAGATTTTGTCCGTCCAGCATATACAGGCAGGGATAGTAGGCACCTTCATTTACGTCGTATCCCGGCGGCAGATATACAAATATTTCCCTTTCCTCGTTAAGGCAGGAAGAACCGATTGTTTCTTTTATTACCATATTTTTGTCCCTTTTATATTTGGTGCGGATGTCGGGCCTGTCATCGTTTAGAGCCGTGAAATATCCGCGATTTTGAGTATTATATTTCGTAAAAAAAATTCCTTCAATGATTTTGTCAAAGCAACTGCAGTGTGTGAATTTTTTATCGGTTAAGTTTGAAATGTATGTAAAGGATGGAGGAGGTCAATTGTGTCTGCCGGTTATTTAAAATTTTTTAAAACCCGGCATTGCGATGGCAAGGAAAGCATTGTGAGCGGAGCGTAGACATAATCAATATCATTAATTAGTATTTTTCATAGCCGATTTTGCCATCTTTGGATCTCTCACAGAGGGCACAGAGGCCACGGAGGATAAATGCCAGTTAAACCTCTCTGTGTTCTCCTCTTCTCTGTGAGAAACACTTTTCTCTTAACACTACAGCGAACACAATAAAATTCCGACATTACTGCGAGCAAATTAATAACTGATTCTCCCTTACACAGGCGTTTCAACACAGTTTTGATGTTGTAAAATCTACTTTGAATTTGCATATTGTGTTCGCAGTATCTACAGTTTTAAAAACTGTTCGTTGTAGTGTTAACTTAATGACATTGAGACATACTACGTGCAGCGAAAATGTCTGCACCCTGACGATGTAAATGCCGGCATTTACACAAATTTATCTAGTGGAGGGATATGCCGCACCTTACACAACTCTGCGAATGCTGTTTCATAGGAATTTTACAGAGCGGACATATTGCGTAACTGTTTATTTCTTTGTTTTTTAGATCGTTGCCGCACATTTCACAATACAGTGCATAGTCTCTTACTTTGTGTCCGCAGTTTGAACATTTTTCTCCGGTTTCGGGTGGTTTTATAACATTTTTTCTTTTTCTTTGTATAACTATTGCCGCAAGCACAATCATAATAATCGGTATTGTCAAGCCTGCAAATACGACCAATATTAATGTCCAATAGGTATCTCTGGAAGATTTGCTGAACTCAGGCTTTTTTTCATCCTGACTGTCGAGAAAGTTCGACTGCCCGCTTACGGTAGTGCCCTGCGTTTGTGAACGGCAAACGGAAGGAGAGGCCGCAAAGCTCAGCAAAAAAGCAATTGTTATCGACAGTATCATTTTTTTCATAGATTGCAAAATTCGCTTGTATGAGCTTTTATCCTGCTCTCATTGATTCTCTGCCTGTGCGGGGATAAATAAGGTCTCACTCCGGACTTTAAATTCTTTTGCGAGATCTATTATTTTTTATCCTTGTTCCTTGGCCTGAAGGATTGGACATATAAATATCCATCCCGCTCTTCCTGTCTGTCGGCAGGCAAAGTAAGTGTCTCATGCGGGAATCCTGCGCGCCAGCCCTTTATCCTTGACATGCCGTTGTTTATAAAATACAATTGAATTCGTTAATGCTTGTTGTAAAGGAGATTTTCAGTATGACAGGTCCTTTGAGTGGAATCGTTGTTATTGATCTTAGCAGGGTTCTTGCCGGCCCTTTTGCTTCAATGATTCTTGCCGATCTCGGCGCCAGGGTTATAAAAGTCGAAAGTCCGGGAAACGGTGACGATTCCAGGAGCTATCCTCCCATGAAGAATGGTGTTTCCGCCTATTTTGCCTCTGTCAACCGCGGCAAGGAAAGTATTTGCCTAAATTTGAAAGACGAGTCCGACAAGGAAATTTTGCATAAATTGCTGGCAAAAGCCGATGTGATTGTTGAAAATTTCCGTCCTGGAGTGATGGAACGGCTTGGTTTTGGCTGGGAAGATCTACATGCAAAATATCCGCGTTTAATCTATGCCGCCGCTTCCGGTTTTGGGCATACGGGGCCGTATTCGAAGCGTGCAGCCTATGATATGGTCGTTCAGGCAATGGGCGGCATAATGAGCATTACCGGATGCGGTGACGGGGAGCCGGTCAGAGTCGGTACCTCCCTGGGAGATCTGACTGCCGGACTTTATACGGCGTTGGGTATCGTTACCGCTCTTTTTAACAGGATTCAATCCGGAGAGGGCGTCAAGGTGGATATCGGCATGCTTGACTGTCAGGTTGCTTTCCTTGAAAACGCCATTGCCAGATTTACATCTTCCGGTGAAATTCCCAAACCTCTTGGAGCGCGCCACCCTTCGATAGCTCCTTTTGGTGCTTTTAAAACGTTGGACAGCCATATTATTATTGCCGCCGGAAATGATACTCTTTTTGCTTCACTGGTTGATACTCTTGGTCTTTCTCCGCTTAAGGTTGATGAAAAATATTCTACAAACCCTGCCAGGGTTGCCAATGTTGAGGAGTTAAAAGCTGAACTGGAAAAAGCCCTTGCGTCAAAATCCACCTCTGAGTGGCTGGAAATTATCAATGGCGCCGGAGTTCCCTGTGCCCCGATAAATACCGTAAAAGATGTTGTCGAAGATCCGCATGTGAATGCAAGGAACATGATTATTGAAACGCATGATCCTGTTGCCGGTATTATTAAAATGGCTGGTAATCCGGTGAAACTTTCCGGGTTTGAAGATCCGGCGGTGCGTCCGACGGCGCCGGCGTTGGATGGCGATCGCCAGCAAATCCTAAATCAACTGAAATAGATAATTCTTGCTCGTCATAAACGGATATTTATATAGTTAAGCTACTTTAAAACCATCTGACCTGCATCATTGTTTACGATGAGCTCTAGCTAAGACCAACTTCAGGCGGCTTGGCACCACGGGTAAAATCATTGCAGTGGAAAACGCATAGTATTAGTGGTAGCCGTCTGAGGTCTATTACCAGGGTTAAACTTTTCACCGAAAATATTGTCTTGCGCCAGGCAGATCGCGGGGGTAGCCCCTTAATAGCCTCCAATTGGGAGAACGTTAAATAACCGCTTTAAAGTGTTTTTAACTAAATTCTTATTTAGACTTTACTAAAGTGGCGTGACTATAAAAGTTTAACTTATTTATATTTATATGCCTCACTCGTCGCAATCCGTTTCGCCTTCACATTTCCATCTATTTTTCCATAATGAGCTTTATTTTAGTTTCATGAAACTAAAATAAAGCTCATTCTTCATCACTCAACAAATATTTCTTAATCTTGCTGCTTAATTCGCTGTAGTCCCCAATAGCGTATTTTGTGTTCAGCTCTTTTGTTATTGCTGCCGTTTCGTCGACAAGGCAGGTGTATGCCTTGAATAGATTGCCTGCTTCAATATTTGCCGTGCAGCAAATAAAAGCGGAATATCTTTCCTCTGTAATCTCATTTTCAAGATTTTTCTGCGGGTTGATCAGATGATCAGTGCTGCTCTCTATCAGTCTTATTGCCTGCAATAAGTATCTGTGCGCATTGCATAGGCATTCCAGTGAACGTGCGAGTTCTCCGCGTTTGTATACGTTTATGCCGTATAAAATATTGTTGAATAAATTGTCAATGATATTTTTGGACTCTTTCCGTCCGCAGGTAACTCTGCAGCCGTATAAAACCTGTACTGCATTTTGCAGGCGCCCCTGTTTGTCGCATACAACCATGGAGGCAACGTCCGGAAAATAACCGGCTGGTACAAAACTGCCTATAATAGACATTTTTTCTGCCGGTAAAAAATGAAATTCTCCGCGGATAAGATTTGTAAAGATCACAACCTCCGTACCATGTTCATTATAAAAATGGTTGTATACGGAGTGTATTTCCTCTATCCATTTTTTTGTATCGAAGTCAGGGAAATCACTGTCTTCAATAAACAGATAAAACTCTACATCAGAATATTTATCACCGCAACCCTGTGTGAAGGAGCCATACATCAGAATGGCATTGATCCGGGAATCGGAATTCCCTTTGTTTTTTACGCTTTGAATAAGTTGTTCCTGTTTTTGCAAGCTCCCATAGCCTTTCAGTATATTTTATAAATCTTATCTTATTATCTTACGTCATCGCGAGTGCAGACGGCACTCCGGGTAAAATTTTTCTTTTGTGCCGGTAGAAATATTAAACGTCTTACCAACTGCTAAACGGGCTTACTACGCTAAATCTTATATCTTTTCTCCTAGAGTAATTTGCATTCTATATGTCACTAAAATCCGGTAAACATTTTTGCAAAAGACGGCGTAGCCGTCATCGCGAGTCCCCGCCTTCGCGGGGATAAACTCCGCTGCGGCGAACCAGTATTTTATGAGGAGTATGACAGTTTGATTGCAAGCTGCTCTAGCCCTTGCGGAAGGGTGAGGGATATTGTTTTATTTTATTTCCTTTGAAACCGGCAACAGTCCGGGCAAAAATAAAAAGGACAAATATTCTTTTATGAATCTGCCCTTTTTGAATGCATTCAATATAACAGTAAACTCAAAAGTTCTCCAAATATTTGAGAACGGCTTCTTTTTTAATGTTTACATAATTGTCACGTTCTTCGTTGGTTTTAAATTTTTTAGTATAGCTTTTCCAGTTTTTGTTGCTTTTTGTCAACTTTTTAAAAGTTTGTCCGGCTGTATATATCGACGATATCAATGTTTTTGCAATATATCCGTTAATTTGCTGCGTTTTCTCTTTTATAAAAATCCTTGCAACGGTGGACTCACCGTCTTTGAGATCCCACACTTTTTTTTCGCTGTTATAAGACCAAATCATTCTTTCTCTCCGTGTCAGGCAATCTTCGGCTCTTCTGTATCCAGTTTATTTATCGCCGTAAGTATAGCCTTTTCTGGATTAATAGCTCCTTTTCCTTGCGCCGTCTCACCTTCCTGCTGTACAGGCTGAGCCGTTTGCCTGAGTATATCCTTTATTTCCTCATTTGTCAGATTGGGATTGGCCTGCAGCAACAAAGCGCAAACACCCGATACAATCGGCGTCGCCATTGATGAGCCTGACTGCAGTGTATACTTGGAATCTTTTATTTTTTGCAGTGTGGAATCTGGGGCAATCGTTGAAAATATATTAACGCCTGGTGCCACGATGTCAGGTTTTGCCGTTCCGTCAGGAGTCGGTCCGCGGCTTGAGGTTTTGGCAATTTTATCGTCTGCAGTCGATACCGTGCCCTGATCGTCGAGTGCCCCTACGGTTATTACATCGGGAGAAATCCCCGGCGTGCTGACCGAACCCTCATTGGGGCCTTCGTTTCCGGCGGCAACCACGACTACGAGACCGGCCTTAACGGCGCTTGTTGCCGCCATGGCCAACGGATCTTCGCTCGGTTTTTTTAATGCGGCGTCCCCTAAAGAAATATTAACAACTTTGATATTATGCTGTTCTTTGTTTTCAATCGCCCATTGAAGCGCAAGAATCGCTTCCGACACTGAAGATACGCGTGCGCCGATAATGTCTACATCGGGGGCAACGCCCTGAATTTTACCTTCGGAAGCGGCTCCGTTGCCGGCAAGAACTCCGGCAACCAGTGTTCCATGGCCAAATGGGTCATACGGTTCTACTTTTCCTTTTTCTGAGAAATCTTTCCATGCCGTTATTTTGCTGCCGAAATCTTCATGTTTAAAAAGTCCTGAGTCAATTACACATACGCCGACGCCTTTGCCGGTAAAGCCCTGTGCATGAAGTTTTTCAAGGCCGAGACTTTCAAGAAATACGTTTTTTTCCGGCAGATTGAAATTAGCCTTTTTCAGGTTGATATTTGATGTCGTAGGTGTTTCCGTGAAGCTTACCAGTTTATTTCCGGAAAATGAATAATCGCCGGAAGAATTCATCAGAAAGGCATTTGAGTCTTTATTTATTGTAAATGACTCCGTGCCGGATTTGTTGGTTTCAGTATAAATGTAGCCAAAATCATCAAAAAACAAGTGTTCCGACTCCAGATTTTCGGCACTTGAGCTTGAGGACAGTGAAATCAAACTGTCACCTGCAAAGTCATCTACGTCGGTTTGTTCGGGAGGGCACGGGAAAAAGTTTTTTTCAGTTACCGGTTCTTCGGAAGTATGATGAATTATCGGATTTTTTAACTCTGAAAAAACTACGCTTTCCGTAGGCTGCGAATATTTTACCTCGACTGCTGTCTGCCTTGAGGTGGGCTCGGCGTTTTTTGTATTGTTGGTGTGTATCTGGTTTTGAGCAGAAAGACGGTTTATGTCCATATTTTGTTCCCCATTTTTTCCCGAATAGTCTTCTCCATCTATAACATATCACAATGTGTGTTAAATATCAATCTACATGCGCACCGTGTCTGTTAAAATTGTGTTAATATTCGGGACTACTGGACTATTGGCTTTGATGTTATAATATTGTAAAATTATCTTGCAGAAAATATTAAGGGGTAGTGATTGTTGAATATGAAAATATTCGCCTTTGTGTTTAATAAATCTAAAATATTTTTAATGTCCGTGTCTTTTTTTCTTGTATGTGCGTTTATGCTTTCAGGATGTTCGCCTTCTAAAGAAAGATCTGTTCAGCTATGGAAGGAAGGCAGGGTGGCATTGACTCAGGGCAGACAGTCCGATGCGATGATTCTTTTTCAGAACGCGGTCGATGCCGATGAATCCAACGTAAACGCCCATGTTTCCATTCAAAAGCAAATGCTTGCTTCCGGCCGGAACGATGAGTGTCTGCGCAGGTATAAGGATTTGTTTCAGAAAAAGCCTTCCGACGCCTGGAGGCGCTATCTTTATGCAAGGCTTCTGCCCGACCCGCAGGCCGGTGAACTTTATGAGATCGGCCTTTCCTCTTCACCTAAATATGCTTATTTTTATTATGCTCTTGCCGTTATTGAATTGAATAAAAATAATTTGCCCGCAGCCGAAAAACTTTTCGACCGGGCATTAATACTGGATCCGTCGATAACCGACGCTTATATACAGATGGGGCGCCTTTATTCGCAAAAAAAAGATCTCCGGCTGTCTCGGAAGTGTTTTATGCTTTCTGCCGAGCAGGATCCGGTGCAGGTTGAACCTTATCTGTATCTGGGAAATATTGAACTTGTTTACGGCCATATAACGGAAGCGCTGGACTATTATGACAAGGCTGCGAAAATAGATCCCGGGGACGAACGCGTCCGTTATGCAATTGCCAAAATAGATTTTCTTAAAGGCAGATATGATAAATCTTTATCCGTTTTCCGTGAACTCATGGAAAAAGATCCCAGAAATTCAAGGTATCTTTGCAGTGCTGCCAGGGCTTTATTTATGCTGGGAGAAAGATCCGAGGCTTTAAAATGCCTTGATCAGGCGCTTACGCTTATCTGTGATCAGGCGGAAATCCATAGCCTTAAATTTCTATTATATATAAGGAACGGCGATGTTGATAAGGCTGAGGCGGAATTCTATCTTGCCGAAAAAACGTCTCCGCTGAATATGGATATCAGAAAGATTCATGCCCTCTTTTATCTGATTAACGGCAGACAGCAGGATGCTTTTAAGCTCTTTGATGCTTTTCAAAAATCGCCGGAACTTGAGTCTGTTAAAGGTATTTACTATCGGTTAAACGGTGAACCTGCAAAAGCCGAAGCCTCTTTTTATACAGCTCTCGGCGGCAAAATGGATTCATATCCCGATATTGCCGGACTTGGCTGGGCGTTGGAAGCATCCGGAAAAGAAGATAAAGCCATTGAACTCTATAACCGGGCTCTGGAAAAATATCCGAAGGACGGGCTGTTTTCTTTTTGTAAGGCAGGTTTGCTGGCCGACAAGGGGGACATGTCTTCCGCACTTGTATTTTTCACCCAGTCTTTGGAAGATGGCTATCTTGACGAGAGGGGAATGGATAAGTATGCCTCGCTCAAACAGCTTCTAGTCCAGCCTAGAGTGGCCTCTTTAATAGAATTGTCTAAAAATAAAGGTGTGCTTTTCCGTAACTTCAGTTCCTATGACGATTTGATGGAGTGGTATATAATATCCGCTTACCTCCGCATATAGACTGCGGCGCTGAATTGCATCCGCATTCGTCGTCAAACCGTATATTCGCCCGCTCAACGTAGTCAGGCTTAATGACATTGAGTTCCTATATGTCAGGATTCACGCATGAGACACTTATTTTGTCTGCCAACAGACATTTTAGTAAGCTTTCATAAGTTACATGCGACTCATTCCTTCCCGCCGACAGCTTTTGTTTACTTGATTTTTTGCGAAGACGCTCCGGAACCGACCTT
>JAVBNT010000021.1:0-75150 GCA_031551355.1 Candidatus Xenobia bacterium | reverse complement strand
TTATTTTTTTGAGACATAATGTACTCATTCACACTCTTTTTTAAACATTTTGTCGATATTGCCATTTATGTTGACTGTGTTTTTGCGCAGTCTGGACATGCGTTTTGATGGAATCAGATCAGAATTTGCTTCCTTAAGGGGTCCGATTCCTCACGCGATAGGCAAAAAATCAAACAAACAAAAGCAACTTGTCAGATTGGAAATATCAAATCTAAATACCTAATATCCTCGGCAGATATTCAAGGACATCCAAACTAACCATATATCTCTTTCTTTTCAAAGAGTGCTTCTGCTCCGTTTCAAATAGTTTTAAGGCGCTTAAACACAGTTTATTGATGATATTAGTATTTAATGCAGCGGTTTTATCAAGAGTTCTTGAATGGTCTTCACGAAATGTTACATCCAAATGCCAATGCATGCTTTCGATAGACCAGTGCTCTCTTATTGCAGTAGAAAAAAGACTGATATCCACAGGGAGGCTGCTTATATAATAACGCCTGTCGACACTAATCTTATCACCGTCTTTTATCGTTTTTTCCACCATACCGATACTTTTTAGGCCAACCCATCTTTTTTTATCGAAAAACCAATCAATATCATCCGTTTGATAATATTCTCTTATCTCTATTTTCCCGTGAGCCTTTTCCACAGTTCTAAGATAACATCTAGGCTCGTTCTTATTATTTTTCTTGTAATCACCGTCAAAATAGTCTATTACGTCATTATGGAAATTAGCCTGATTGGACTTAAGAGCCAATACATAATCAGCCTTTTTAGATACTATTTTTTCGGCGATTTTAACTTGTGTTCCCATTGCGTCTATCGTGATTATCTGGTTTTTTATATTAATTCTGTCAAGTAAATCAGGGATGGCAATTATTTCATTTTCTTTGACTGCTACGGCACGTTGACCCAGACATATACCTCTGTCTTTGGACCAGACAGAGACGACATGTAGCGGTTTTTGATTTTTGTTGCCGTTGCCGCAGATTGTTTTTCCGTCTATATTCAGAATTTTTTTAAGTTTTTCTTGTTCCCCTGCCTCTAAGATGCGATTCCATTCGGAGATAAAATATTGGAAAACATCGGGATTTATTATTGAAAACACCCGTTGAATCGTATCATGCGAAGGTATACCATTCGGCAGCTCAATATACTCTCTCAAAAAATTTTCATGGTGCCGCGCAAATAAAGCAATATCCTCCCAGGAATCGGCATTGGCCAGTTTGGCAAATACAACTATCACAATTATATCCAACAATTTATGTCTTATTTTGTAGTCCTGACGGGGATCTTCTATTGCTTTGAGCATTTCAAATAACGAATCCATTTTATATGTCACACCTCTTATTTTTGTTGTGTAACATATTCCATATTTATTCAAATTATCATGCAATTTTGTAGAAAATTTTTCTCATGCGTGAATCCTGCCTGCTTTTTGGTGTTCGTTATTTTTTATTAATTCTTTATTCTAAAGAAGGTTTCTTTTGTAAAAATAGTTAAAATAATTAGACTATGAAATTAGAATCCATAATAAACCTTTATAGAAACGTTTTTAACGACCGTGAAAATACGGCAATTTCCCCTTTCAGCCTTTACGCCTCACTGGGCCCTGCGTTTATGGGCAGTACCGGAACTACGCGCAGCGAACTTGAGCATTTTCTCGGATTTGACGGCTTTCAGCAGAGTGATATCCTTTCCGCTTATGAGTCGTTGTTTTCCTTTGATTCCTTTGAGAATGCAGAAATATTGCCGGCAAATTCGCTGTGGCTTTCGCGGAGTTTTTCACCCAAAGAGCAGTTTCTTGAATTATGTAAGAAAAGTTTTCTTACCGATGTTTATACGCCGATTAATATTGATGCCATAAATACCTGGGTGTCGGATAAAACCGCCGGAAAAATTTCCGCACTTTTTGACGATTCTCTGCCTGCATGCGAGATGATCATTGCCAACGCCCTTTATTTCCGCGCGGACTGGCGGAAGAGTTTCGACGAAGCAAAGACCTCGGAGGAAGATTTCGTATCTTTTGGCCGGACTCTGAAGGTTAATATGATGCATCAGCAAGAGCGTCTGGCGTTTATGGAGAATGAATATTTCTCCGCACTTTCGCTGCCTTATGCTGATGATGGGCTTTCAATGCTGATTTTATTGCCTTCCATGGATTATACTCTGCCTGAGCTTGTAGCAAAAATGAGTGCATCTCTTTTTAACGACATTGTTTCAAGCCTTTCTTTTCAGAAAGTGAAAGTTTCATTGCCTGTATTTAAAGTGTTTGGCGAATCCCGGCTTAATGAATCTCTGCAGAAATCAGGCGTTTCCGCCGCTTTTAACCCTGCCGCCGCCGATTTTTCCGGTATTGCCGACGGTCCTCTTTTTGTGAGTCTGGTAAAACAGAAGTGTCTTGTAGAAGTAGCTGAAAAGGGAACCGAGGCTTCCGCGGCAACAGCGGTTGTGATGTCGCGGGGAATGTTTGGCGCTTCCGAAAAAGTATTTAACGCTGACCGTCCGTTTTTGTTTGCCGTAATGCATAAGGACGGAACAGTCTATTTTCTTGGTTCCGTGCTGGTTCCGTAAATAATTTAAGCGATAAAATAATAATTTTAGTATTCCGGAGGAAAATAAATGACTGACGTGGCTGTGCAAGCAGATAAAAGAAAAAACAAATATCCGCCCGCATTTTGGACGGCAAACACCGTGGAGCTGCTCGAAAGAGCTTCTTTTTATGCGATGTTCATTTCGATAACCCTTTACCTGACGAATCTGATTGGTTACAGCGATGTTGAGGCCGGTTTGATCTCCGCGGTTTTTTCGTCGGTTCTGTATTTTATGCCGACTTTTGCCGGGGCCCTTGCCGACAAAATAGGTTTCCGCCGGGCACTGTTGCTGGCTTTTATGCTTTTGGCGATCGGTTACGGTCTAATGGGGGCGGTTTTGACCAAACCGTCTACTCTTTTGAGTCTTTTTCTGATCATGCTTGGCGGCTCTTTTATAAAGTCGGTCATAACGGGTACCGTTGCCCAGTGTTCCGATGAGGATAACCGTGCCAAGGCATTCTCAATCTTCTATATGATGGTCAATATCGGTTCTTTTTCCGGCAAGACGGTTGCCAAGTTTATCCGCGTTGCCTGGGGACTTCAATACATAAACTTTTTGTCTGCCGGACTGTGTCTGCTGGCATTTTTTATCATTCTTTTCTTTTTTAAAAATATCACCTCCAAGGGTGAGGGAAAGACTGTCGGAGAGCTTTGGAGCGGTTTCCTGCGCGTTTTGGCCAACGGACGTTTTATGGCGCTGATTATTATTGTCGGCGGTTTTTGGGCCATCCAGCACCAGCTTTATGCGACAATGCCCAAATATGTGCTGCGCACTGTCGGTGAGGCCGCTTCCCCCGAATGGTATGCGAATGTCAATCCGCTTGTCGTCGTCTGCTTTGTCGCGTTTATTACCGAAATGACGAGAAGGCTGAAAATAAATTCTCTGCATTCAATCGGCATCGCCCTTTTCATCATTCCTTTTTCGGCACTGACGATGAGTTTGGGGCCGTTTATAACCAAGACATGCGGCCAGACGGTTCCTTTTCTGGGAATGGCCCTTCATCCGGTTACGATCGCTTTGCTTGTCGGTATCGGCCTGCAAGGTCTGGCCGAATGTTTTCTTTCGCCCAGGTTTCTGGAATATGCATCGAAGCAGGCTCCTCCGGGAGAAACGGCGCTTTATATGGGATATTCACATTTAAACAGCTTTTTCGGCAATCTGCTTGGTTTCGGTATCTCAGGATTTTTACTGGAAAAATGGTGCCCTGATCCGAACAAGCTGCCGCCGGAAGTTCATCTGCAGTGGCAAAACGCCATAAAATGCGGAGCCGAGTTGCCGTCGGTTTATGCCAATGCCCATTATATATGGTATGTTTTTGCCGGTATAGGATTTGCTGCTTTTTTTGCCTTGATTCTTTTTGCCAAAATAACCGAGGCCAGAGACAGGAAGAAAGGTATTGAACCGGGTACAAATGAGCAGAATGTATGATGTAATTGTTGCCGGCGCAGGGCATGCCGGAACTGAAGCTGCGCTTGCCGCCGCCAGAATGGGCTGCCGTACGCTCTTATATACTATTAATGTGGATACTCTCGGACATATTTCCTGTAACCCTGCTGTCGGCGGTGTCGGCAAGGGCCATATAACCAAGGAAATAGACGCTCTCGGCGGAGAGATGGGAAAAGCTGCCGACTTCAGCGGCATCCAGTTCCGCAGGCTTAATTCGAGTAAAGGACCTTCGTCACGCGGCCTTAGAGTCCAGGTTGACAGGGCATTATACGCCTCCTACATAAAAAGAACGATTTTAAACCAGCCTAACCTTGACGTAAAACAGGGGGTGGCTGCCGAAGTGCTGGTTGAGGATGGCTTTGCCCGTGGAATAAGGGACGTTACCGGGCAGGAGTTTGAGTCGCATACGGTTATTCTTACTCCCGGAACCTTTTTGAACGGCCTTATACATATAGGCCTTAAAAATTTTCCCGGTGGACGTATGGGAGAGGGTGCCGCCAGCCATCTGTCGGAGAATCTCCGGGAGCTTGGCTTTAAAATGGGGCGTTTTAAAACCGGCACGCCGCCGCGGCTTGACGGCAGAACGATTGATTTTTCCGTGATGGCCGAGCAAAAAGGTGATGAACCGCCGACACCTTTTTCTTTTTCACCGGGAGCCTCGGTTATTCAGCCGCAGGTTTCCTGTTATATCACATACACAAACGAGCGGACGCATGAAATAATCCGCAGCGGCAGGGATTTATCGCCGCTGTTTACCGGTGTGATCACCGGCACCGGCGTCAGATACTGTCCGTCGATAGAAGATAAGGTGACGAAGTTTGCCGGACGCAGCGAGCACCATGTTTTTCTTGAACCGGAAGGACTTGATACGGTGGAGTATTATCCTAACGGACTGTCGACCAGCCTGCCGGTGGAACTGCAGCTTAAGATGCTTCGTTCGATAAAAGGTCTTGAGGAAGTGGAAATTATCCGTCCGGGCTATGGTATCGAGCACGACTATTCCGATCCGCGCCAGCTTTATCCGACTCTGGAAACCAGGATTGTCAGAAATTTATATTTTGCCGGGCAGATAAATGCCACAACCGGTTATGAAGAAGCTGCGGGGCAGGGGATTATGGCCGGTATCAATGCCGCCCTTAAAGTCCAAAAGCGCCAGCCGCTGATTCTGGACCGTTCACAGGCCTATATCGGTGTTATGATTGATGATCTTGTCACTAAGGGCACCGATGAACCGTATAGAATTTTTTCCTCGCGCTGCGAATACAGGATCATCCTTCGGGAAGATAACGCCGATTTGAGGATGAGGCCGGTTGGCTTTGACCTTGGACTCGTGAGCGAGGATGATTATAAATATACGCAGGAAAAAAAGTCGCAGATTGAAGCTGAAAAAGCGAGACTGTCGGCGGTTAAAATTTATCCTTCCGCGGAAGTTAACCGCAAACTTGGCGAATGGGATGAAAATTCAATCAAAAAGACTACGACTCTTGAGGAACTGCTCAGAAGGCCCAATGTTGATTATAAAAAAATTTCCGAGCTCGAGGGCTGTGAAGCGCCTTTGCCGGATGATGTATTGTATCAGGTTGAACTGGATATAAAGTATGACGGTTTTATAAAGCGTCAGCAGAGCGATATCGAAAAATTTAAAAACCTTGAGAACATAAAATTGCCGGAAGATATTTCTTACAGGGATATACGCGGTCTTTCAAATGAGGTTACGGAAAAGCTTGAAAATTTAAAACCTGTTTCGTTGGGACAGGCTTCAAGAATCGGCGGCATTACACCGGCGGCGATATGGACGCTGATGATGTATCTTAAGAAAAATTAACAGTGGATAAATTAAAGGTTTTTTGCCTTTTTGTGAGAATTTTACTGTGAGAATATTATATTGTAAAATAATTGTCTTTATGGAGGTTTTATAATTATGGGTAAAAATTGTGGCTGCGGATCTTCCGAAAATTTAGAACACGATTGCTCTGCCTGCGGAGAAGAGGATGAGCTTGAGTTTTTATATTGCCCTGTCTGCAACAGGAAAGTTGCTCTTGTGGAGCTGAATGATAAAGCAAAAGAAATTCAGTGCTGCGGTAAGAATATGATCAATCTTAATGATATTCCCAGCAGTATCGGCAACATCCTTGAGTGTAAAAAATGCGGCGCTAAGGTAATCATTGAAGATGACTGCAATTGTCCGCTCGAAGGCCGTGAGTGCTGTTTCACCTGCTGCGGCGAGCCGATGGAGTGCATAGGTGTGGACGAAGATGAGTGCGGCTGTGAGGGAGAATGCAACTGCGGCGATGATACTAATTTTCTGTATTGCACGGATTGCCGGGCGCTTTTGTCCGTTGTGAAACCATGCACCTGCAAGGATGGCTGCGGAATCCAGTGCTGCGGTAAAAAGATGGTTGATCCGGCAGCTTTGACAACTCACGCCGGTGAGCTTTTTGAGTGTAAGAAATGCGGCGCTAAAATGGTTATTGAAGAGGAGAATTTCTGCGAGTCTCCCGGAAAATATATTGCCGTAACCTGCTGCGGCGAGCCGATGACCGGAAAGGGAGCCTCCGAAGAAAGCGACGCCGAGCTTGAAAATGAAGCGAATACGGCATTATTCTGCACTGTTTGCGAAAGAATTGTGATTACGGACGAAGCCAATGCCGGTAAAATAGGCTGCTGCTCAAAGCCGATGACTGATATAAACTCACTGGAAGATTCTTCCGGCGATATGTTTGAATGCAAAAAATGCGGTGCTAAAATTATTATAGAAGAGGATTGTGTCGGCGAAGATGCCGCCAAAAAACCGGAATTTAAATGCTGTGGAGCTTCGATGACGGTTATTAAGGATTAATTTCGGTTTGAACCGTTTTTTGAGGGGGTATCTCAATAGTTTTACTGGGATAACCCCCATTTTTATGTGTTTTATAAATAACTGTCATCGCGAGTCCCCGCCTGTGTGGGGAGCAATGTCGTTAAGTTAGAGCAACTTGTAAAAATGTAGACAATACTTTACAAATATGCCGTGACCATTATCAAATTTATTACACCTACGGATATTGCCGGATGGCTTTTACCTGATTGACATAGGCTATGTTAAATCAAGTTGATCTAAGAGAAAATGGTTTCTCACAGAGAAGAGGAGAACACAGAGAGGTTTTAACTGGCATTTATCCTCCGTACCCTCTGTGAGAGATCCAAAGATGTCAAAATTGGCTATGAAAAATACTAACTTAATGACATTGGCGCGGGGATAGGCTCCGCGTGGCAATCCAGGTATTTAAAAGGCTAAAATGAGCATTATTTTTTGGTTTTACTATAAAACGATAAAATTGATCGACACATTTAATATTTTTTATAGGGAGAGTTACAAATGGCATCAACGTCCGGTAGAAAAAGTAAGTCGCCTTTGGAAAAGGCGGTTAAGATATGGCGTGAGCTGACTCCTGAAGAGCGTATTTCTTTTGTGGAGGAACTGCGTCGTGGTAATGATTCCGGCAATAATAATGATGAAAACGGTAATGACTTTCAGGCCGGGCTTGAAAAAGGCATCAGTGCCGGAGTGAAGAAAGGCATACAGCATGCTCTTTTAAAGGGTGTTTCCAAGGGAGTGGAAACCGGATTTGAAAACGGCGTTGCCAAGGGGATGATGATTGAGAAAATCAATGTTGCCAAAAATCTTCTTCTGGAAGGATTTTCTCTGGAAAAAATATCGAAAATAACAGGCCTGTCAATAAATTTGAAATTATGTGAAAATGAAATTACACTGTCTTTTATAAAAAAATAGCCGTTATTTGCTGAATGGAGATTTTTATATGATTGCTTCGGACAGAACGATTGTTCCGGCTATGATAGGAACAGCGGGACATGTTGATCATGGGAAAACAGCTCTTGTAAAGCATCTTACCGGGCTGGATACGGACACACTTGTTGAAGAAAAAAAGAGAGGGCTTACTATTGAGCTGGGGTTCGCCCCATGTCCGCTGCAGGGTGGCCGTATGGCTGGTATTGTCGATGTCCCCGGTCATGAAGATTTTATCAAGAATATGATTGCAGGAGCATCGGTTATTGATGTTCTGATGCTGATTATCGCTGCTGACGACGGTATTATGCCGCAGACTGTTGAGCATCTTAAAATAGTATCCCTGCTTCGTAAGCCGCTTGTAATGGCGGTGATCACGAAATCGGATCTTGCCGGAGAAGATGAGCTTTGCCGGCTTGAAGCAGATGTTTTTGAACTTCTTTCCGCCAATGGTTTTTACTCGCCGCCGGTGGTGAGATTTTCAGCCGTCACCGGAGAAGGGCTGCATGTGGTTCGCAAAGAACTGGATCTGCTGGTGTCAAAGGTTAGGCGCGGTTTTGATGACAGGGCATTCAGACTTAATATCGAAAAAGTTTTTCCGGCCAAAGGCTACGGCACTGTCTTTACCGGGGTCCCTGTTTCGGGTATCGTCTCATGTCTTGACAATTTAATGCTGCTGCCTCAGCGTCAGAAGTGTTCGCTGAGAATGATTCAGGGTTACAGGCAGAACCTTGATACCGTCGGCACCGGTATTTGCGCCGCTCTTAATGTAAAGGGCGTCTCACATAAGGATGTTGCCAAGGGAATGACGGCTGTGACGGATGATGTTTATGAAACGTCGGCTGATGTTGTCGTTACTTTGAATAATATCTCGGAAAACATTTCTCTGCCGAGGATATCCGACAATTATTTTTTGGCGGGTACTTCAAAATGTGCTGTTTCCGTGAGACTGATAGATAAAGATCTGCTGCAACCTAAAGAAAAATGTTACGCCAGATTGATTTTAAAGGAAAATATTGCGCTTGCGGCCGGAGATCATTATATTATACGCCTGCAAAACCCCAATATTACCTTCGGCGGAGGTATTGTTTTAACGGCTAACCCGCCGGGTAAGCGTAAGGAACTGCATCTTAACCTGCTGGAGCTGGCCGAGAAAAAACTGAATGAGGGCGATGATTTCTTTTGTGCAGCGATTGCCGGATCAGATTTTTGCGTTTCCGCAAAGAACAGGTATTCAAGGGATGAAAAAACATCTTTAAAACATCTCCGTCGTCTTGAGGAATGCGGAAGTTTAATCAAAGTGGATCGGAATTTATGGCTTGTAAAAGAAAAAATTCCCCTGTTGGCGGAGAGGATAGAGGCTATTTTATCTGCACACCATAAGTTGCAGCCAAAATCCTCCGGCCTGAATCCGGCCTCTCTCGCATCGATGGCCGGTCTCGGCAGTTTTGATCCGGATGTCTATGCGGAAATATTAGCACCTTTTGTAAAAATAAAGAATATGAGGGGTAATATTGCTCTTGAAACTCATACGCCTTCTATGAGCCAGCAGGAACTGAAAATCCGTGCAAAAGTAGTGCCTTTACTTGAAGATGCCGATAAAGGAGGGCTGGCTGTCGGGAAACTGGCCGATTCGCTGGCGATGTCTCCGCAGCAGCTTTTGAAAACTCTTAAGGAAATGGAAAAAGACGGTTTACTGCGCCTTTGCGAAAATTATGCCGTATCGAAAAAGGCATACGATGAAATATCGGCTGACTTTATGTCGATGTTTGGCGAACAGGAGTTTCTGGGACTGGAACATATCAAAAAAATTACCGGTGGCGGCAGGCATTACCTGATCGCGCTGATGGAATCATTTGACCGTGACGGACTTACAAAACGGACCGATAAAGGCAGAATAAAAAACAGCCGCTGATTTTAAGCGGCTGTTTTTTATTTAACATTTTTTTGTCTGAACTTACTTGTTGCCTTTGACGGGGAAGTTGAGCTCTCCCGGAACCATAAACACCTGTGGTGTCTGACCGGTAGCGTTATCTGCAACATGCTTACAGAGCTCTTCAAAGCCCACGATAGATTCTCCGTAGACTGCCGCTGCACCAAGATTATTTCCGTCTTTTCCAAGCCCGTCCATAATGAAGAATGTGTGCATGCCATGTCCCAGAGCATAAACTTCATATGAGAGTTCGTTATATTTACTGGCTGTGGAGAAAAATACATTCATTACGGAGTTGCCGATATTTTTGAAACCATCCCCTTCAACGGTTTTCGGTATATCTTCAAGAACGATGCATTTGGCGGCCCTTCCGGGAATAGCTTCGCCGGATTTACCGATGAAACCGCCGCTGTAGCATGAATCGAATATCAGCATTTTTTGGGCGTTTGCCGGCATTGCCGCAAGGCGGGTTTTAAGCTCCGCGCTGCTGAGCATCGTATTGTATTTTGAGATATAGCAGTCAACAGGACAGATGTATGTTTCCGTTGTCGGTGTGGGGTTTGACGTATCGGCAGATGTTCCATGGCCGGAGTAATACATAAAAAATGTATCTTTACCCGTCATTTTCGGTATTATCGAGTCTATTGCCGACAGTATACCGGCTTTGGTGGCGTCGGTGTTATTTACACTTACTATTTCCGCGTTGCTCCACATACTATTGAAAGTTCCGCTGCTCAAAGCCTGTTTCATACTTTCGGAATCGGCTACACAGCAGTTTAGCTTATTTACGTTTTTGTAGTCGTTGATTCCGATAAACAGTGCGTAAACTTTTCCGGTTCCCGGAGTATTGATTGAGAGAGTGTTCGACTGCTCCGAGTTGTTTGAGGCGTAGAAATAAATTTTTGAACCTTTAAATATTAATGAGGGGTTGTTTGCTGTTGTTACGGAATTTGACGTTCCGCCAGTGTTGAAGGAGGAAATCGTCAGCTCGATCGGAGAATTGCCGTCTATTTGTGCAAATATTCTAAGTGTGCCCGGAGCTGGCTGGCCTTTCCATAAATTAAGACCTGTGAACTGGATGGAGGGCAGAGCGCGTCCGGGAGTCGGCAGAGAGCTGAATGAGAAATCTTTCAGCATCGGCATATTCTCAGCCATTATCGTGAAGCCCTGTGTGCCCATTGAGGCTCCGACGACGGGATTTATTGTAAGGTTATATATCCCCGCGGAAAATTGCGATGGTGTTACCGCCACCTCAATGGCAGTCGGATTCCAGCTTATGAGGTCAAGATTTTTTATGGATTTTCCATCTTCAACGGTTACTGTCCCCGGTGTAGAGCCGAAGTCATACCCCTTTAATGTTACTTTAGTTGTGGCGTCGTTTGTGTAAAGTGCCGCAGGTACACATTGTATTCCCATACCGACATATTTTTCGCTTGTCTGTACCGGATCCGTTGTCGGTATCGGTGTGGGTTTTACAACTCCGCTTGAGCTGTATGATGTTCCGCCTCCGCTGCTTCCGCTGCTGCAGCCTGCCAATACAATTGAGATAAATAATACCGAGATCAGTGCCAATAATTTTATGCCCTTCAAAATTCTGTCCTCCTTAAATGTAAATGATCGCAAAATTACGTATTTAGGTTATATTTGGTGTTTGCCTATATTCTCCTTTGTCTGTTAATGATGATTTTATCCAGTAAAAAGATTCAGTTTTTGCGCTTTAAATCCGTCTTTTTTTACGGACTTTTTCTATTGTTTTTTGGAGGCGTCATCAATAGCATTTTTAATATTTATTTTAGACCTTCAGATGAATATTAAAAAATAGCGTTGTCAGATTGCCTGACTTTGATTAATAATGAAGTCAAAAAATATATCTTGAATAATTTTTTTTTTTTTATCATGATTGCTTTTATTGACATTCCTGAGAATGTATGATCTTGTTTGCGTAATCTCACATTTTATTCTGTTGGTATTTTATAAAAAACGTCATGGCCAATGTTGTTTTTTTCTTGTTTGCGTCGGCTGTTTCTGTATTTTTATCCGCAAATTTTTTAAAAGATTTGCGGATAAAAATTAAAAGAGTGTTGCGTTTGTTTTTGACGCACACTCCTTTGGCCGGCCGGACTTATTTTACCGTCAGTTAAATTTCAAAAATAGATTTTTCCGGCGTTAAACTTTAATTTTTGTCTTTAAATGTCATCCTGTCTGAAAATGTGCAGTAGATTTTTAGCCTCATCCATCATCACAACGCGGCTTTCGAAGGCTTTAGCTTCTGCAGAGTCAGGCTTAAAAGGGTTTGAGTCGGGGCTTTGGTAAACGTATCTGCTTCCGTCTATCGTTGTCAGTTCCAGACCGGCCTGGCTTTGCTCGTCTCTTGACATACTGTTCCACTGTTCGCTGTCAAAAACGTATAAATTGCCTACTGCCGGGCCCTCTTTGCCGTCTTTACCCTTATATACGATTACAAAATGTGCAAGTACTCCTGACGGCAGTGTTCCTCTTTCAATGGACACGTTCTCCTGCCATTTTTCCGGCAGCGGCATTTTTGTCCCGAGCCCGTCGAACGCAGCGTAGACAACATCATATTTTCCGACTTCGATTCTAAAGTCGTTTGGAGATTTATGTTCCTGTTTTTTTGTTTTGCCGCCTGTAGTTGAGCTCTGTGCTCCGGTTGCGTCTATTTTTGTCTGTGTACATCCTGACAAAAATATTGTGGCCGCGATAATCAAAAAGACTGTCAATTTTACTCTCAGAATAATTACCTCCCGTCATTTTATTATTTGTCCGGATTGTCTGATAGTTATTTACATTATGTACTGTTCCTTTGCGTTGGAGCGATATTTATTAGCTTTTATATTTTTATGATATATAATGTTATTCTTAATTTATCTAAATTATATTGCAAAATTATAAAATCCTTTGTAATTTTTATTTAATATATAAAAAAATCCGGTTTAGGGGTTTAACCACCCGTCATTTCCCGAATTTTTTTATTATTTTCCTGTTTTTCGAGCTTTAATAAGATGTATAAAGCGAGCCTTTTAAAGGTATATCGTCACCGCTGACTGTTGTGAAAAACTGTGGTGTCTGTCCGCTTACCCTGGCGGCCGCATAGTTGAACGCTTCTTTCATGGTTATTGTGTCGTGACCTTCAAGAATGGCTCCTCCGAACACACTGCCGCTTGCTCCCAGACCCTGCAGCAGATTATATGTGAGAACTCCATGCCCGAGACTGGAACTTTCATAAGAAAGCTCGCTGTATTTGCTGGCAGTCATAAAGAACACATTGCCGGCAGATAATCCTATGCTTTTGAATCCGCCCGTATCGGGGACGTCTTCCGGCGTGTCTTTCAGGGTAATATATTTTGCCGTTAAATCGCTTGATTTGCCAACAAATCCGCCGCTGTAACAGGAATCGAATATCAGTATTTTCTGGACATCGTAAGGCATTGCCGACAGTTTTTGTTTGAGCTCGCTGCTGCTGATACAGTCCGCAGCACTGGCAAAAGTATCAACCGGACAGATATATGTTTCCGTGTCGGGATTGCCGCTGTCAGGGTTGGCACTGGTTCCGTGTCCTGAATAGAACATGAAGAAACAGTCTTCCGGCGTTAGTTTGCTGCTTATTGAATCTATCGCTGCGAAAATATTGCTTTTTGTTGCTGCACCGTCGGTCAAAAGCGTGACCTCTGCTCCCGACCACAGATTGTTTAACTGGCTTTCGGCCAAACTTTGTTTCATAGCGGCTGCGTCAGGAACAGAATAGTTAAGCTTAGTTACATACCAATAGTCGTTTATTCCGACAAACAGCGCATATATTTTACCGATACTCGGCAACTGTGAAGTAATCCGGTTGGAATTTTTTGAATTGCTGATTGCCCAGAACATCAGTTGTTTTCCCTTTAATAAAAAAGATGAGTTTTGAGCCGTCACAAATTGAGTGCCGCTTGAATCGCTGTAATATGATTTTATTTGCAGTAATACCGGTGTGCCGTTGTCAACTGAGGCATAGATTGCAAAATCCGGCGGCAGCGACTGATCTGACCATAGGTTTCGACCCTGAAATATCACGTTGGGAAGCGGTTTGCCCAATACGGGTTTAGTGGTAAAGCTGAAATCGTTTATTATCGGATAGTTTGGTTGAATGACATTGAACATTGATGAATATAATGATGTTGTGGTGCCGGGCAGAGTTATTTTAAAGCGGTATTCACCTGCTGCTATTCCCGTTGATGAAGGTGAAAAAGATATGGTAATTGAATTTTGACTCCAGTTTTTTATTCTGACGAATGATATTTCATTGCCGGTTTCATATGACGTAAGTGCTACAGTACCTTGTTTAGTTCCGAAAAGACTTCCGCTTATTGTGATGTCACTTGTGGTGCTGCCTGAGTAAAGCGCCGCAGGAACCGTTTTTATTCCGGATGAAGTTACCGGAAGGCTGTTTGTGGTTTCGCTTGTTTGTGATTGCGATGTACTTGCGTCTGTCTTTACCGGGCTTGAAGGGACTGATGATGAGCTCGAGGCTCCGCATCCTACTGCAGTGAGAGAAACTATTGTCAGGTATATTAATGTAAAAAATATTTTTTTGATTTGCTGTGTCTCGAAAGTAAACACCTCCAGAATTGATATCTCTTTCACAGTATTGTAGACTGTGCTATAATATAAAAACTTTTTAAAAATCGTTGTCTTTTTAAAAATATATCGCTTTCAATTCATTAGATGGTAAAAAAATTATGCTGGATTCCAGACTTAGGAAAATAAATTATTTAAGGCTTTCCATTACGCGCGTGTGCCAGTTGAGATGTGTTTATTGTTCTCATTTTTTTGCTGAGGAACATAATGTTTTATCTGTAGAAGATATTGGCACACTTGTATCTTCAGCGGCGGATTTGGGTATAAACAAGGTCCGGATTACCGGCGGTGAGCCGCTTTTACGCCCTGATTTAGAGGAAATAATAGAGCGTATTTCGTCGATAAGTAAAGTGACCGATATTCCGGTTACGACAAACGCACTTGGTCTTGAAAAGAGGATCGAGCATCTGCGTCTGGCCGGGATGACGCGTCTTAATATCAGTATTGATAGTCTTAACAGGGAAAAATATTTGCAGATAACAGGTTTTGATGGTTTGGAAAGTGTAAAAAAAGCGATCGCCCTGGCTTTGGAAATGGCAATACCTTTAAAAATAAACGTTGTCGTTATGCCGGGAATTAATGATGATGAGGCAGACTCTTTTATTACTTTTGCCAAAGAAAATCCTTTGGACGTTAGATTTCTGCAGCTTATGCCTTTTTCCGGAAAGGAATCCGCTAATGCTGACAGGACTTTTTTTGAAAACATAATTGCCGACAGACCCTGGTTAACTTATGTGGGAAACGATGGCGGTGGTGTTGCCGATCTCTATGCGGCGGATGGTTTCAGGGGACGTGTCGGCTTGATAAGACCGTTAAGCAAGTCTTTTTGTCAGTACTGCAACAGAATAAGAATAACATCCGACGGCAAACTGCGGCCTTGTCTTGGTGGCGAGCATGAGGTTGATCTGATGCCGTTTATGAAAGATTCTCAAAGGCTTAGGGAAGAAATTTTCTCTGCTGTCTACAGCAAACCGTCCGCGCATTGTTTTAACGGGGGATTTGTATCTTCAAGAGGAATGAGGGATATAGGAGGATAGGATAGTGATGGATTTTACACACGTTAATAGTGAAGGCGAAGCCAGAATGGTTAATATCTCATCGAAAGAATTTTCAAACCGGCGGGCCGTTGCCTGTTGCAGGATCTTTATGAAGGAAACTACGCTGGAGCAGATAAAAAATGATGTGCTGAAAAAAGGCAATGTTCTGTGTACCGCCAGAGTTGCCGGTATTGCCGCAATAAAAAGAACTTATGATTTGATCCCGATGTGTCATAACATCCCCATCGATGGTGCGGAAGTTGATTTGCGGCTTAATTTTGCAGAAAAGTGCGTAGATATCGAAGCGAAAGTTGAATGTTTTTATAAAACCGGAGTTGAAATGGAAGCTTTAACCGGCGCTTCCATAGCGGCTCTTACCGTATATGATATGTGCAAGGCTGTTGATAAGGAGATGGTGATAGGAGATATTAAGCTCCTCTCCAAAACAAAATAACCTGAGGCAGTCAATTGCGCCTGTATGCGTCGTCAAATCTGATGTTCGCTCGCTGCGTCGTAGTCGTGCTACGCCTCACTCGTCGAAATCAGATTTGCCTTAGCCTCCTCGCAATGACAAGGATCGTAAAAACGATAATTTAAAACCTTAACTTAACGGCATTGAGTCACGCTGCGACTCACTCGTAGAAATTGTTTTTGCTTTACTATTCCCGCAGGTTAAATTGATTTTATTTTTTATGTGATTATGACAGGATGTCTTGATTTGTGTATAAATCGTATAAAAAATATAAAAATTTAAGCCTATTGTGATAATTAGATGGGTATTAAAATGTTTTAATGATTTTGTCATAAAACTTTAACAATAATTCAATGGACTATTATTTTTTTACTGATATAATGTTAAACGTCATTATAAAATATTTTTTGTAGAAAGGTGATAGTAAATAATGAATCAAATGACAAATTTTTTTTTCCTGAGCGTGATGCGCCGTTTCCTGGCGTTTGCCGCCGTCCTGCTGCTTCCGGTTATGTTTTTTATTTCCGGCTGCAGTTCTTCTTCCGATTGTGCAAGAGGTTTTAGCTCTAATAACGGACCGAGAGTTGCCCCGACCAATGAGCCGGTTGTTCCTGTCGATCCGGCACGTAATATGGTTTCAACATTTCAGGTAATGGTATTGCTTCCCGACGGGATGCCGCTTGACGGCGTTCTGGTAACATCTTCAAATCCGGATGTAGTTGTCGGCAATATCTATACCGACGCTAACGGACAGTACGTTTTTGTTATTCAAGGCAGAGAGGGACAGGCTTTTGACCTCACCTTCACTAAGAACAAATATGTAATATCTTCCGTGCATGGCGTTATTGACGGCAGCGGTACGCTGCAGCCGGACGGTTCCAGGCTTTATCAGCTGCTTGCCACCGCTTATATGCCGATGGCTGCCGATGTTGAAACCGTCAGAGCTTCAACTTCGTATCCGCCGACGATTGTCTATTTGTGGGACAATTCGCTGGTGGTTGACCCACAGGGCAGATACCTTTATATGTTAAATACATCTCCTTACGTTTTGGCCAGAATTGATATCACCAATATCACCGGCGCGTCCAAAGACACGGTTGCCGTTCTTGAACCGACAAAACTTGATATTTTTGCCGGCAGCAGAGAAGATGGTGCTTCAGGTACTGTTGTTGACGGAATCGGTGAAGCTGCGGAATTTGTCGCACCCTGGAGTCTGGCAATATCCCCGGATGGAAAAATGCTCTATACCGGCGATCAATACTGTATACGCAGTATAAATACTGTTACTAAAGAGGTAAAAACCATCGCCGGTAATCCTCTATTACAGGGCAGCAACGATGCGACCGGCAGTGCCGCCGGCATTTATTCCGATGCAAGCTACGGTCTGGTCGTCTCGCCGGATGCCAGATATTTGTACTTTTTAGATGAAAATGCAATCAGACGCCTTGAAATTCAGACAAATAAAGTCGTTACTTTAGCCGGTGTCACGAGTGTATCCGGTTCGAGCAACGGCGACGGCGATGCCGCCCGATTTGGTGGTCCCATCAGCCTTGTAATTACAAATGACGGCAAGTATCTCTATACTCTGGACGGTCAAAATATCCGTAAAATAACAGTTGGCAGCGACAAGTCCTCGACACAGGTGGAAACTCTGACCGTAACTCCGGCTTTGGCAGGTGTTAACAATTCTTATTCGGGACTTTCAATTTCCAACGATAATAATACGCTGTATGTTTCGGAGTATGACAATAAAAGAATCACTACCGTGAACTTAACTGCGAAGACTACAAAAATAATTGCCGGAGATTCATCTTTCGCCGGCGGCAACGCTGTTGATGGCTTTGGAACCCAGGCTGGATTGATGGGAGCCATGGGAATGGCGCTGACGCCTGATAATAAGTATCTGTTCTTTGTCGATTCATGCCCGCATTATGTCAGGATGATGAATTTGCAAACAGAAGAAGTATCGACCATTCTTGGCGGCCAGTGTAAGTCGATTATCCGTCCAGGTTATGTAATGCCGACAGCAATGCCTTATCATATTGCATTGACATCCGACGATAAAAAAATCTATGTATCTGCTCCCAGTGAAGGCTCACAGCTCTACACTCTTAACCTTTTGCTCGACCAGTTCCTCAATTTTAAGAGCATTGCCGGTTCTATGAACGGTTATTTAGACGGTACAGGTCATGGCGTCAAATTCAGCGGACTGGATGCCCTTGCCCTTGCCAAAGACGACAGTTCACTGTATATTTACGACAAAAACAATTACCGTATCAGAAAAATGATCACTGCTACCAATGCTGTGGCACCGTTTATCGGCACCGGAACAAGCGGAACTAACGACGGAGGTGCCGGTGCGGCAACCGTCAGCGGCAGTGTTACCGATATGGCGGTTTCTAAAGACGGAAGTTTACTTTATTTTACCGATGGCGGTAAACTCAGACAGGTCACCCTTACCGGAATGGTAACTGTTTCAACTCTGCCGGTAACCGACGCCAAAGAGCTTGCGGTTTCCAAAGACGGATTGTATCTCTATTATTCGACAACGGCGACTCCGTCAACAATTAAAAGATTTACCATTTCTTCAAACACGGTAACACCGCTTAGTCTTGTTGATTCGGCTTCCAGTCCGTTCAGCTTCCCGGCAAATGTGACTGCAATGGCAATTACCTCAAACGGCGAATCACTGTTTGCTTCAACAAACAGGTATATCTATGTCATAAACCTGAATACAAATACTTGTAAAAAAATGGCCGGTACTGATACGAACCCCAATGCTTCCGTCGCATATTATAAACGATATGATATTATTGACGGAACAGACGGTATGACGACCTATTTCGGCAATATCTATGACATAAAACTCAGCTCCGACGACGCTGCGCTGTATGTGTCCGACAATGATTATTATACTAATGTTGTCAGACGTATCGTTGCGACCCAGTAGTTTGTCAGGATAGTATAAAAGATAAAACGGCTTGCCGCTAATCGCGGCAGGCCGTTTTGCTGTTAACTTGCATTTTTGCAGGTTGCTTCTCTTTTCCCTCGCCTTTTACACCATCTCTATCTCATCGCCCGGTTTTATTTGCCCGCCCTTTAGAACTCTGGCAAAGACGCCTTCTCTCGGCATAATACAGTCGCCGACGCTATGATAGATCGCGCATTTTTTGTGACATTCTTTTCCTATCTGCGTTACTTCAAATACTGCGTCGTTAATCTTGAACTTTGTTCCCACCGGCAGGTCATACAATTGTATTCCCTCGGTAGTGATGTTTTCGGCAAATTTTCCGCCGCACAGGCCTTTTACTCCCAGGGCCGACATTTTATCAATGCTTTCCTGGCCTAAAAAACTTACCTGCCGGTGCCAGTTGCCGGCATGGGCGTCACCCTTGATGCCGTGATTCTCTATAAGTTCGGCAATGTTGATGTTACGTTTGGGTACGCCTTTTTTTTCGCTGACGCTGATCGCTTTTATTGTGGCCATTTATTTAAGAGTCAATTCTCCTTCGATTTCAATGTTATCGCCGAGTTTTACCTGTTTAGCGGAGGTGTTTTTAATCACGGCGTCATTTTTTATTTTGATATTTTTGCCAAAAACTACATCGCCGATCACTTTTAGGGAGCGGCAGTCTTTTAGTGAAGGAATACCTTCGGGAAACCTCTGCTCCATTTGGTCGATGGTTCGGAAAAAAGTTCCGTCAAGATTTATGACCGGAAGTTTCCTGTTTGCGGCAGTGTTTTCAATTTTAAATTTTTCATTAAGGCGATATCTATCCGAGTGGAACAGGACCAGATCGTTGGTTGATTTTATGGGTCTGAACCTTTCGCGCCCGACAATCAGTGCCTGTGCATTGTCGAAAAGCGATATTGCGCAGCCCATTGCCGTTTCCAGTTGATAGACTTTTGGTGAAGATGTGTCTCTCGGATTGAGATTTTTTTCGTTGCGTATCAGCGGCAGGTGCAGAATATTGCCGCACCGTTCCATTATCTCCATAAGGTTTTCCAGATTTATCCAGATACTGTTGGTGTTAAAATAACAGTGCCGGTCTATATCCTGAAAGAAATCCAGTTCATCCGGATGGCATTGTGCCAGTTCCCTCAATATCAGTTTGCCGTCCCTGTTTAGTGCCAGATGTCCGCCTTTTCTGTCTTCATCTGCTCTTTGGCATACTTCCATCAGAAACGGTATTGAATTTTTATCCATATAGGCGGCAATTGCCGGTTCCATTGTTGCTCCGAGATTGTCGGCGTTAGATACGAAAGCATATTTTTTGCCCTGCCCGAGCAATTTTTTCAATATTCCGCTAGTGATCAATGCCGTGTAAATGTCTCCATGTCCCGGAGGAGCCCATTCAAGCTCAGGATTTTGCGAATATTTTGCCGGTTCAAGACTGTCCTTCATTACTTTGGGCACTTTATGCTGAATAAAAGTCTCGGGAATTTCTATTTCTATTTCTTCGCATATTTTTTTGATTTGCGGCCGGCTGTCACTGTAAGTTGCAAAGCTGTCCATCAAAAGAATCTGCTGCTGCGACCCTTTAGCCTGCTTGAGGATTATTTCCAGAAAAGATAGGCCGTTTTTGGCTTTGATCAGGGATTTTGCCTGCTCCATCCCCATGGTTGTTCCCAGGCCGCCGTTCAGCTTTATAATGATTGTTCTATCTGTCAGATTGCTGTCTGCTGCGGTTTGACTGCTTATGGTATCGAGGTGTTTGAGATTTGCCGCCGGTTCGATACTGCTTTCATAAATGAAATTATCTTTTTCACGCAGCAGTGTTTCGTAGTGTAGGCGAAATGTGTCTATCGCGATCTGCGGCATTTTTTCTTCTTTCATAATGACTTCAAATGGTGCGAATTTTTTGTTCATTCTGGCATTCCGTTTCTGTATGAATTCAAGTATTTATTTGTAGCTTTCTTTTTTGCCGCCAAATTCCCTTTGTAAATTATTTTTGCCCGGTTTTTGTTGTTTTGTAGAGGGTTTTGGGCATGGCTGTAGAATTAGAAGGACTCTATAATAAATAAAGTAAGGCAGGTGAGGGTGGTTTATGGAGCATTCAACTATAATGCTACTTATTGCTATTTTGCTCCCGGTTGTGTCAGCGTTATTGCTGTTTGCCGTTAAGAATCATACTTTCAGAAATTTAGTGATTATTGCAACGGCTTTAATCCTTACGGTAAATTCATTTTTGCTGTTCACGGTCGGGGATATACAATTTACTCCTTCCGGAGATCTTGTGCATAATATTATTATGGCGCTTGACTTTGCGCTGCTGCTGTATGTTCTTTACGCCGGTATTATGCGTAAAAATGCACTGGTTATAGTTTTTGGCCTGCTCCAGTTGATCCCTCTTGCTTATTTCGAATTTTCCAAACATGCGCATTTTGCTGTATCTCCGGCTTTTTATGTCGATACGCTTGCCAAAATAATGATTGTCGTCATTTCATTTATCGGTTCGGTTATCTGTGTTTATGGATTACAATATATAAAAGATCATGAGCAGCATTTGCATCTTGAAAAATCAAGACAGGGTCGCTTCCTTTTCTGGACGGTTGTTTTTCTCGGTGCTATGAACGGGCTTGTTGCGTCAAACAGTCTTTATTATCTTTACTTCTTCTGGGAAGTCACTACTGTTTGTTCCTATATGCTGATAGGGCATGATTTGACAAAGCAGGCGCTTGCGAATGCGGCCAGGGCTCTTTGGATAAACTCCCTGGGCGGAACCGCCTTTTGCTTTGCCATTCTTTATCTTTATACCTACTGCGGCGGACATGATGCCCTGTCACTGCTTTTTTTAATGAAGAAAAGCGGCGGGGCGGCCATTTCACTTTTGTTGCCGGTATCCCTTCTATGTTTCGCCGGTTTTACAAAGTCGGCGCAGTTTCCCTTTCAAAGCTGGCTGCTTGGCGCAATGGTTGCTCCGACTCCGGTGTCGGCGCTCCTTCATTCAAGCACAATGGTCAAGGCCGGTGTTTATCTCGTTTTACGGCTTATGCCTCTGTTGTCGGTTCAGTATCTTGGCAAAAGCGGTCTGCTTGTCGGTTATGCGATTGCCCTTGTCGGTGCCTTTACGTTCCTTGCCGGATCTTTGCTGGCCATTAGTCAGACGACCGGTAAGAAAGTTCTCGCTTATTCTACAATTGCCAATCTCGGGCTTATTATTGCCTGCGCCGGAATTAATACGCCAATATCGCTGACGGCGGCAATCATGCTGATTGTCTTTCACGCCGTATCGAAAGCGCTTTTATTCCTTTGCGCCGGAACTGTCGAGCATATTGTCTGGAGCCGTGAAATTGACGATATGCAGGGACTTGCCGAGAAAGCTCCTTTACTGACTCTGGTTATGGGGCTCGGTATTTTGACGATGTTTCTGCCGCCGTTTGGTATGCTTTTGTCGAAATGGATGGCTGTGGAAGCCGCCGCTTCGGTAAATATTGCCAATATGGGAAATAAAGCCCTTATCTGGGGCGTAGATTTTCTGCTGGTGATGATTTTAGGAATGTTTGCCTTTGCCAGTGCGGCAACGATGGTTTTCTGGGGTAAGTGGCTCGGGGCGATCATTCAGAGTCATCCCGGTTTTAGATCCGGTATTGAGAAATTCAAAGCCGGTTATTCCTTGCCTCTGTGGGTTTTGCTTGTTTCGGCCGTTCTTTTCAGTTTAATGGTCGGCCATTTTTATAAGGTCATATCGCTGTCGGTTGCCAACATTATGGTCTACGGCAGTTCTTATGCGATGATCGATGCCAATTTGTTCCAGACCTCGATTATTCCGTCTTCTCCCGACGTAATCAGCAGATATGTCGGAGCTTACCCTGTATTGACGCTTTTCCTGCTTTTGGGAGGCATTATCGGTCCGTGGATATTCAAAAAGGTCAAGCAGGCGGAATTGACCCCGGCATATATATGCGGAGACAATGCCGATATGGCCGATGTTTCTTCCGATCAATATATGACGGCCGGTGATAAAAAAGAGCCGGTAAAATTATCTTCGTATTATTTTATGAAATATTTTGGGGAGGCATCTCTAAATCCGAAAGTTAATGCCATATCCCTGATCTTTATTTTCTTTATGTTCGGAATCGTTTTGGGGGTGAGTATTTAATGATTTTTCACTTATTAGGATCTGAAAATTCTATTGCCAATCTGTGTATGGACATTGTTGTTTTTATGCTCATACTTATATTAGCTCCCATTATCGGCGGATTGCTGTCAGGAATTGACAGGATTTTTACGGCAAGGCTTCAGGGCCGTCAGGGGCCGCCCTTGCTGCAGCCATTTTATGATTTTATCAAGCTCTTGGGCAAAGAGTCTAAATTGTCATCAAAGATGCAGGTTGTCTGGATGGGGGCATATCTGTTTTTGACGGCATTTTCTCTCGTGTTCATTTTTATGGCGCAGGATATGCTTTTGATCGTTTTTCTGATGGGGCTTGCGGGAATTTGTCTTGTGCTTGCAGGTTTCAGCGTAAAGTCTCCGTATGCTCATATGGGAGCTAATCGTGAACTGTTGCAGATACTGGCGTATGAACCGGTTCTGATTCTTGCGGCGATCGGTATATATCTTAACAACGGTTCTTTTATGATTTCCGAAATATTTCAAAAACCGCCGATGCTGATTACCATGTGGCCGATTTTTATTGCCCTGGTTGTGATTTTAACGATAAAACTGCGTAAGTCTCCGTTTGACCTCAGCACATCGCACCATGCACACCAGGAAATAGTTAAAGGGATTACCACCGAGTTTTCCGGAGAATACTATGCAATATTTATTCTGGCCGAGTGGTATGAAGCAGTATTGCTTTTGGCGATCGTATCTCTGTTTTGGGCGGTGCCTATATGGATCGGCATCTGTATTGCCCTGGCCGTGTTTTTACTGGAAATGATTATCGACAATATTGCCGCCCGTATGACGGCAAGCTGGATGATTAAATATAGCTGGGTTTTTACCCTGGCTCTCTGTCTCACGAATATTGTTTATCTGTTTGTTAAGAGAGGAGCTCTGTAATGGGAATTATTGAAACAGCTCGTATAAAATCCCCCTGGATACTGCATTTTGATAACAGCTCCTGTAACGGGTGTGATATTGAGGTCTTGGCTTCACTGACTCCTGTTTATGATATTGAGCGTTTTGGCGCCGTGAATATGGGAAACCCAAAACATGCCGATGTTATGCTGATTACAGGGCCTGTTAACAGGAAAACGGCCAGGGTTTTGAAAAATCTTTATGATCAGATACCAAATCCAAAGATAGTTATTGCGGTTGGAACCTGTGCTCTATCAGGCGGCGTCTTCCATAACTGTTATAATATATGCGGCGGAGTTGATAAAATAATACCGGTCGACGTATATGTTCCGGGGTGCGCCGTAAGGCCGGAGGCGATTATTGACGGTGTTGTGATGGCTTTGGATAAACTGGCCAAGCTTCAGGGAGGCAAAAAATAATGAGAAATCTTAAACGAATAAAGAAAGACGAGCTTCTTGATGAAGTTATCGGTGTTGCTTCAAACGGCGGACGTTTTATAGTAATGACCTGTGTTGATTTGGGTGACAGTTTTGAAATAAATTATTTTTTTTCAATGCCTCCGCAATATGAGATGCATGTCTACAGGCTGATAATAGGAGAATATGAAGAACTCCCAAGTATATCAGATATTTATTTATGCGCGATATTAAATGAGAATGAATTCCAGGAATTTTATGGAGTTAAGATAAAAAATCTTGCAGTTGATTATAAGGGCCATCTTTTTCTTGCTAATGACAGCCCGGTAACTCCTATGCGTAAACCGAAGAAGGAGGAGGCGTAAAAAATGTCGGAACATCCTAAAACAACAATACCATTTGGTCCTCAGCATCCTGTGCTTCCGGAGCCTGTCCAGCTTCAACTGACTTATGAGGATGAGAAGGTTGTCAGCGTTATGCCGGCGTTCGGTTATGGACACAGAGGTATAGAAAAAGGCTGCGAACTTAGCGAGTTTACTCAGAGTTTGTACCTTTGTGAGAGAATTTGCGGTTTTTGCAGCCTGATACATGGATTGACGTTCTGCAGGGCGGTTGAAGGTGTGTGGGATCTTGAAATTCCTGAAAGGGCTGATTGTCTCCGAGTTCTTTGGACTGAGATGACAAGGGTACACAGCCATCTTTTGTGGACCGGTCTTTTTGCCGAGTCTTTCGGATTTGAGAGTATTTTCATGCAGTATGCCCGCATACGCGAGCGTGTAATGGATTTGCTTGAGCTTACTACCGGGCACCGTCTTACCCATTCGGTTTGTATTATCGGTGGTGTAAGGCGTGATATGAATAGTGAACAGATTAAAATAGCTAAAACCGAGCTTAAGGAGCTTCGCCGTGAAGCAGCAGCCCTCAATAAGGTTATTGAAAACGATTATACGGTTAAGTTCCGTAGCGTGGAGCGCGGAGTAATCTCGAAAGAAGACGCTGTAAAGTGGGGAACGGTAGGTCCTGTTGCCCGCGGCAGTGGAGTTCCGGAAGATATTAGAATGGATGATAGCTCTGTTTATAAGGAGTTTGGATTTGAGCCGATTATTGAATCGGGCGGTGACTGTTACTCAAGAATGAAAGTACGTATCCGTGAAACGATTCAATCTATCGATATACAGCTATATGTTTTAGATCATCTTGTTGATGGAGATTTGTTTGTTAAACATGTTGGAAACCCGCCTGCAGGCGAGTTTGTTGCCAGAACGGAACAGCCGCGTGGCGAGTGTTTCTATTATATCAAAACAAACGGATCGAAATTCCTGGAAAGAGTCAGGGTTAAAACTCCGACTTATTCGAATTTGCCTTCGCTGCTTGTTATGCTTCCGGGAATGTATCATGCCGATGTTCCCGTGATCGTTCATTCGTTGGATCCATGTATCAGTTGCACAGAGAGGTGAGGTGGGTATTATGCCGTTTATGTTGCCCGTTATTTTAAAGAATTTATTTACAGGAGTGGCCACAAGGTTATATCCTGCTACGCCGAGAAAGCTTCCTGAGGATGTGCGCGGACATATAAGTTTTGATCAGCCTGAATGTATTTTTTGCGGTAGCTGTTCAAGAAAATGTCCGGCCAAGGCAATAGAAGTAGATCTTAAAAAAGAACTGAGATTTTATCTGGATCGCTGTATAATGTGTATCGTATGTGTTGAAGTATGCCCTAAAAAGTGTATACACTATGAATCGCAGTGGTCGAAACCTTTTTATGAGAAGTCAGTACTTTCTTTCTCGAAAAAGGAAGAGCCTAAACAGGAAAATAAGATAGAAGAACCTGCGAAACCACAGGTTAAGGAATCTGCACAAACCGCGAAAGAAGAACCGGAGACTGAAAGTAAGCCTGTTGAAGAGCAGCATGACACAGCATCCGAAAAAAAAGAATCGTAGAGGCGCGCATTATGCGTCCGTGTGAAAACATTGTTTGACCGGGCAGTAACTGTATTTAATAGTAAAATTTGCAGAAAAATCAGGTGATGGATATGATAACAATATATAAGACAGCAGGCAACGAACTAAAAGAGCTTTCCTTGTCGTCTTTAGAACGCGGTTCCTGGATACACCTTGTAAATCCGTCTCCTGACGAGCTAAAGTCCGTATCTGAGATTTGTAATGTGCCGATAGATTTTCTCGGCGCCGCCCTTGATGCGGAGGAGCGTTCGCGTTTGGAGCAGGAAGAAAATACACTGCTTGTGATCACCAACACTCCGATACTCATAGATGAGAACAATTTTGATGCAATTCCTCTCGGTATTATAATCACAACAGAATATTTTATTACCGTGTGTACGAAACACAGTGATGTTTTTGCCTGTTTTAATGCTGATAGAGCACCGTTGTTTGATACTTCCAAAAAGACCAGATTTCTGTTCCAGATTCAATATAAAATGGCAGAATTATATTTGCGCCATTTGCGCTATATAACCCGCCAGTCCGACAGAATTGAAATAATTTTGAGAAAATCCATGAAGAATAAGATGCTTTTCCAGCTTTTTGAATTGGAGAGGAGTCTTGTTTATTTCACTACTGCCCTTAAGGATAACGGTCTTGTTCAGAAAAAGCTGTTAAGAATGAGAAAGACTCCGCAATTCCAGCATCTTCTGCGTTTTTTTGAAGAAGATGAAGATATTCTTGAAGATGCCATCATCGAAAATGATCAGGCACTGGAAATGGTCAGCATACACCGCGACGTTTTGACGGGGATGATGGATGCTTTCGCTTCTGTTATTTCCAATAATCTTAATGATGTTATGCGTACATTAACGGTTATAACGATTATTCTTGCCATTCCGACAATGGTATCAAGTTTTTGGGGTATGAATGTGCCTGTTCCATGGACCGCCCATCCGGCGGGATTTTTGATCGTTGCTTCACTGGCTTTGTTGTTGACGGTAGTTATCTCGGTCATGCTTTTTAAAAAATATTGAATTTTAACACAAATAACCGAAGTATTGTAATTTACGGTGTCCCGCTTAATTGAAATATTTGGAGGGAGTTTACGTTATGATGAATTTTTTTAAAGCCTTTAAATTTATCGTAATTTTTATCTCGGTTGTTTTTTTCGTCGGCATTGTTTCTGATTTTGTCATCGCCCGTGCCGGAGGCGGGCATTCCTACAGCCGTTCTTCCGGTTCTTCTTCATCGCGTTCCAGTTCTTCTTCTTATTCGCGCTCAGGCTCCGGTTACGGTTCTTCTTCAAGAAGCAGCTCAGGGTCTTTTTCAACGGCGTATGATGTAATTGTCCCGGTGGCGATTATTCTTATCATCATTCTTATCCGCTATGTTAAATATTCCAGTGAGGAGGCGGCTAAAAATAAGCGTTTGGCTTTTCCTTTTTCATATAAGGGATTACGCAGTGCTTTTTCCTCCTATACGAACGCCCCGTGGACACGGCCGGGAGCTTTGCCGGCACGTGCCGTTACCGCTCTAATCGAGGAGTATAAACGGCGGGATGCCAACTTTTCAAGAACGGTATTTTTGGATTTTGCCCAATTGCTTTATACCCGGTTTCATATTGAGCGTGGGAAAAAACAATTTGAGACCGTTAAATTCTATATGTCCCCGCAGCTACTCGACGCGGCCCTGAAAAGTGTCGGCAGTCCCACGAAACGTATTGCCAACGTTGTAATCGGTGTGTGTAATATAGCTTTTGTCGATTTAAAATCAAATCCGCAGCATGATGAGATTGTCGTTTTGTTTGAGTCAAATTATGATGAAAGCATTGCCGGTGAAAACGGGACTGAAAGATGGGGATCTTTTGAACTGCGCGAACGCTGGAAGTTTGTGAGGGATAAGGGCGTATTGTCACCTGAACCGGATAAAATTGAGATCTTTTCGTGTCCGTCGTGCGGAAACACTTCACAGCCGGATACAGACGGGCGCTGCCCATACTGCAGCAATGTTGCTGCAAATGGACATTTTTATTGGAATGTGGAGCAGATAGAAGTTTTCTATGCTGATTTTAAACCGCCGATTGAAGACGGTTTCGGCGGGGTTGAGGACGGTACTAATTTACCTACCGTTTTTCAGGACGGTTTGGAAGCGCGCAGGTCGGCATTGGAGCAGAGCGATCCTTTCTTTGACTGGAATGGTTTTATAAACCACGCCGCTGACGTATTTATGAAAATTCAGACAGCCTGGACTTCACGAAAATGGGAAATGGCAAGGCCGTATGAAACGGATCATTTGTTTGCGCAGCACCGTTATTGGATGGAGAAATACATACAGGAGAACAAACGCAATGTTCTTGAGGATATAAAAATCAGCGGCATTGAGATCTGCAGGGTTGAAGTCGATAAGTTTTATGACAGTATAACGGTCAGAATACAGGCCCGAATGAAAGATTATACCGTAAGCCTTAACGGCTCCTCTATCAGCTCTTCTTCCGTGTCTCCGCGAATCTTTTCCGAATATTGGACCTTTATACGCAAGTCGGGTGTTTCAAGCACCGAGCTTTCCACGGAGCGGTGTCCAAACTGCGGGGCTCCGGTTAAAGTAAGCACTGCCGGTTTGTGTGAATACTGCAACACCAAAGTTACCGGCGGCGACTTCAGTTGGGTATTGTCAATGATTGAGCAGGATGAAGCTTATTTTGGGTAATTTATAAAAAAATCACTCATGCCCTGTCCAAAGTTTTTTTGCGCAGCTTAAAAGCCGTGAAGCTTCGTTGCCGCTTGCCGAGAGAGCTTCGGTGAAAAAAAATTGGACTCTCTCATCCTTTATATGGGAAAGCATTTTGAAAATGTGCTCTTTTAATCCGTAATGTTTTTCTTTCAGACAAATATGAAATGCCAGATCTATGAATTTGGGGCTCTTGATGATATACATAGACTCGGCAATGTGAAGAATTTGGTCAGGGTCAAAAATTTTGTCCTTGTCTATGATACTATTTATCCTATCTATCATTTTTCTGGAAATATTGTTTGAGACCGCAGTGGCAATTGTTTCTGCGGCGGTGGAAAAACCACTTGCGCTTTCGAGAATTTTTTTATCCCATTCAAAGATACTGAACGTCTCATCTGTTATACTAAGCAGGTTGTCGAAGAGCCTTTCCGTTATATTTATTTCTTCCAAAGCTGGTTTTAGGAGTGAGATTCCCAGTTTTTCCGGCTCGAATTCATAACCGGCAAAATCTATGAAAACGTTGGCTTTCCGGCCCCGGAGAATTAGTTCACGTGTAACCGGCTCCATGGACATTTGCTCGTTTGTAAGTGTTTCGTAATAAATATTTATGCCGGCCGGGATAATTACTATCGAGTTCAGATATATGCCGGAAACAGAGGCCGCTGTTGCTTTATTATGTCCGTCAAGCAAGGCGCAAAGCCCTCCTTTGAGAAAGTATGAGAGCGCTCTGAGTCCGGGGGTTGAGCGATAATATTCGACTGTATGGGGATTATATGATATCGGGGACTGTGTGGGGATGATATATGACGGACCTAATTTATTAATATATTCCACATCACCGCAATAACGGTATCCTCCTGTTATTTTTTGCTGTTTCCAGAAAAAATTGCCTTCACCGTCTGTTGGTGACAGTTTCATGTCGGCAACGGCATAATAGCCGGAAGGAAGTATTTCCAGAACGGGAATTATTTCGCTTAGCGCATCTTCACTGGACTTAGCTTCGTTAAGCCTGATCCCCACTTGTTGAACAAGAGCCGCGCTTTTTATTCTGTCAAGTCCGTAGCCCAGTGATATTTTTTTCTTGCAGGTGCAACAGAATTTGTCATCCCCATGCAGTTTTACCAATGGAACATCTTCAAACATCAGGGCCAGCATATGTTTTTTATGATTTTTGAGAAGCTCTGTCCGCAGAATATTTTTACCGCTTTCGACCTCGATGAGAAAAACAGGGCCCTGCCACTGGGGGAATTTTTTTTTCAGGTTGCCGATGATTTTCACTTTTGTTTCTTTTTTGTGGTGTTTGCCGAATATTTTATCAAACATTTTTGCCGGGACCTTTTATTGCTGGTATATAAAATTTTCCTGTTTTTTTGCAAACCCCTTTTTGTTTTTTTGCTCTCACTGTATTTATGTTTCGCTGTTATATTTACAAAATAAAAATAAGCCTTTCCTCACCTGGACGAAAAGGCTTATTTTGCAGGAATCACTGTTTATTCGGTTGCCGTAATTTTACTTACATGCGGCAGAGGCGACATATTGTCAAAACTCGGATAGTAGAGAATACTGTCGGTATCGTTCATTGTAATGCCGTAAAGATTTCCGCTGTCTGTCGTTGCCTGTATTGCTGTTACATATGTGTCGTTTGCCGATGCGGCGGTTTTAAGTCCGGTTATTTTTTTGATCTTGCCGCTTTGTCTGTCGGCGACAAAAATAGTATCGTCATCAGACGCCAGCTTTATTCCGTAAGGATTGTTAAATTTTGCCGTATTGCCGCTGCATTCGGAAATGTCTCCCGCCTGCCACATTACTCCGGCCATAGTTGTTTTGTTTACTGCCGAGAGATTTTTTACCCCGGTTAATTTTACGATTATATTGGCGCCGGGATCTGTTACGAAGAGTGTGTCTTCATCCGATGCAAGGGCCACATCTCTTGGCTGGCTCATACTCCATCCGGAAACTGCGGCTGCGGAAGTCACTCCTGAGATTGATACGGCATTTTTTACTCCGGTAATTTTCAAGACGTTTCCTCCGTTGACATTGGCGACATAGAGAATATTGTCATCGGAGGTTATAGCCATATTCGACGGTCCGTTTAATGTGGAGGCGTTCGTATTTGAGGCGACTGTGTACACGGTAACGTCTGCAGCCGAATCGGCATTTTTTACTCCCGTTATTTTCCTGATTCTGTTTCCATAAGCTTCACTTACGTAAAGTGTGTCGCCGTCACTGGAAAGAACTATTCCGGATGGGCCGCTGAATTTTGCTGAATTCCCTGGGCCGTCCTGATAATTTCCGTTGTAAAGAGTTCCGGCAAATATTATGTAGTCGCCGGTGTCTTCCAGATTAAGGCGCATTATGACGCTTTGATTGGTGGCTGTAAGATACAGATATTTTCCGTCTTTGGAAAGTGCCGTGTATTGATGGGGGTAGGTGGTAGTTACCTGGGTTGACGCATAATTTATGCTTGCCTGATTAAGCGGTATATAGGCATAGACGCTGGGAGTATAGGTGATGGTGCCGTCCGCATCGACTTCGACTTCCATAGTCTGTATTATGTATTTGTCTTTTGTAAACGTCAGCATGAATCTTGAATTCGGTTCAGGTATGAAATCATATGAAAATTCCCCTGAAGGATCTGTAAGAACGGTTGTGGTTCCGTCAGGAAGATGTACTGTTACGTTGGCTACCGGCAGGCTGTGATTAAGCATATGCATCACATGTGCAGTTAATCTGAATGGAGTAGGTGTTGGTGTAGGTGTTGGTGTTGGCGTTGGTGTTGGTGTTGGAGTGGGCGTTGGTATGGGTATAGGCCTGGGGGCCGGCGATGAGCTGAACGTCTGGTTACAGTTTTGGCTTCCGCACCCGCTTAGAAACGGTATTAAAACGAGTATGAGAATTATTGCTATTTGTGTTTTCATATTTCACCCTTTCAGATATAATATTATTACAGTTATGATATTGTCAAATAATTAAAAAACATTAATGTGTGTTGACATTTTTCAATAACGTTATCTTTATTATAGGGTAAAGTGAAAATGTGTGTCAATATCCCTATTTTCTGAGAATTTTGCATATTCTGCAGTTTAAGCGTACTTTTTCCGTCGAAACAACGCAAGGACGTTTTGAGAGGTATTGTTTTATTGACGGCCGCCGATGTTTATATGTACGCGGGGAGAGCTGCCGCAGAGTGAATAATTGCCGCGTATGGTCTGTATTTTTTTAATTATAGCGGGGTATTTTCATTTTTAGTTTCATAATTTATAATTAAGTTTACATTTTTTTTCTGTTTTTTTCATTTGTTTTGTGCTATATTGTAGTTTACGGGATTTTTAATTGTTATGAAAGGTTGTTGTTTATGAAAAAAATACTTGTTTTTTTATCATCGAAATTATCCGTCATTATTCTGTCCGTTTTTTTATTGCCTTTTTTTGCCGGCTGCAGCAGTGGCGGGGGAAATTGTCTTGAGTGTTCCGGGCCGCAGGCTAATTCCGATTTGCTGGGCATTTATATCACTCCTGGTCAGGCTCTGATACCGACCGGAGACGGCAAGGTCCAGTTGAGAGCTTTGGGTTCTTACAGTGACGGCCGTGATTATGATATTACAAACAGTGTAATCTGGTCATCAGATGACACCACGGTTGCGACCGTGTCTTCGTCATCCAAGAACGCCATTACAGGCGGACTCGTTTCCGCTAATTTACATCGCGCTGTTACTGCTACCTGTAATATAAAAGCTATCTTTGGCCAGAAAACAACCGTTGTTCCGGTGACTGTTAATATGTATACGCCGCCGTCTGATATTCCAATGGTAAATGCCCTTGCTGCCAATACCGGTGCCGTTTTTACAATGGGCATGGATGCGTCTGACGGAACGGAGGTTATAGGACAGCCGGCGCATACAGTAACCTTGACAAGGCCGTTTGCTGTCGGTAAATATCAGGTTACGCAGGCTTTGTACCGCTCGGTAATGGAAAATAACATTATAGGATTACCTGCCGAACCGAGCTGGTTTACGCCTGCTAATGGATTTTCGCCCATGGATACCCGCCCTGTTGAAAGCGTTAGTTATAATGAACTTTGCTCTGCCGATGGATTTTTCAAACGTCTGAATGAACGCGAACATAGTGCGGGCCGTTTGCCGGTCTATATGGAATACCGCTTGCCGACAGAGGCTGAATGGGAATTTGCCGCTAAAGGCGGAGAGACTGCACAGCCGTTTACTTATTCCGGCAGTAATGTCATTGCCGATGTCTGCTGGTATACCGGCAACTCTTCTGCAACACCGCATGCTGTCGGCTCTAAACAGGCGAACGCTTTGGGGTTTTTTGATTTTTCCGGTAATGTTTATGAGTTCTGCAGCGATTGGTTTGTGGATTACACTTCCGATTCACAGACAGACCCCAAGGGACCTGCGTCCGGAACACATAGGGTTGTCAGAGGCGGAGCTTATTTGTCGGCGGATGTGGAATGTACCGTTATACACAGGGATTCACAGGACCCGGATGCCGCTTCTTCTTCGACAGGTTTCCGTATTGTCTGTTCGGAAAAATAATTACCTGTAAAAAAATAACGGTAATTGTTTTCGGAGATTTGTAATTTTGTAAAAAATCGGGGAAGCATTCAGCACGGCGTCCCCGATTTTTTTATATAATATTTTAAGGAGCTGACGACTGATAATTTTATCTGATGAAATTTGTGATAATGCGCTGCTCCTGTATAGGCCGTGGGACTCCGGCTTTTTCGCCGGCAGCTTTGCATTTGAGGAAATATGCCATGTTTCTGGCTAAAGTACGCATTATGTATAGCCCTTCCTCGTCTTTTTCCACTTCTTCCGGCGTATTGCCATGTACCATATTCCAGTAGCTGGAAGAGATTACCGGCATTTCCTGAATTGTAAAATATTTGTTCATCTGATCAAATGCCGCCGTAGTTCCGGCTCTTCTGGCGGAAACGATAGCTGCTGCCGGTTTAAGATAAAAAGTTTTGTTGTTGTTGCCGGCAAGATCGGAAATAAATGCCCTGTCCATAAGCGACTTGATAGAGCCGCTTGAGGCTGCATAATGGACCGGGGTTCCGAATACGAAGCCGTCAAATTCCGCGGCGAATTTGAGAAATTCGCCTACGGCGTCGTTTATAACGCATTTTCCTTCTTTTTGACAGCGGTAGCAGGCCATGCATCCGGCGATTGGTTTGTTGCCAACCCAAAAGATATCATGATATATGCCCTCGCTGCTAAGGGTGCTGGCAATCTCCAATAATGCCCTGTTGGTACATCCTTTTCTGTTGGGGCTTCCGTTGATTAATAAGACTTTCATTTTTTTATCTCCTAATTGTTGTATATTATAATATGCGGCAAGTTTGTTCGTGTCCTCTATTCTTAAGGTATTCATCGGCAATTTCCATCATTTTGCGGTTTTTTCCGCCCGCGGAATTTGTAAAATTAATAAAGAATTTTGTTACTTCCTTATCATCCATGGTGGATAATATTTTGAAGATTTCTTCCCCTAGCGCGCTATATTTTTTCTCCGATAAAGCGTAAAAAGCAAGTTTTTTGAAAAGATGTTTTTTATTTATAAAAATCGCCTCAAGTTTGCACATCATTTCCGTTTTACTGCAATGCTTTTTTTTGTTAATTATATTGTCGACATTTTTGTCGGAAATATCACCGGCCAGTTGCAGGGAGATAAGCTCGGATGATTCTAAAAAATATTTTCCTGTTTCCAGCAATTCCCCGCTCCATTCAAAAATGTCAAAACATTCGTCGGTAAGCCCGATAATTTTGTCTAATTCCTTCTGACTTATTTTGCTGACCTTGTGTTTGCGGGGTAAAAACTGCATTGACGTGGTCTTTAACAGTTCTACGGATCGATAAATCTGATTGGCAAATCTTACTCTGTTTGAGAAGTAGGCATCGCCTTTGCCTTTAACCTCAAAATAAACAGGAGGAATTATTACGATGGCTTTTAGTGTCCTTTTTTGCAGTGCTGCCGCTGCCGCCTTGTTATGCCCGTCAATCAGCGCGCAAAGTGAACCGCCTAGGAAAAATGCCAAGGCCGGGAATTCAGGATTTTCTTTGTAGTATTCGACCCTGGCGGTGTCATATGCAATAGGAGACTTCAGCGGAACCAGATATGACGGCTGCAAACGGCTGATATTTTCTTCTTTAGTATAGTATTTGTATTTGTCATTTTTATATATTTCCCTGTTGAAGGCCCAGAAGAAATTGCCTTCACCATCCGTAGGATAAAGATTCATTTCTGCTATTATGTAGAGGCCGGAGGGCATTAATTCCAGAACCGGTATGATGTCGGTAACGGTCGATGCCAGTGATTCCGAAATGTTATCAAGTTTTTGCCCGGTGTAATATAATTCAACCGAGACTATTCTGTCAAGCCCATACCCGGGTGCTATAAATTTATGACAGGTATTGCAGGCGTTGTTTTCTCCGTGCAGTGTTATTAGAGGGAATTTATCCAGCATTAGTATTTCGGCTGTTTTTCCGTTTACCGATAAGGATTCTTTGCGCAGTATATTTTTGCCGTTTTCAACGTTTATCAGTAATACATTGCCGTTCCATAAAAGGTTCCATAACATATTAGTGGTAGGGTTTTGGATAACCGTTACCTTTGGTTTGCTTTTTTCATGTTTGCCGAATATTTTCTCAAACATTCTCTCAAATTTGGTCCTTTAAAATATATAGCCATACCACTTTATTAAAGTAAATATATCCTGATTGAAATTTCTTAATCCCCATTTGTTTGTCGTGGCGGCCTTTTTGAAGGATTTTACAGCTGTTGTTAACTTTGCAGATATTTATATGAGATTTCCAGCATTTTCCAGCATTTCTCATTCATAGAACCTGTAAAATCAGTCAAGGATGTTGTAATATCCAGCTCCTTTACCGTCGCAAGTATCTGAAATATTTGTTCCCCCAGAGGACTGTATTTTTTTTCCGATAAAGCGTAGAAAGTAAGTTTTTTGAATAGGGACTGATCGTTAAGGAAAAGAGCCTCAAGCTTGCGCATCATTTCTTCTTTTTCACATGTTTTCTTTCTTTCTATTATTTCGTTTATATTTTTTGCGGAAATATCATCGGCTATTTTTAGGGAAATGACTTGAGAAGCCTCCAAAAAATATTTTCCTGTTTCGATTAGTTCGTCGTCCCATTCAAAAATGTCAAAGCATTCATCGGCAAGTCCGATAATTTTTTCCAGCTTCTTTTGCGTCGTTCCCATTACCTTACCTGATAACAATTGCATCGATGCGGTACTTAACAGTTCTCCGGATGGAAAACTATGATTGGCGAATTTTACTCTGTTTGCAAAGTAACTGTCACGTCCGTCTTCTATCTCAAAATAAACAGGAGGAATTATAACGATAGCTTTTAGTTCCCTTTTTTGTAGTGCTGCGGCTGCTGCTTTATTATGACCGTCCAGCAGGGCGCACAGTGAGCCGTTTAGAAAATATGCCAGTGCCGGGAGATTCGGGTTTTCTTTATAGTGTTCGACTTTGGCGGCGTCATATGCAATAGGGGATTTCAGAGGAACCAGATATGACGGATTGAGACTGTTGATATTTTCTTTTTTCGTGTAATATTTGTATTTGTTATCTCCATACGTTTCCCTGTTGAAAGCCCAGAAAAAATTGCCGTTGCCGTCTGTAGGATAAAGATTCATTTCCGCTATTAGGTATAAGCCGGAGGGCATTAATTCCAGAACCGGTGTTATGTCGGCGACGGCCGCTGCCAGTGATTCCGGAAGGTTATTGAGTTTTTGCCCGATGGTATATAATTCAACCGAGGCAATTCTGTCCAGTCCATACCCGGGCGCAATAAATTTATGGCATGTATTGCATGCTCTGTTGTTTCCATGCAGCGTTATTAACGGATAGTTATCCAGCATAAGTATCTCGGCTGTCTCCCCTTTTACGAATAACGTTTCTTTACGCAGTCTTTTTTTGCCGTTTTCAACGTTTATCAGTAATGCGCTGCGGTTCCATAAATAGTTAATGGTAAAATTGTCGATGACCGCTACTTTTGGTTTGTTTTTTTTATATTTGCCGAGTATTTTTTCGAACATTTGCTAAAATTTGATCCTTTTAAATTCAGCCGCCCTTTAACTAATTTTTTTATTTCTTAAAAAAACCTTTAGTAAAAAATATCAAAGCTCTTTACATTTACTTTAACATGTGATACAATACAAACAAGATGTTAACAAAATTACTGTTAATAATTTCTCAAAGCAGAATAAAAAGTATTATGGAGGTATATTATGAGTATCATAGGTGGATTTGGGGTTAATGATTATCAAAGTTTATCGGCTTCAAGTGCAAGGCGTTCCCAGAGAACCGAGGATGTTAAGACCGCCTCTTTGGAAGCAACTTCTTCCATAAGGACTTTAAGTGATAACGAGCGGGCCGAGGGTATAAAATATCTTGATAGTTCCTGCCGTTGCATAGATCATTCCAAAATAAGAAAATATAGTCAGGATTTTTTTGAAATTTTTAAATTAAGTAAAGATGATAAAAAAATTGAAGACGCTACGAAGGTTCGTGAAAATGACAATGATGAAGCCAAGCAGCTCAAAGGTGAGTATAAGGAGCTTTATACGGAGATTAAAAAAGATTTAAGCTATGCGAAAATGCTGGTGGCAAAACTTGGTCCCGGCAAGCATGAACTTACCAAAATAGACGGAAAAAAAGTCGGCGACGTCAATATTGTTAAGAACCATAACGGAGATATAACCGTTAATGTAAATAATGCCGACGGTAGTAAGCTTAGCGTAAAATATAATGAGAAAGAGCCTGGAAAGTGCACAATAGATAAATCCGACAAACATGGGAACCGCCAGCAGCTGACCAAGGACGGAACGACATGTTCGCGTGAGAAAAACGGTGTCAAGGAGACGTATGGTGTCGGTGATGACAAGAGCGTAACGGCAGAGCAGCAGGGACCGGAAGAAGATTCCAGAAAGAAAACCGTTGTCAATAAAGACGGCTCTACCGATACCTATGATCTGATTTATAACGACGAGAACGGTGAGCCGGTTTTTGAGCATACCCATAAACCCGGCAAGGGCGGCGATAAAACCGATGACAAAGCCGGCAAGGAATACCTTGACGAAAGTTCCGGAGCTGCGATTGAAGAATTGAATAAATCAAATCCTTCCGGTAAGATTGACGGAAGTCAGATGGAAAAACTTATTCTGTCGGCAACCGGCGATGCCGACGGTAATGCTGCCGGCAAGGAATATGATGACCTCAAGAATTTTGCCGTTCAGAATTGGAAACGTCTTGATAAAAGTGCAAAGGCCGTATGGAATGTCTATGAGAATTGTGTCAGAACATGCAGGGCCAGAGGGATGGATGGTATTCCCGCCGATATGTATGACAAGGTGAAGAGGGACATGGCCGCTGCTAAAGGAGATGCGCGCGGGCAGCAGGGGACGAATCCTCCGGCCGAAACGTCTCCCGAATCTTCGGAAGAAAGAGGGGCCGGCGATTCCGGCAGGGCGGAAGAGAGTGAGAGAACCCGCAGGGGAGAAGAGTCTTCGCAAACTCGTGAAGGCAAAGAGACCGAGTATAAAGATGCCGGTTCCGGTGCGGCAATAGAGGCTCTGAAAAAATCAAATCCTGACGGTAAGATTGACGGTGCGCAAATAGAGAAGCTTATAATTGCGGCTACTAATGATGCTGACGGCAATGCTGCCGGTAAAGAATATGAAGATTTACTGTCTTTTGTAGAATCAAACTGGGAACGTCTCGATGATAAAGCCAAGGCCAAATGGAATATCTATGAAAATTATGCCAGAACAGCCCGTGCAAGCGGCGAAGAGGGAATAAAGTCCGAAGATTACAAAAAAATGCTGGCCGAAATGAAAGCTGTTGACAAGGCCGGTGACGGTAAGGCTCCGAAGACAGACAGATAATATTGGTTTTTTATCCGGGACCGGCAGACGGTTGTTTTGTCAGTCCCGGAAAGTATATTTATGATTCTGTTGTGAGAAAGGAATAATATTGTTTCCTTTTGAATATTTTCAATTAATAAATTAGTTAAGGGGGACACCTGTTAATGAGTCCGGATGCAGTATTTAGCTTAATTGATAACTCTGAAAATCCCGAGGTGAAGATGGATTTAAAAGAATATATAAGAGCTCTTGGGGATCATATGCTTTGTGAACCGGTTTTTGACAACGATAAACTTTGTAATGCACTTGATGTTGTCCAAATGGATATTCAGGAAATACGCAATCATTTTAATACACAAGCTCCCCCCGGTCTGGAAGTTGTCAGGGATTTTATGCTTGAATCGCTCGAACTTTACAAACAGAGTATTGATGATATGAGAAGCTATATAACCAATCCTGACAGAGAGCTTCTGGAAATGGCGATATTGAAATCGGAAGAAGCTGAGGATATAATAGGAGCAATAGATCAGGTTATTCAGGAGCAGCGTGACTCGCTGACGGCAAATGAGTGCTGATTTTTCCCAAAATATTTCCGACAGATTAAATGCCCTGGGATTCAATGTTTCCAGGAGTATGCCACCTAGAGGACTGGGAACTTTTTTAGCAGGTCTTGTCGATGATATTGTCGTTGGTAAAGTTTCTTTTGCTGCTGCCGCCGCTGTTCTTGAAAATATAATTTATGAGTTGTCATTTTTTATTGAGAGATATTCATATGAGCCGCCGGAAGGGACTGCTTCAGTGGCGAATTATTTTTTGGAAGCCGTTTTGCTTTTGCATTCAGGCTCTCAGGAGCTCCTGGAAAAACTTTTCCTTGAGAAAACTTTTTGTCCTGATGAACTGGAGCCGATGAGAGAAATGTTTGTTGAAGCTTCGCAAATTCTTGCCGGTATTGGTGAAATATCAAAAATAAGGGATTTTGAGCTCAGGAAAGATTTAAGTGATGGAGCATGAATATCTGACATCCGACGAGGTCATTGAAACTGCGCTGAAATTGGGGCATAATATTTCCGACCGAAAACTGAAATATTATGTAACCCTCGGTATAATCGCCAAACCAGTCAGAAATCCTTATGGAGGAATTGACGGCAGGGTTGCTTATTACCATGCCTCGGTTTTGCAAAGGATCGCTAAGATAAAAGAACTGCAGGATTCGGGATTTACTCTGCCGCAAATAAAAAAATATTTTGAGAATTCAATAAATCCGGAACTGGAGACATTTCTCAAAAATGGTGAACAGAGCCAGCTTTCAATAGAGTCTGTTATGTCCGCCCTTACCGGAGAAGATATGCGCAAGGCTTATGAGCATTTTCAGAAAAAAATTGCCGCGGTATCCGGCAGCGATGATTTACTGAATGAGGCCGGGCGTGACTATTATGTGGAAATTCTGTCTCTGCTCCTTGGGCAGGAAAAGGCCAGGGAGTATGTCGGCCAGTTTTGGCTGAAAGCCCCGGAAGATCTGAGGAAGTCGAGGCTTGACTCGCTGCTTCCCAATTCGCGCAGTATAAAACCGGGCACATCTTCTTCCCTTTCAACTTTGCTTTTATCCATTTGTAAACAGCTTCGAACCGGGAATTTTGACAAGTTGGCTATTCTTGACAGACTTAAAGAGCTGGCCGACAAGGTTCATCAACTGCAGGAAAAATATCGGTTATCTTCTGCACCGCTTAAAGAATTTTTTGATGTCTCAAAACTTATGCGCAATCCTTTCTGGCTTTATCTAAAGTCACTTTTGGAAATAGAATCGTTTATTAAAGACGGCGAAGAGCATCATCTGGACAGGGTGGAATCATTGTCTTTAAAGGCTGACGAAATGCTTGATTGTCTTGAAGATTTAGTTTCAAGGACAAAATTTTTGCTTAAATTATTCTCGGAAGCGGAACAAATTTAACTTTTTACAGTTAACCTGTTTTTTTAACTTTTTATTATGTAACTCCCCGTTAACATTTTATTCTGTCTTTTAACAATATAAAAGAAATGTTAACAAAGTAGATGTTATTATCCATAATTATTTGTGATAAAATATTTATGTAATATCTTTATCTGTTCCAGAAGCTATTTTAGATTGAAGGTGATCTTATGGACTTTAATTTGCTCGGCGGAAATTCAAACTTTTTTAAATCCAAACCCGTAAGGACGGATGAACCCATAAAGAAAGACGAATCGGTAAGGCTAATGGAAAGAGGTATTTCCCCAACCGGGAAAGCCGCTTTCTTTGATGCCGTTTCATTGTCAGGAAAATCCGGGAACAGAACTGCGGAGATATTAATTGACAGTGATGCGGAGCATCAGTCATGGCTGAGTTCCGGCCCTTCCAGGCTGCAAAAAGAGTCTGCGCAGTCATTTTACTCCTCTTTACATGAAGATGTCTCTTATCTGAACAGAGATCTTGTAAAGAAAAATAATTATTCCGAGGCCGCCAGACGGTTTGAAAAAGAGAGACCCGCTAAAGAAGAACGTGTTGCCGCTTTGCGCTCAAGCTTAAAAGACGCTTTTAAGCCTGAGAGCAATTTATCCGCTTCACAGAATAAGAACAGTCAGACCGACTTTGTGACTGATTTTAATCAAAAGAGAACCATCAGTGTCGGCAAAGATAAAGCTGTTTTCACTTCTCCTGATAATAAACCGGCAGCGAAAGAGTCTTCCGAAGCATCCTTGAGTAAAAGAATGGGTCTCGCAGAGAATAAGCCTGCCGTTGTCTCCAATGAACGGCGGTCTTCTGTTGCTGCCGGCAGTGCTTCAACTGTTGATAATTTGCAGGGTAATTCAAAGGCCGGTGCTTCATTGGGAAGCACCGTAATGAACGCTATCGGTCCTATCGGTTTTGATTTTAAAGGTATACTTGATTCTAAGGATGACTCTTCTTACACGAAAATGCTTGAACTGCAGAACAACGCTTTAAAGAGTGACGAAGGAAAGAAGGCGCTTTCAGGTTTTTACAGTGATATCGCCAAAGATCCCGAGCTGTCTTCAAAATATATGGGCCTGCTTTCGCAGTCGAAAATAAGTGATGAAAGTAAAAAAGAATTTTCATCCTATTTCGACGGCTTGTCTGAAGATAAGGACTTGTCCTCCGGATTTACCTCTGTTTTTGCTTCCTCGCTAAAAAACGATGGCGGTGCTAAAACTATTTCTCAGATGATGGGAGACGGCGTCTTTTCCGGCGATAATTCTTCAAAGCTGATCGGTGTTTTTGACAAAGCGGCATCTTCGGCTTCGGGGAAAGAGAATGTTTCATCAATACTGGACTCTTTTTCATCAAATAAGGAAACGTCCTTATCCTGGTCCAAAGCTTTGAACTCGGCTTCCTCTTCAAAAGAAGGCTTGAAGAAGACTTCAGGTTTTATGAATACGGTATCCTCAGATAAGGATTTATCTTTGAAATGGACCAAGTCCCTGAATTTTGCGTCTTCATCAAAAGAGGGACTCCGGGAATTGTCGTCTTTTATGGGTAATATTTCCAAGGACAAGACGGCCTCCGTTAACTGGGCTAAAACTGCCGCTGCTGCGACCTCGACGCCGGAAGGTCTTAAATCGCATTCTCAGATGCTGTCAAATATCGCCGGAGATAAGGAAGCGTCTGCAAACTGGGGTAAAATCAATGCTGCCGTGACATCAACGCCTGAAGGTCTTAAAGATTATTCTCAGACTTTGTCGAATATATCCGGCGATAAAGAAGTGTCTGCAAACTGGGCTAAAGCCAATGCCGCCGCAGTATCGACGCCCGAAGGGTTAAAAGCTTATTCTCAGGCGATGTCAAATATTTCCGGTAATAAGGAGGCATCGGCAAACTGGGTTAAAGCCAATGCCGCTGCGGTATCAACGCCTGAAGGACTGAAAGCATACACGGATGGGATGGAAAAAATTTCTGCTGATAAACAGGCAAGCTCCAATTTGCTCAAACTATCGGACAAAGCCCTTGAAACGAAAGAAGGTATTTCCGCTTATGCTTCTTTAACGGACAAAGTGTCAGCGGATAAAAATGCTTCTGTTGCCTGGGGAAAGGCTTTGGCAGCGGGTTCTTCGTCGCCTGAAGGTTTAAAATCCCTTTCCGGGATGATGAGCAAAATCTCCCGGGACCCGGCCGCCTGCGCCGCCTGGAGTAAGAGCCTTACCACAATGTCTTCGGAGCCGGCCGGTGTAAAGGCTGCCTCTGATATGCTTTCCAATATATCAAAAGATCCCAAGGCCGCTTCTGATTATATAAATATAACCAACAAAGTTTTGTCTTCTCCTGAAGGCGTTAAGCAGCATGCCGAATTTCAGAAAAATATTTCCAAAGATCCGGAAGCTGCTGCGAATGCGGTTAGGGTCTATTCTGCGGCCATTTCCACTCCCGAAGGGAAAGAGGCTTATTCGGCATATATTTCCAAGGTATCTTCCGAACCTTCTCTCGCTTCGGCATCGGTAAATATTATGAGCAGCGCCGCTTCCGAGCCCGGCGGACTTAAGGTTGTAGCCGACTATATGAATAGTGTTGCTTCTGAGCCGTCGATGGCTGCCTCACAGGTGAAACTGATGGCAAGTGCCGTTTCCACCCCTGAGGGCCGCGAAGCTTTTGCCTCTTTGAACGCTGCGGTTGCTGCAGATAAAGACGCTTCAAAAGCATATACCGGAGTCTTTTCATCGGCTTCGTCAACACCTGAAGGCAGGGAGCAGGCCGCGGCGGTTTTTAACCGCATGGCAACGGATCCTAAATCGGCATCTGCTTTTGTTAATACCTTTGCCTCGGCCTCTCAAACTCCCGAAGGCCGGGATTCAATATCTGTTTTGCTTTTAAACTCATCAAAGGACGCGAAACTTTCTTCTGCAATGATGGGGACACTTTCTTCTGCATGCGCAGCTCCGGAAGGTAAAGGGGCACTTGTTGGGCTTATGGGAGTTGTATCTGCAAATGAAAAAATGTTCTCAGGCTTTGTTGCCGCTGTGAACAATGCTTCTTCTACTCCGGAAGGAAATAAAAATGTTACCTCTCTGATGTCCGGCATTTCTGCCGATGAAACTCTGTCGGCCAGTTTTGTTAAGACGATGACAAGGGTTGTCGGTGTGAAGGGTGGAACCGAAGCTCTCAGCGGATTTTTATCCGCAATATCAGAAGAGCCCAGGCAGACAGGCTCTTTCATTTCTATTCTCAACAATGCCGTCAAAACGCCTGAGGGCCGGGATGCTTCAATGGTATTTCTTGTCAAGGGCTTTGAAAATTCCAATCTCAGGGAAGGCTTTACCGGTTTTCTTAATAACGCGATCAAATCGGAGGACTCGAAGAGTCAGGCACTGACCTTTGTAAAAGGTATTTCCGAAGAGAAAACAACGGCAACTTCCTTTACGCTGATGATGTCAGCTCTGCCATCCACTGAGAAAGGTAAAGCTCAGATGGGGGAGATTCTGGGTCAGGTTAGATCCAATCCCGATTTCAAAACTTCTTTTTTCAACAATATGAACAATACCGTTGCTTTTGAAGAAGGACCTAAGGCTTTCAGCATTTTTATGGGTTCTCTGCGCCGCAGTCAGGATTTGCGTGAAGATTTTGTCAAGACGATGGCTCAGGTTTCTTCCGGCGAATCTTCCCGGAAAATGCTAACACAATCTTTTAAACAGATGGGCCGCTCGTCTTTAAGCAGAGATTCGTTTTTCAGTGTTTTTAATGACGCGATCCTGAGTTCCAAAGGAAAATCTTTCCTTAAGCATTTTAATATGAATATGGATAAGGATCCCGGTCTGAAAGACGTATTTATGTCAAATTTGCAGGATGCAACTTCGACGATAAGAGGTCAGTCGCGGTTTCAGGATCTGATGTCCGCCTATAATCTTAAACCTGACCTGCTTGAAGAAGTTGAGCGTGTAAATCAAAGGATACTCGCGTCTGCGCAAATGACTAAGATTTCGGCAGCTTCGGTTGCCAGGGCCGAGCTTGCGGCACTTCCACTTGCCTCCTCTCCGCTGCATCCTTCGGAAGCCAATCAGGCTCTGATAAAGTCACAAATCGCTGCCGCAAGAGTTATTGATGAAAAGATAAGTATTTCAAATGACTTCAGAACGATTACCGATCGTGTAATTTCCTCGGGAATGGCAGCGATGATGAAAAGGAATACCATCGGCAGGGTTCCCGCTGAAAAAGTCGAGAAAATAGAGTTGGATCCGGAAAAACTGTCCTCTTCTGATCTTTATGAAGTATATAAGGATTCTAAAATAAAATTTGTCCGGGAATGCCCTGACTGTGAGTCACAGATCCAGAAAAAGGCTGACTATTGCGGTGATTGTTCATCAGAAGACGGCAATAAAACGATTATGAGGACTAAGGTGTATTTCCATATGGGTAAAGGAAATGTCTTCGAGAGAGAGGACAGTGTAACCGTGTCTTCGGCGGCAATGGAAGAACTTTTAAAAAGCCGTCTGGATCACATTGCCATGATTAGAGAGTTTACGTCAAACCTGGTGCTTCCCAATTACCGGGAGATTTTGACGATCGTTAAAAAGTACCAGTAGATTAATTTTGAGTAAGTTGTTTATTTGTTGTATTATGCCGTCCGGAAGGACGGCTGTTTTTTTTACTTTATTTTTCCATAAATGCTTTTTTGCTTGACTTTCTTATTGTTTGAATAAAATCCACTTATTCTAATTAATTGCAAAAATATTAATTTTCAGATTATTAATTTTTGTCAGATGAGTTTTCAAATGTGTGTTGAATAGATACTCAGGGGATTTATGTTACAGTCATTGGTTGTTTTTTTATAACAATGAACTGGTATCCTGTATACTTGTAATGAGCTTTGCCGCATTGCGGTTATGAGGGGGAAAATATGGCAAAAGATACGATATTAATAGTTGATGATATTTCGCTGAACCGGGAAATATTGATAGAAATACTGAAGGATGATTATGATATTCTTGAGGCTTCAAATGGGTTTGAGGCTGTAGAAATGGTGTTAAATAATCATCACCGTCTTTCGCTGGTGCTTCTTGATATTATGATGCCGGAAATGGATGGTTTTCAGGTTCTTGATGTTTTAAAATCAGGAGGTTATACCCAGTCTATTCCTGTGATTATTATTACAGCTTCCGGCGGAGATGAAAATGAGATAAAAGGTTTGCATGCAGGTGCGGTTGATTTTGTAAATAAGCCGTTTCATCCTGAAATAGTAAAATGCCGTGTAGATGCTCAGGTTGAACTTAAAAAGCACCGGGATCATCTTGAAGAGCTTGTGGATATTAATGTCAGGAAGATTGTCAGCGTACGTGAAGCAGTTATTGAATTTATGGCCTCCATAATTGAATACAGGGATACTGAATCAGGACAGCACGTACAGAGAACCAGACTGCTGGCAGACTTGCTCAGCAAGCTTGTTCTTCAGTCGGGGCTGATGAAGGAAGAGCTGTCTACATTTGACGCCGCTCTTTTTTCCAAGGCTGTTCCGCTTCATGATATAGGTAAGATAACAACGCCCGATTCTATATTGTTAAAGCCGGGCAGACTTACTCCTGAAGAATTTGAGATTATCAAAAAGCATACGGTTATGGGCGCGGAGATTATTACAAAAATGCAGACTTTTGATGCTCCTGACTATGTTAAATATTGTTATGATATATGCCTTTATCATCATGAACGTTGGGATGGTAAGGGCTATCCGACAGGATTGTCCGGCAGCTCAATTCCATGTTCTGCGCGTATGATGGCAATTGTTGACGTGTATGATGCTCTGGTAAGTGAGCGTCCTTATAAGAAACCTTTCTCTCATGAAGAGGCAATGGGCATCATTTCCGGAGGTAAGGGAACACAGTTTGATCCTATTCTGGTTGACATATTTATACAAAATAATGAACAGTTTTATGATTTCTATAAACATTGATCGTATGGAGGGCTCTTATGTCTGAGGGTATGATGTTTGATTTCTGTGATCTGAGCGGCGGCTGGGGGAAAATCTATGACATTCTGGATAAAATGGGTGTACCGGTAAGAGTCGTTTCGAAGGAAGATCACAGTTTGCTTTTTGCCAATGAACGACTGAGAGCTGATTTTGGAGATTTAGCCGATAAGTCAAATATATGGGATATTGAGAAGACAGAGGCATCCCGAACAGTTTTTGGTGATGTCCAGACCCAATATCTGCTTTACAGCAAGTCCATGGGAAAATGGTTCCAGTCATATCATTCACCTGTTGTGTGGGAAAACGGGCCGGCCGTTATGGAGGTTTATCTTGATATAACGGCTCATAAAAACCTTGAAAGAAACCTTGGGCGGCAGGTCGCAGTTATTGAGTCGCTATCGGATTTTATATCGGTAAGGGATCTTGAACAGCATTCCGTTTATGCGAACAGAGCTGCATATGAAATGACCGGATATTCCAGGGATATGATTCTGACTCCGCAAATGGCTTTTGATGAAGATGGTCTCAGAGTTTTTCAAAAGGCTTTTGATCTGGTTGTTTCAACAGGCGGAGAAGACCGCAGTGAGAATAAGCTTCACCGTAAAAACGGCGAGATTCTTGATGTCGAACAGACTGTTTTTGCGATAAAAGATAAGGATTCCAGGGTCATAGGCATTGGCACCAGAATGAGTGATATAACCGAGCAGAAAAATATCCGGCGTGAGCGGGAAATTCAGGCGGCAATACTGCGTTTTGCGTCTGACTGTGTTGTGGCTGCCGACAATGAGCAGAATATTGTATACATGAATCCCGCCGCATACAGAATGACCGGATATTCTCCCGATGAAATCAGCGGCAAACTAACTCCTGAGCGTTTGTTTTCTCAGGAGGATTCTGTCAAGATACGCAAATATTTCAGCGATGTTTTGCAAAACGGCGGCGATGTTGTCAGCGAATCTGAGCTTATAAGTAAGTCCGGCAAAAAGCTCCCTATACAGATGAGGATTTTTTCAATAAAAAACTCTGTAGACAAATCAGCCGGGATTGCCATTATCATACGTGATATATCGGAAATTAAGGATGCGGACAGGCGTATTGCCGATGTCAAAAACAGACTTGAAATTGCTTTGGATGTTTCTAAGGCCGGTGTATGGGAGATTGATCTGGTTAATGATATCGGCACGTATGATGAAAATACTGCCCGTCTGTTCAATCTTGAGCCTTTGAAAACTCAGATCCCGCTGAACGATCTGATCCTGAAACTTGACGCAATGATGGTAGATCATCAGGGCATGGGATTTTTTGACGGACTCATAAAAGACAGAGATATTGACGATGAAGATTTGAGCAGAGAGTTCAAGCTTGTCTGGCCGGACGGCTCGGTTCGCTATATTTTAAATTACGGCTATACATTCAGGGATTCCGGTGGTAAGGCAATACGCTCTGTGGGCCTTACAATTGATGTCACCGACAAGTTCGAGATGGAAAACCAATTGACCCTGGCAAAAGAACAGGCTGAGCTGGCTAATAATGCCAAGAGTCAATTCCTTTCTAATATGAGTCATGAAATCAGAACTCCTATGAATGCGATTATTGGGATGACGAAGATTGCAAAAGCATCAGACGATCTTGATAAAATCCGGCATTGTTTGACCAAGGTGGAAATTTCTTCAAACCATCTGCTCAATATAATTAACGATGTGCTGGATTTGTCCAAAATAGAATCGGGTAAATTTGAGCTGTATTACGAAGTTTTTGATCTTGAAAAAACGCTTCAGGATTTGATAAATGTCATTTCAATTAAGTCTGATGAAAAAAGACTGGAACTTTTTGTCAGGATCGCCAACAATGTCCCCAGAAATATTATCGGAGATTCGCTGCGCCTTACACAGGTTGTTATGAATCTAATGTCCAATGCCGTGAAGTTTACCCCTCCCAACGGTAAAATAGAGCTGGAAGTCTCGGTTAAAGAGTTAAATGGGGAAAGGGCTAAACTGGAGTTCGTTGTTTCCGATAACGGAATAGGCATGTCCGAGCAACAACTGTTACACTTGTTTAAAGCTTTCCAGCAAGCCGATATCAGTATCTCCAAGAGTTATGGCGGAACCGGATTGGGTCTTGCCATTTCGAAAAAAATAGTGCGTATGATGGGCGGAGATATAAATGTTGACAGTGAGCTTGGCGAGGGAAGCCGTTTTTCCGTAACGGCTCTGTTTGAGCTTGTAGACAATTGCGGATTTACATCTAAGATAAGCTCACACTCCAGCAAATTGAAAAAATTGAGGGTTTTGATTGTTGATGATTCACCTGAAATATGTGAGTATATACAAAGTATCCTGCAGCCTCACGGAATAAAATGCACTGTTGTATACAGCGGTTATGATGCGGTTGATATTGTGCGTGAAAAAGTTGCCGGGAGAAATCCTTTTGATATAATTTTTATGGATTTGAAAATGGACGGACTTGACGGGATTGAAACGGCAAAGAGAATTAAGGAGTTACAGGGTGTTGACTCTATTATAATAATGATATCGAGTTATGATTTTGATGCGGTTGAGGTTGAAGCGCGTGAAGCGGGCATCAGTAAGTTTTTGCCGAAACCTTTGTTTCCTTCAGCTATTGTCACGGCAATAAATGAAACGATAGGTGTATCGCAGCCAAGCAAGGAACTGCTGGAAGAGAAGAAATATGATTTCTCCGGCAAGCGTATTCTGCTTGTTGAAGATGTGGAAATTAACCGCGAAATTCTCAAGGCTTTTCTTGTACCTTTTGGCGTGGAAATTGACGAGGCTGTTGACGGTCTTGAAGCCGTTGAAGTTTTTGCCAAAAATCCTCAGAGATATGATTTGATTCTGATGGATATACAAATGCCGCGTATGGATGGCTACGATGCCACGAGAAAGATCCGCGAGAGCGGTAATAAATATGCCTTAAAAATTCCCATTATAGCTATGACTGCAAATGCTTTTAAAGAGGATATAGAAATGGCCTATGCAAACGGTATGGACGGCCATTTAAGCAAGCCTATTGATGAAGTGCGGATGTTTGGCGAGCTTGCTAAATATTTGTCTCATTCCACGGCCTTTGAAGTTGCTGCGGATGAGCATGAGGTGAAAATTGCAAATTCCTTTGCCGAAGAAGAAAAAATCGACATAGATCAGAATTATGTTAATATCAGCCAGGGAGTTAAAATAATGGCTAATAACGCTAAACTGTATCTGCGCCTTCTTGGCAGTTTTGTTGAGAATCAGGCTGTGGAACAGTTATTAGAGGCGGTAAACAAAGCAGATATGAAACTGGTGGCCGACAGGGCTCATGCCGTTAAGGGAGTGGCCGGAAATCTTCATCTGACAAATCTGTTTGAAGCTATCAAGCAGATTGAATCTATCGTTAAATCAGGAAAGACACTTGCGGACGATTCGGAAAATATCTTACAGCTCAGAGATATTTTATCCAGGACTAAAATGTTTATATCGCTTATATTAAAAAATCCGGAGATTATAGAATCGTATAAGTAGTGCGCGGCATGTCTGATAATATATTAGAGACCGCTTAAACAAAAATCTTCAGTAGGGTGCAGAGTCCGCATATAAATAAAATACCCGTTTAAATGGAAATCGCAGCAAAGTCAGGCGCGAATTACCCTGGTTTTGTTGCGATTATTAATTGTATCAATTTATTTATGTTTGAGAGCTTAAAATCAAGCTGCGTTTATTATCCTTTTTCAAATTTCAAATAAATAATTTTAAATAAATTATTTATTTTGCTTATTTTGTTGATTTTAATTCTGAATATTGTTATAATGTTATTGTTACTTAAATTTGAGCTTTTATTTTTTGATGATTCGTTTCGGATGGTACCTTGGTTTTTTATCTCCCCCAATTTCCAAGGTATTGTCCGGAACGAATTTTTTTTGTATCAGAAATGTGCGGTTATCGGATTAGAGCAATTTGCAATTGAACTGTCATACTCCTGACAAACAACCGACATCGGTCAATTCATAAAATACTGGTTCGCCGCAGCGGAGTTTATCCCCGCGAAGGCGGGGACTCGCGATGACGGCTACACCGTCTTTTCCAAAAATGTTTACCGGATTTTGTGACATATAGAATGCAAATTGCTCTAATGTAACGGGGATGTTTGGCGGTAATTTCTCTTTAACAGAGTCACAGAGATAATATCAAAAAGGATATTGCAAGTAATTGCCATTAACTGTGTTTCTTCCCCTGCAAAAAAATATCCGTGCTCTCTATTTCTCTGTGAGGGGCTTTTCATTGTTAATAAAAAAGAAGGGGCTATCATGCTAAGTGGGGCTGGAAAGGCCCACTTAGTACGACAGAAAATGGCGAAAAATAGCTTGCTTTATAGCCTTTTGTTATTCTTTTCTTAATTTTTCACCATTTTTACAATTATATTTGTCGGACAAATATAATCAAGGAAAATCGGGAAAGTCTGATTATATCAGTTATGATTTTATAAAAGTATTTTCTCTAAGCTCTTTGAATGCAAGCTGCAGCTCTTCATCGGTGTTCATTACGATGGGGCCTCCCCAGGCAATGCTCTCGTGCAGCGGCTGTCCTTCAAAAAACAGCAGACGGACGCCGTCATTCCCGGCTTTTACATAAAAAATTTCCTCGTAGTCAAACAGTACCGCATGTTTTGCTACCGTAAATTCCTGTGAAGTTTCAGAGAAACATGCACTTCCTTCTACAATATATATGAACAGAGTATTTTCTTTTTTTGTTTTTACCGACCATGAGCTGCCGCTTTTTATTGATACGTCCATGAGAACCGGTTTTACATAATCACCGGTTATCGGCCCTTCAATTTCTTCGTATTTTCCGGAAATGACGCGGACATTGAAATTTTCATTTTCCATTACCGCAATGTTTTCATTTCTTATGTCATTATATTTTGGATGTTCCATTTTCGATTTTTTAGGCATATTCAGCCATAATTGAACACCAAGCATTCTTTCACAGGCTTGCGGCATTTCCTGGTGAATGATTCCGCTTCCCGCCGTCATCCACTGACAGCAGCCGTCATTTATGGAGCCTTTGTTGCCAAGGCTGTCGCCGTGTTCAATATCGCCGGTTATCAGATAGGTAATTGTTTCTATTCCTCTGTGCGGATGCCATGGAAATCCCTTTATGTAGTCATCGGGTTTTTTTGAATCAAATGCGTCAAGCATCAGAAACGGATCAAAATCCTTGACATTGGCAATCCCTATTACCCTGGTCAGACGGACTCCGGCTCCGTCAGTGACGGATTTTCCCGTTACAATCTGTTTTATTTTTCTAAACATACATGCCCCCTGTTTGGTTGCTAATATTGACTCTGTGTTATTATTATTTACATAAATAGTATATTAATTTTATTTTGATATTACCCTTTTTGAGAATTTAAAAAGAGCCGTCTTTTTTTCTTTAAGACAAGCCCCTTTGGTGATTTGAAAATTTTGTTGTTAAACTTCAGTTAAGTTCTCGTCGCCTTGGTAATTTCACCGATCGTCGTGTACCCCATTGCCGCTTTGTCGCGTCCGTCTTCAAGCAGTGTCCGCATTCCCTTGCGCCGGGCGATATCCCTGATTATATTTGATTCGGCCGATCTGACGATGGCACTTTGCAACTCGTCATCTATTACCATAAGCTCGAAAATGGCGATTCTGCCGACAAAGCCGGTGCCGAGGCAATTCTGACATCCTACCGGCTGGGCAAATTTTGCGTTTGGCGGTATTTTGTCCCACATCACGCTTTTGAGTTCGGCTTCCGATGGCTGATAAGGCTTTTTGCACTGCGGGCAGAGAGTGCGTACAAGTCTTTGTGCGATCGCTCCGAGAACGGAAGATGATATAAGGTATTTTTCCACGCCCATATCGACCATTCTGGATACGGCAGTCGGAGCGTCGTTTGTATGTAGGGTGGACAGCACAAGGTGGCCGGTCAGTGAGGCATGGATAACTATTTCCGCCGTTTCCGGATCGCGTATTTCTCCGACCATTATTACATCGGGATCCTGTCTCAGTATAGAGCGCAGTCCGTTGGCAAAAGTGACGCCTATCTTTGCGTTTACCGGCATTTGTCCGATACCGTCGATCTGATATTCTACAGGGTCTTCAATGGTGATGATATTTCTTTTCGGTGATTTAATTTTTTCTATTACCGCATAAAGTGTTGTACTTTTTCCGCTTCCGGTTGGTCCGGTTACCAATATGGAACCATACGGGTTCTGTATCAGTTCATCCATTTTGCGGTAATCATTGCCCATAAGGCCAAGTTCTTTCAAGGTGATCAGTTTGGCGCTTCTGTCGAGAATTCTCAACACGATACGTTCGCCGAATTGGGTGGGGAGTATTGATATACGTACATCAATGATTCTTGTTCCGCTTTTGACCCTCATTCTGCCGTCCTGAGGCAGGCGGCTTTCGGCAAGATTCAGCTTGGACATAACCTTTATACGCGCGCATACGCCGCTGAATTCGCGTTTGGGAATCGTCATTATTTCGTGAAGCTCGCCATCGGTACGTATCCTCACCTTGGCTTCCTTTTCGTATGGCTCGATATGTATATCGGTTCCGCGTCTCTGTATAGCCTGAATAAAAAGCGTGTTTACAAGTTTTATTATCGGCGCGTCTTTGCCGGCGGCAAGAAGATCCAGGGTTTCGTCCGCCGATAAATCGAGCGATTCGTCACCGGTGGTAATATTTGAATTTGTCTCCTGAAGCAGCAAATCACGCAATCCGGATTCTATTTGTTCCTTATCAATGGGGATCGTATCAAAATCGGCCTGCAGAACCAGCCTTATATCTTCAAGCGCTTCCCTGTTGGAATCTGCGCATACGGCAATAGTAAGCGCTTCTCCTTCAGGAAGGGGCAGTAAGTGATTCCTTTGAAAAAAGTCGATAGGTATTATTTCTATTAACTCTTGCGTTGTCATTATTTATCCTTCTCGCTTTTTTTGTCTACTGAGAAAGGCTGATTATCATTTACGGTATTTTCCTTAAACATTGACCTTCCGTACATATCGGTTATACGCTGCAGCTCAGAAGTGCTGTCTATTATATGCGGAGTGATAAAGACAAATAGTGTTCTGGATGTTTTTTTAGTAGACTTATCTTTGAAAAGTCCCCCTAGTAGGGGTATTTTACTCAGAATCGGTACTTGTTTGATCACTTCCGTAGTCCTTTGGTCTATTAACCCTCCGATAACGATTGTCTGACCGTTTTCGAGCGTCACGATGTTGTCAAGCTCCCTGTTTGAGATGATAGGAATCTGCACTGTGGAAGCTCCGGTTCCCTGGGTAAGATAGCTTACAAGATCCTTTACGGATAGCTTAAGCTCAAGTCTGACCTGCTTATTTTGTCCGACATGCGGGGTGACGTTAAGTGAGAGACCGACATCTTTGTAATCATAATTGATGATTGGCTGGTTGTTATTGTCGTATTTTACACCGGTGGCGAATGGAAGCTGCTGCGAGGCCATAAGTTTTGCTTCTTTATGGTCGTGCGTCACTATTTTAGGAGACGAGAGCAGATTGAAATTAGTCTTATTTTCCAGTGCCTTTATTACTCCGAAAATTTTCGGAACTTTTATTGTCGTTCCTCCGACGGTAAGCTCCATCATTTCCGATCCGACAGCTCCTACCGCAAACCTTCCGTCGGCAATTGAGTTCAGGACTCCCGTTTGATCAAGGCCGCCCTGGAAACTTGATATTACTCCGGGATCGGATATTACCTGCCAGGCAACTCCTGCATCGATGGAGTTGTCAAGCTGTGTTTCGGCAACAATCGCGGTAATAAGTATTTGTTTTTGGGGCGCGTCGATTTTTTCTATCATCGGCACAATTTCTTCATATTCTTTTTCCGTTATATAGAACATCAGAGAATTTGTTGCCTTGTCGGATGCGACTTTTGTGGAAACTACCGTCTCGGGGTTTTTGGCCGCTTCGGTTCCCTGTTGTTCCGTCTTTATGGCTTCTATAAGCTTTTTCTTTTCTTCAAGAAGAAGAGAAATATTTTTAGCAACCTCTTCGGCATCGGCATTTTTCAGATAATATACTTTAAAGCTTCTTTCGTCGGCTTTGGTTACTCTTTCTTCAACATCAATTTCCGCCAGTGCCGCTTCGATCTGCAAAAATTCTTTTGCCGGTGCCATTACAATTAGTGTGTTTGTGGGCTCGTATGCAGAAACTTTTACCTGCTGTGAAGCGCCTCCGGGGCCTGATGTGGTTACTCCCTGGAATACGTTTTGCAAAGCTGTCGCCAGCTCTTTTACCCTTACATACTTAGGCTGAAAGATTCTCATTGCCGAGCCTTTATAGTTTGTGTCAAGTTGCTTTATTATTTGTGTGAGTCTGGAGACATTTTGTGAAGTATCGGTGATTACTACTGCGTTTGAAGGCTGATATGAGGCTATTACTCCCGGAGGAGCTACAAGAGGTCTCAGGGTATTCATCATGATTTCCGAATCTGCATTGTTAAGCAGTATCAGGGCGACAATATATCCGGAACCCGGTTTTGCCGCTTTTGTGCCGACGTATTTCAAATTTTCCTTGTTAGCATCAAGGATTGGTATGAGTTTGTAGGCTGAGCCGGTTCTGACTATTCCATATCCGGAGGCTTCAAGTGCGGATACATAGAGGTCCCAGGCTTCGGCAATACTTACTTTTCTTGAAGAAATTATCGTCATCGAGCCGCTGACGGTTTTGTCGATGATGATCGTCTTTTTAGTAAGATCCGACATTATTTTTGTTATGGCTTTGATGTCGATATTATCAAAATTCAACATCACCTTGCCGCTTCTCATTGCTTCGGAAAGTGTCTCTTCGAGTTTGCCTGCCGGCATTTTTGTAGACAGCGAAGGTGTTGCCGCTGTCGTCGGCTGAACCGTCTGGCCCGGTGAATTTGTTCCGCTGTAAATATTTGGCTGACTGGGTGTGTTTACTGCAGACGGTGCAGGTGTTGGAGTATTGTGCTGAAACCTTCTTTTTCTCAATTCTTCCTCTTTTGAAGGAGAATTTGGATCTGCTTCTATGTTGTCGGCCTGGGCAGATCTTTTTCCGGTAGGAGGATTTGTCTTTTTTCCGTAAACCGGTATGGACTTTTTAGTGCTGTTTTGTGCCGATACCCAGATCGGCGCTGATATAGACACCATCAGCAGGATTAATAGTATTATATAATGTTTTTTCATTTTTTATTTATCCACCTGTTATAATTTTAAAGCCCTACGTTTATCTTTATGCTTCCCAGTGTTCCGTTAAGCCTTAAATTTAACGGAATCATACCGACTTTAAGTTTTATATTTCCCGACACGTCACTATCAGAGCCCTTCTTTTCGAGAATGGAAATATTTCCTTTTCCATTGATGTTTTTTCCGGCCGCATCAAAAGCAATTTCGGATGTCGCTCCGGTTTTGGTAACATTGCCGACAATACTTAAGGGTTCCGTCAGCAGCGGTGTAGGAATCTTTTTTATCGTCCCGGAAAAATCGGCTTTGCCGCTGTTGGCCTTGATGTCGTATGTCCCTTTGATATCAAAGACACCCTCTCCTACGTTCGTTGAAAGATATGCAGGAAGGCTGTAATTTTTCAGGTCAAAGTTGACTTTTCCGCTTTTATAATTACCTTTGAGCGTTACATCGCGGCCTTTCCCGTCAAAAGTAACTCCTGAAATGGGATTAAATCCAAGTTTAAGGTTTTCCAGGCTGATAAGTTCGCCCTGTTTGGAGCTGATATTTACATTGTCCAAAATCATTCTTGGAAATTTGTTGACACTGTTTGTCCAATTGATTTTTATATCTTTTGCCTTGTTTGCATCTTCAAGTGCTTTGGAAATATAGTCCGAGTAGGGGAAAAAGTATATAAGCCCTATCATGAAGACTATACAAAAAAGGAAAGCGGCTGTTAATATTTTTCTCATTATCCCTCCATAAACAGCCTGACGGTCCATAACCCGTCAAGATCATTATCTTTCATATTTATCTTTGTTATATTTACCTGCTGTTTCTGCAGTTTGTCTATAAACTCAACAATGTCTTTGCCGGTAATATTGTTAAGTTTTATTTCCGCACCGTCAAGCCCTTTTTGTGCTGAAAAAGGTTTCAGGTAAGCTATGCTCCTGGATATGGATGTTTCGGCGGCGGTTTTTTCTACGGCGGAAAGAAGCGAACCGGATCTCTTCGGTGCAGAATCATCGGGAAGAGATCTGTATTCGGCAATTCCCTTTTCTATCTCAACAGCAGTTACGGTCATCACACTCAGTTTTTTCTCCGCCTTGTGAATTCTGTCCAACGGCGGCAGCACTATAATTGCAATATAAAAAACTACCGACAGTATACATACGGCAATGAATGTATTTTGCTCTTTCTGAGACATTTCCTTAAACTTTGACAACATTGCTCTTTTTTTCTCCGGTTTTTATTTGCAGGGTAAAGGTTATTTTTTTTGACGGCAAAGTCTTTATTTCCAGACGTACATCCGAGAATGTCTCAAGAAGCTTCGTGCGTATTGTGTCAACATCGTTATATGACGGAGCTTCTCCTGACAGAACAATCAGTTCTTTTGAGAAATCCATATCGTAAAGTGTTACCGGTTTGCCCGCCAGTGCCTGTGATATGTTATCGAGCTCGACAATAATATTTGCCGAAGACGTGCGCTGGTTAAGTTTTCTCTGATCTATTTTTGCCTGCAGCTGGGATTTGGGCGATTTTATTTCGCCGATGTCCGGAAATTCTTTTTTTATTGCCGTTGTTACGGCATTGCTGTAGTCTTTAAGTTTTGTGTCCAGCGTATAGGCTTTTATATAGAGATGTACGGGCAGCAGAATCAACGGCACAATGACGGCAACAATCCAGTATACAGGAATTTCCAGACTTTGCTTTTCTTCGCCGGAAAGGTTTATTGAAATGAGCGGATATTTTTCACGCAGTGCAGCCCCAAAAGCTACCGCATCATAAAAAGGCGATATGCCTTCAGGGAATTCAAATGTTTTTACCGGTATTTTCAGACCGTCAGATAAAAGTTCCGACAGTCCTTTCATTTCAGCGCCGCCTCCGCAGATGATTATCTGCTCCCAATCCGAAACTTGTATCTGCGCCTTTTTTATGATATTAAGGAGCTTTTGTCTTACTTCCACAAGCTCAATGCCCTTTTCTTTTTTCAGCAGTTCGGCTTCTTTGGGGCTGATATTTTTTGCTTGTGCAACAGCTGCCGTCAGAGCGTCTCCTCCTGAAGGAACTACGGCTACAAAGTTGGGAATTCCGGAATTCAGTCCGCAAAACAGTGTTTTTGAAGCCCCCAGATCTATTATCAGGGGATTCCGGTAATTACAGTAAGCCGCACATCTTGCCAGTGCGGAAACGTCGCAGTCGAGAACATCATTTGCGGGCAAATCGGCGGGAATATTTTTGTTAAGTGATACAACCGCCAGTGCGCTACCTCCGGAAGAGAGCATAAAATCCCACGAAGCCTGTTCCAAAGGAAAAGCAAGAGAATATGACAGTTCTTCCTGAACTATTCCCTTGCACTTTTTTTTGTCTCCGAAAGGCAAGTCGAACACTCTGAATGTTAAATTTTTTGATGATAAAGCTCTGGTGTTTTTAGTATCGTTTTTGCCGGAGCTTTTTTTTATGCTGTTCCATCCCAGTTCCAGATATATCGTTTTGTTACCTGTTGCCGCAATGTCGATACCGCCTGCAATTTTCACTATTCCACCTTCCAGCTGTCAACCGTTGTTCCCGCTTCCAGTCTATGGACTACCGCTGTTACAATTGTTTTTTCGTCACCCTTTATTATCTCTACTTTGAACCTGAAATACTCGCTTTTTACGTCGGCGGTATTGGATATTCTGGCGATTAATTCATCGTTGAAACCAGCTAAATCCCTTAAGTCGCTGAGCTTCTCAAATGTTTTTTCCGCACGGCTGTCGATAATTAACTGAGCCATAGAATCTGTTAATTCTTCATCGAGACTCATAATTACTTCTTTTCCGGCAGTATTTATATTAATTTTTCCTCTGTTTTTGACACAAATCAACGGCAATACTCCGCTCGTTTTTTCTCCGCGATTTATTTGCGGCAGTAACATTTCCCGGTCAAAATTTTCTATAAGGTACAGCTCTTCGAGCGAATCAATGTATGAGTTTTTAATTTTTTTTACCCCTTTTTTGGGAATTTCGCTTCCCGACGGCTGTGTGGCCAGATCATCGCCGTCTATCCAATCAACGACACTGTTTGCCAAATCCGGATTAATATCCTGACTTTTTAAGAGATTGCCAAACTGTTTCAGATGGTCTTTGTCCACTGAGCCGTTTGGTGATACTATCGAGTTTATATCAAAAAACCTTTCAAGATCTTCAACTTCAATTGAAATCACCGAATCGTCTATTTTTATCAGAGGTATCGGCCGGTTCCACAGGCTTTTAAGTGAATCGGTTCCCTCCGGTTCAGTCTTATTGAGGTTTTTTTCCTGATTAAGTATCGTGATACAGTCTCTGACGGCGGACAGCGATAAATAGTAAGCCGCTTCTCTCGACTTTACTGCATTCAGGTATCTGGCGGTATAAAGCGTGTCGCTTGCCAGTTGGATATTTAAAATCATTATTATACTGATGACTCCGAGAATGGCTATAATAATCATAATTTGCCCTAGAACATCCTGATCGCAGGTTTTACGCTGAACTCAAATGTTTCTTCCTGTTTTTGAATCTCGTAATAAAGAGTTATTTTTATTATTTCCGGGATTTCGTCTTTCTCCCAGGGTTTGGTTTGCTCGCCGCCGGATTCGCAGCTTATGGTCATTCCCTTGATTCTGCTGGAAAAAACAATCGGTATTTCTTCTTTATTTTCGCCGTCGGCTTCGGCTTTTTCCATATCGCGCGTCATCGGGTATTCGTAATATGCCAGATATTTTTCATCGTTTTCGCCTTTTACTATTGAATAGAAAGCTTCAACAGTTCCGCTGCCGCCGGCGGAAGACGTCGTGAAAAAACGTATGGAATCAAGTTTCGGCTCATTTTCATTTTTTTCAATAAAACTTTTTTTAAAATGGGGCGATTTATAAAGCGAGATCAGTTGTGTTCTCATCTGACTGTAAACCCTCATCATTTCAAAGTCTCTTGAAGTGACTGAGGAGGCTTCTTTTGTTCCTCTGGAACTGTAGACGAGTGCCGACAATGAGAGACCGATGACAATAGAAACTATTGCCAATGTTACAACTAACTCTATGAGCGTAAAGCCCTTTTTAGAAAAACCGTACTTTAAAAGTTTTAATTTCGGCATATTCAATGTTTCCGTAGTTTACCTGAAGCGTCAAAATATCCATTGGAACAAGGGTATCCGTGCTTTGCTCCGATTTTGCTTTGATATCGAAATCTTCAACCGAGTTGGTGTATTCTCCCTGAATCTGCGAACCGGCAAGCCCGTCCATCTCCGATGTGGCAATTGCCAGCGCCTTAAGCCCCAGATGGTTTTTTGCCGTCAGTGAAACGGAGTTTAACTCCATGCGCAAAAGAACCGTAAGCACAATTGCCAGCAGTGCGACGGCGACAATAACTTCTACCATTGTAAAACCTTTTCTGCACATAAGTTATTTATTATTCTTGATATAGTGTAAATTACCTTGTGTTTGCGTCCGTAAAAAATAACCGTCAATGTTTATGAATGTATTTTACGGTATTGAACAGGAATATTTATTTTGTAAGCCTAATAAACTGTGCGTTTTTGTAAAGTGATTCAAACATTTTTTCGTTTTTTGCCAGTTTTTTGTTGTCGGGATTTATTTCTATAGCCTTTTGCAGTGAGGACAAAGCCTGCTTCGGGTTGCCCTTTTTGGCATAGGCGCATGCATTGTTATACCAGGCGGTTTCATCTTTTTTATTTTTTCCCAGTAATGCATTGTTTTGCTCAATGCATTTGTCATAATTGCCAAGACTCAGATAGCCTGCCGAAAGTGCTATTCTGGCGTCAGTGAAGTCTTTTTTCAGCTTTACTGCCTGTTCAAGATGAGCAACGGCCTTTTTTATATTCTGTTCTCCATAATAATAAATTGCGATGTTGTAATACGTTTCCGGTTTCAGCTTGCCTATTTTTGCCGCATCTTCATAATATTTTATTGCGTCCTCAACATTTTTGTTCCTATATAGATATCCGGCCAGAGTCTCCTTATACCGGAAATTTGTTCCGTCATGTTCAACAGCGCTTTTATAGGCGCCTTCAGCCATTTTGTTGTTTTTGATTTCATAGATCTTTCCAAGCAGAAAATTTATATAGGCAGTATTTCTGGGTGAAGTCTCGCCGCATTCGGAGATATATTTTTTGTAGGTAAAGATCGCGTCGTCCGGCTTTTTTTCCTGAATATATATATCGGCAATGGTTGTATAAACCGTTACGTCATCATCAAGACAGGCTTCAATAGCCTGTCTCATATATTTTCTGCCCTTGCCCAGATCTTTTTGCTTGATGAAAACGTGCCCCATTCCAATTAGGGCAAGCGGATATTCCGGTGCTTTTTTGTTTGCCGCCTTGAAAAAGCTCATTGCCTTGGCGGCGCTTCCCTTTTTAAGGAGTATAAAACCAATGTATGTTTCGCTTACAAAGTCGTCGGCGAAAAGTTTTTTTGCATTTTCCAACTGCGCCAGAGCCTTGTCATAGCGGCCCTTTTTATAGTAAGCAATGCCGGTGAGCTGCCAGGAAACGTGCTCTTCTGGTTTTCTTTTTTTACAGGTTTCAAGAATTTTTATGGCTGTATCATATTTTCCATTGTCAAGCATTGCCCTTGCTTCAGTGACGGATTCGTTAAAAGTTTTTTTCTGCTGCGCATATACTGCACAGTCTGTTAAGAGCAGTAAAAGCAGAACAAAAATTATTTTTCTTGTTATCATTCCATTATCCCATAAAAATAAGTATTTGGGCGAGTATTTGGGTGGCGATAATCGAACCGAACGTTGCCATCGGATAGCAGGTTGCAAAAAATGACGACGGTTCGTCGCTGCCGACCATTTGCGTCAGGCTGCCCAGGGCCGCAGAGTTAAACATACCTCCGCACAAACAGGCAAGACTTTTTACAAAATCCATTTTGAGTATCTTATAAGCAAGTAAAAATATTGAAATCACACATAAAATAATTATCATTGCCGCAACAAAAATCATTTGTGATAGCAGGCCGAGATTTGTGCCTATTAAAGCGCTTCCGGCAGAGGCGCCGACTCCGGCAAGGAAAAATGAAAGTCCTATATCCTTGATCACGTTTTTGGCGATATCGGATATCTGGTTTGTCAAAATGCCGAACCTTCTTGCATAGCCGAGAAAAAGCCCGGCGAGAAGAGCTCCTCCGGACACTCCCAATGTGAAACTCCCGATTACCGGCATCGGTATCGTCAGTTTTCCGATTATTATTCCGAAAGATACCGCCAGTGCCAGCGACACAAGATCCAGTTCCGGAGACAAAGCGCTTGTTTTTCCCAGAAGTTTTTCCAGTTTATTTACCTGTCTTTTTTTGCCGACAACGGTAATTACGTCACCGAGCTCTATGATTAAATCGTGTGAGGCACCGAGTTCGATTCCGGAACGCTCAACTCGCGTGACTACAATATTATAATTTTTAGTCAGCCCAAGCTCTCCCAGCTCGCTGTTGTGCAGATGGTGATTTACCATCATAAACTGTCTGGCAATAACGTTGGGATCGATGTCCATATTTTCATGCGTTTCATTGCCGACAAGTTCCCTTACTTTTTCTATGGAATCCTCATCGCCGACAACAAGGATGACATCGTCTGTTTTCAGAGTTGTATCGGCTTTTGGTATGATGAGTTTGCCGCCGCGGCGTATTCTGGAGATGGTTGCTCCTGTAAGGGTACGGAAATTTAGATCGGCAAGAGCCCGGTCGACAATTTTTTCGTCTTCAACGATAAATTTTCTTGAAAGAAATATTTTTTGTTTTTTCTGTTCTCTGTGCTTTATGAATTCGGCGGCCAGATTTTTGCGGAATATCAGCGGCAGTACTTGCACGGCAATTACCGTTCCTACAGCCCCTAGAGGGTAAACAATACCGTATGCCGGCAAAAGAGTGTCACCCCAATGTCCTTCCATAAGGATGGCAAGTCCGGATGAATTATTAAAAGTACCGGTGTAAACTCCCAGTATTTCGTAGTTTGCCAGGTTGCATGCTTTCCCCAAAATGATAACCGTCAAAATACTTACGCTCATCATGCAAAGCGTTATCAAAATATAGGGGATTCCCCTTTTCGACATTGAGTTAAAAAATGTCGGGCCGCCCTGTATGCCCAGAACATACATAAACAGCAGCAAGCCAAAAGTAGTCAGGTGTTTGGGAGTTATAAACCCTATCAGTCCGAAAAGGAGGCCGATAAAAAATACTCCTGAAACTCCAAAAGAAAAGCCTTTAACCTTGATGGCACCGAGCAGCAGCCCCAGACCGACGATTAAAAAACAGGTGAACAGAGGATCGTTAAATATTTTGTATGAAAAGTCAATCAGATTGTCCATAATCTCCTTGATAAATAACCGTATTTACTCATAATTTGATAAGTTAGGGAAGTATTATATACTTTAAAGGTGTTTCGCGCAATAGAGTTTTGACGGCTTCTTTCAGTCTCATTGCCGGTAAACTAATTCTTTGCTGACAGCCGGCTGTTTCGTAAATGTTTCAAGCCGGAATCATTCCGCATTTTTTACGTATACCCCGGAGACTTTTTCGTTGGCGGAAAGCTCCAGTAGTTTTTCTCCCTTTCTGCTTCTGCCGGCGGTTAATATATCCATAACTAAAATTTCGCTGCTGTTGCCGTGGATTGTTTCAATTACAACAGTGTCATTTTTATTCGCCATTACGGCATCGGCGAGTGCATCCTGTTTTAAATTTATTTTCATAATATCCGTTCTTCTTCCGGCTTTTCCCGGGAGCCGGTATTGATGTATGGAAATCCTGTTGCCAAAGCCGTTTTCCGAAACAACGATAAGCTCTTTCCCTCCTTCAGGGTTTAAAAGGCATTTTATCCGATCCTTGCCGTCGATTTTAAATATTTTTGAACCTTTTGATACGCGCCCCATTGTTTTCAGAGTTTCGGTATTGAAAAGTGTACTGCCCCCGGCGGCACTGATGGCAATGAATTCAAATGAATCGTTTGCCCCGGTCATTCTGGCGCTCGTGACCTCATCGCCTTCCTCAAGTTTTAATGCTATTATTCCCGCCTTTCTGGCACCTTCGTAGTCACGCAGCAAACTTTTCTTAATATATCCCTGTTTTGTTATTAACGTTACGGCGTATTTTTCAGTCAGTTGTTTGAGGGCGAATATGTAAATTACTCTTTCGCCTGCTGTCAGCGGTGCCATATTTATCGGGGCTGTTCCGCGCCCCTGCTTACTGTTTTCCGGCATTTCATGGACTTTAAGCCGATATATTTTTCCCAGATTTGTAAGCATAAAGAGATAGTGATGAGTCGTCGTCAGGCACTGTACTTCATTTCCGGACTGTTGCGGGATATCGCTGACCGGTTTGTTGGCAGATGCCGCAGATCGTTTAATAAAGCCATTATCGGTTAGGGTTACCGTTACTTTTTCTTCCGGTATCAGATCTTCAATGTCGAATTCCTGCGGGCCTTCGGTAATTATCCGGGTTTTTCTTTTGTCACCGTATTTCTTTTTGATCTCAAGCAGTTCTTGTTTTATCGTGTCCATTATTCTTCTGGGGCTTTCAAGCAGATCTTCAAGAAAAGCGATCATTTTTATGAGTTGTGCGTATTCCTGCTCCAGTTTGATTTTCTGCAGTCCGGTAAGTCTTTGCAGCTGCATTTCCAGAATCGCATTGGCCTGTATTTTTGTAAATTTAAAACGCTTGATAAGTTTTTTTTCCGCTTCGTTCCTGTCTTTTGACGCCCTGATAATGGCAATAATTTCGTCAATAAAATCAATGGCTTTGATCAGGGCTTCAAGTATGTGGGCTCTGTCTTTTGCTTTTGTCAGTTCGAAAACAGTTCTTCTGCTGACGATCTCTTTTCTGTGTTCCAGATAATATTTGAGCATTTCTTCGAGTGTCAGTTGTTTGGGAGCTCCGTCTACAAGGGCAAGCATTATCGCCCCGAAGGTACACTGCATGTTACTGTGCTTAAACAACTGATTCAGCACAAGCTGGCTGTTTGCTCCCGATGCGAGTTCAATGACTATTCTCATGCCGTTTCTGTCGGATTCGTCCCTTAAATCGCTGATATGGCTGATTTTGCCGTTTTTGATGCCGTCGGCGATCTGCTCAATTAATTTTGTCTTGTTTATTTGATAGGGAATTTCACTGACAATGATCGTCTGCTTTTTTCCGTTAACCTCAAGCTCGGTTTTTGCCCTGAGAGTTATCGAGCCTCTGCCGGTTCTGTATGCATCGCGGCATCCCTGCAGACCCATAATAAGCCCGCCGGAAGGGAAATCGGGACCCTTGACGAGCTTTATCAGCTCTTCGTTGTCGGTATCCGGGGCATCAATCAGGGTTACCAGAGAATCTATTATTTCCGACAGATTATGGGGAGGTATATTGGTGGCCATACCCACGGCAATACCGGTGGAACCGTTTACCAGCAGATTTGGTATTTTTGCCGGTAAAACGGATGGCTCCTGCAGAGAACCGTCAAAATTATCACTGAAATCGACGGTGTCTTTGTCCAGATCTTTGAGCATCTCTATGGAAATCGGTGACATTCTGGCTTCGGTATATCTGTAAGCTGCCGCCGGGTCGCCGTCTATCGAACCAAAATTGCCGTGCCCTTCGACGAGACAGTAGCGCAGGTTAAAATTCTGCGCCATCCTTACCAGTGAATCATAAACGGCCGCATCTCCGTGAGGATGGTATTTACCGATTACGTCGCCGACAATGGTTGCCGATTTTTTAAAAGGACCTTCGGGAACGAGGTTAAGGTTATCCATCGCATACATTATGCGTCTGTGGACCGGCTTCAGTCCGTCCCTTACGTCAGGCAGTGCCCTTGAAACAATGACGCTCATAGCGTAATCGAGATAAGAATCCTGCATTTCATGTTCTATTGCGACCGGTATTACGGCTTCCTTTTTCATATTGACGGAGCTCCTGGTTAAAATCTCATTTTACTACTGTCTTTTTGGCAATTTGCCAAAACTTCCTGCATTATGCCGTAATTTACGGCATAATCAGCACTGAAAAGCGGCGGCGTAAATAACCCGGGGTCATTATTCTGTTTTTAAATAATATAAAAAAGAGCTGTCGTGCTAACGGCGGCTCCTTTTATATGATAAAATGTAATATTCAGCGCCTATAGGGCGCCTAATTCGGACATTTGTCTGAAAAATATAATTAAGAAAAATCGGGGGAAAAAGTGAGAGAATATTCTCAAGAGCAGAGAATCAACTGTTTTTTTCCGATTTTGACATCTTTGGGTCTCTCCCGGAGGGCATAGGGCCATGGAGGATAAATGCCGGTTACAACCTCTCTGTGTTCTCCTCTTCTCTGTGAGAAATTCTTTTCTCTTAACTTAATGACATTGAGCACGCAGTCCCCGTCTGCGAAGGTTACTAATTTTCCGTTGCTTTTGCCGTAATGAATTCACTGGAACGGATGATATACAGTATGCCGTTGTCCGGTGACAAAACCGTGTCTCTGGGATAATTTAAACTGCCTACGGCCATATTGCTGACGTACGTTTCTGTTGGTGAAACGGCATTTTTGATGCCGCTAATCTTTTTGAGGCGTTTATTATTATAGTCGGCAACAAACAGTGTGTCATCATCATTGGCAATGGCGATGCCATATGGATAATTGAATTTTGCCGCATCTCCTCTTCCCGCTGCGTCTCCGGTGTCACTGCCGGCAATTGTATATATCTTTGTTGCGGCGGCGCTTTGTGCATTCTTAACCCCGGTGATTTTTTTAATTCTCGGAGGAAACAAACCCAGTCCGTTGGCGGATACGTATATTGTGTCTCCATCCCGGGATAGTGTAACATCAAAAGGAGCCGACAAGACATTGCCGTCGCCCTGACCGTCGTCGATTCCGTCGGTACCGCTGCCGACAACGGTGTATACGGTTACGGCAGTTTTTCCGGTAGCGTTTTTGACGCCGCTTATTCTGGCTACCCTGCTATGTGACACAGAGCAGACATAAAGATTGTCGTCATCACTCGCAAGTGTAATTCCTGACAAATTCCCGAGTGATGCCGTCATTCCGGGACCGTCCTGATAACTGAGACCATTGCCGGCAATTGTATAAACCATGACCTGATCCGAACTGGCCGCTGTGCCCGCTCCGGTGATTTTTCTTATTTTTGCTTCCGTAAAATCGCTGACATAAAGTGTGTCTCCATCCGATGAAACGGCAATTCCTGTCGGATGGTTGAATTCTGCGCTGCTGCCCTTTCCGTCGGCTGTTCCGCTATTACCCGTACCGGCCAGAGTAAAAGAAGTATTAGTAAGCAAGTTGTATTTTGTTATACTATGAGTGGTTGAATCTACGAGATAGAGATATTTTCCGTCCGGGGATAAAGCTCCGTAGCCATTGTTAACGACAGGACGGGCATTGGTTATATAGGATACATCCGCCGCATATACCGGTAAATATCCGTTAACCAGCTCGTTATACGATAAACTGCCGTCAGTGGCGATGTTCACAGGTAAATTTTCAATTATATAGCCCTTTTTGGTGAAGGTAATTGTTGTCACTGTTCCCGGTTCCACGGTAATTTCGATTGCGAAATTACCGTTTGTTCCCGTGGTAACGGTGCCGGTGCCTCCGGCTGCCGTGGAGACGCTGACACTTGCTCCGCTGATCGGCGCGTTGTCAAGTAAAGGATTTATTACGCGTCCGGACACTAGTGTTGTAGGATATTGTCTTTGACTCTGTATGGAACCGGAGCTTGAAGAAGAACATCCGGCAATGCAAAGTGAAATCAGCACAGCGGATAAGACGGATAATAATGTTGTTTTATTCATAACTTTTCCTTAATATTAATCTCTTGATACGGCCATTTGTTCTATTTTGGAAATAATATTCCTGTGCCGTTTGAATGGCGGGGGGATAAACCTTAAGCCAGGGTAAAGATACTGTTGTGCCGTTGTGTTTTTTTTCTTTTTGGATTATACTGTTGCCGAATGTTTTGTAATAATAAATGGAGGTATCATGCCAGAACTGTTGGCTCCGGCCGGATCCCTTGAAAATTTATACTGGGCATGCGCTTACGGCGCCGATGCCGTTTATTTCGGACTGCAAAAATTTTCTTTGCGAAGCTTTGCCGGAAATTTTACCGCCGATGAAGCTGAAGAAGGACTTGCTCATCTGCACTCTCTGGGTAAACGCGGCTATGCAACCCTTAATATTTATCCATTTTCCGATGAATATGATGATCTGCGCAATACGGCCGGTATATTATCGGAAATCGGTGTCGACGCTTTTATTGCCTCCGATCCGGGCGTTATTAGTATGCTGATAAAAGACTTTCCCGGTATTTCCGTTCACGTCAGTACGCAGGCCAATACAGTCAGTTCCCAATCGGCTCTTTTTTATAAAGAGCTTGGAGCGTCACGCGTAAATCTTGCCAGAGAGCTATCGCTTGAGCAGATCCGTCAGCTGCAAAATAATATCGGCGGCGCGATTGAAACGGAAGTTTTTGTCCATGGTTCCGTTTGTTTTTCTTATTCCGGCAGGTGTGCCATAAGTGACTACCTGAGTGCCCGGGGGGCCAATAGGGGGGAGTGCGCCCAAAGCTGCCGGTGGAAATATGCTCTGGTGGAGGAACAGCGTCCCGGGGAGTTTTTTCCGGTGTTTGAAGATGAACGAGGCTGTTATATCATGAACAGCAAGGACATCGCCCTTTACCGCTTTATACCGCAGCTTGTCGATATCGGCGTTTCATCATTCAAGATTGAGGGACGTATGAAAAGCCTTCACTATGTGGCCTCGATTCTTTCCCTCTACAGGAGAATTATGGACGGGCATAATCTTTCCGCGGAAGAGATTTTGCGTAATTTGTCAAGAGTATCCAACCGTGAGTATACGGAGGGCTTTATTAAAGGACGTATTGAACCGGATGATTACCGCAGAGATGTCGGCGGTTATATGTATACATCGCTTTTTATGCTTAACACGCTTCCTGAGACTGTCGGCAGCATGCGTAAATGCGCTGTAAAAGGAACAATCCGCGGCGGTGAAACTCTTGAATTGCTGACGCCCGACGGTTTAGTTAAACCGTATCAGCTTCCTGACCGGTTTATAACCGACGATGGCGCGGAGCTTGACGTCGCACAGAACTGCCATATAATCATGCTTCCGGAAAACGGGCTTCCCGATTATTCGATTTTGAGAAGAATTAATATTGATTAAGGTATACTATATTTTTTTTAAAAGGGCAACTGCCTTGCCGATGATGCGGACGGTTTCAGCTTCATAGTCCTTATAAACCATAGGTGCATATCTGGGGTTTTCCGCATTTAAAGTAACGACGCCGTTATTATGATAAAACCGTTTCAGTGTCGCGGTGTCATCAATTAATACTGCCGCGATTTCACCGTTATTTACGACCGGTTGTTTGCGGATAAATACAATGTTTCCGTCATATATTTCCGCCCCTTCCATGCTGTCGCCTTGGGCGCGCAGGCAAAAATCAGCATTAACATCATCCATATTTGCAGTGATATACTCTTCTATATTTTCTTCTGCTAAAATCGGCGTTCCGCAGGCAATCGTTCCTATAAGGGGATATTTCTTTTCGGAAATACGGTAAAGATTTTCAATTTTTGCCGTTTCAGGGGTGTCGGCAACATCATATCCCATAAGCCAGGCGGGACTGGTGTTAAGGGCTTCCGACAGCAATATTAATTTTTCCTGATTGGCTTTTGCCTTTCCACTTCTGTATTGGCTTATACCTGAAGGCGGGATACCGGTAATCTCGGAAAGCCTTGCCGCTTTTATATTATTAATCTTCATAGCCGTATTTAATCTGTTTTGAAATGTGTCATTCATAAAACCTCCGGAATTTTGGCGTATGGATTGCGAGCCTGAAGGCGTGGCAAACTATAAAATACACTTTTCATAATGATAACAAAGTTAAAATAAAAATTCAATAGTTTTAATAAGTAAATTCAATTTTTTGAAAAAAGTCTTTACAAATGCTTAAATCTGTGTTAAATTAAAATTAAGTTCAAAATATTGAACAAAAGTTTGTAAAAAATTAATTTTATTTAACTGGAGCTTAAAAATGATGTATGGCAAAAAAATCGTCTTCAATACGGTCAAAAAGGGAATAAAGATATTTAAAAGTTTATCAAATAACGATTTTTTCAAAATTTCCGGACATGCAGTCAAGGCTATTGCCCTTTTAGCTGTTTTAGGGGCGGTAGGCTCTCTGGAACTGGAGCATATAAGCTTAAATTATGCCTTAATTCAGAGCATACCGGCTTTGATTGTTTTGGTCAGATAAATATAAATATAAAATTCTATAAATTTTTGCCGGTTTTTATCCTCCGACTTTTTGTCTCTGATATAAAAATAGCTATATCAATGGCGGAAAAAGGGGGATTTTTTTTATTTGCCTATAACTTTTAAATTAAGTTTTACTTTTTAAATATATCTTACATTTGGAAAGCTGTTTATGTGGAATTTTTTTACTAAAGAGAGAATATTTGTCAAAGGAAAAAATGTTGATATAAGATCGGCAAATATTTTTGACTATAAACATTTTGCCAAGTGGTTTCGCAATACGGATATAATGGGTTATGCATTCGGGCTTATTGCCGAAGATGACTACATTATGAGAGTTTCCAATGATTATTACCGTGAAGTTACCGAGACTCCGCAAAATATTCTGACGATTATGTCGAAAACAGGGAAACATCTCGGGCTTATACGTTTTTCCCTTCGTGATTATGAGAAGAAATACGCTATTATAGGTATACTGCTCGGTGAGCAGCGTTTTATCGGCAAGGGCTTCGGCACTGAGGCGATGATGCTAACGCTTGAATACTTTTTTACAGAAAAGCATCTGTCTTATGTAGAGCTTGATACGGCTGTTTTTAATGAGAGAGCTCAAAGATCTTTTAAAAAGTGCGGTTTTGTTCCTGTAGGAGAGTTTCAGGAAGTCGATTATAATACCGGTAACGTTTTTTACAAGATCTTGATGCGTCTTCACCGTAATCAGTTTTTTGAACAGCTTGAAAACAGCCGGGAAAAAAATGCCGATGAACAGGAGACCTAAATATGGATAAAATACAAGGGCCGGGCAATTCGCGATATGATCCGCAATATCTCCAGGTCTCAAGGAGACTTACCGCCGAGAGTGTAAAGCCTAACGTCTTCAAAGAGACTGATGATCCGGCAAAACTTTTGAATACTAAGGACTTCGTTGCTTTAAGCCCCGAAGCCAAGGAACTTCTTAAGCAGCTTCGTAAGGATGCTTCTAAAAAGGGACTTCCCGGTTCTAAGGAAGAAGATTTTGAAAAATTGCTCGGCGGTCTGAAGAAGATGAAGCAGTCATTGTCTGATGATGAAAACGAGGACGACGGTGACAATGCAAAAAAGGAAAGCAAGGGTAAACGTCTTTTCTTCCAGGAAAAGGACGGTAAGTTTATTGTTCCGCTGAATGAGACCAAAGTCGGGGATGAGCAGTCACCGCGGCCAAGGGCTTCTTTTTCGCGTTTTTCGCATATAATAGAACCTATGCTTGTGAGTGATACGTCAAATGCCGCTAGAAATCTCGTGATCAAAGAATTGGATCCACTGGGTGAGAAAATGCTTGGCTTTGTTAAAAATTTTGGTATCCATATAATAATTCTTGATAAAAGTCAGAATCTTACGCAGAGGCGTATTAAAGGTATGATGATTGTTGCGCCCGGTGAACGTTCTTTTGATGGACGGCCCTGGGAGGTCGTCCGCGGAATTTACTGTCAGGACCGGAGATTGATAGTTGCCGGTGAGGAATTGCTGGGACGTCTTAACGGTTCGGTAATGAGGCATGAGTTTGCCCATGCGTTTGATCATGCATATACGAAAAAGAACCAGCGCCGTCTGCCGTTGTCGGTACAGTTGTGGAATTCCTTTGCACCTTCCCGTAAATCTTTGCCGTCGGCATATGCAGCTACAAATCCGGCCGAATATTTTGCGGAGTCGGTTGACGCTTACTTTATTCCGGAAGGCCGTCAATATTTGAAAGTCAATGATCCGCAGATGAACGAATATCTTGATGTTCTGTTTGACAATGCATCCTGACGGATTTGTTTAAATTAATGTAACATATGTAAATATTTTGTGACAAAAAGTTAAAGAAATAGCCCATTTATGGGCTATTTCTTTGTAGGGCAATATGTTATATTATTATTGTACATAAATGTAGATTATTTTTTTATGGAGGAACATATGGCTGAAATAGGAGCAATTAGTTCCGGTTCGTCCGGTATTTCATCATCTTCACAGGTTGCGTCGGCAAGGACCGCTTCTGCACCTGCCCAGGAGACAAAGGCGGAAAGTTCACCAAAGGCAGCTGACGATTCTGTAAAGATATCTAAAGAGGATGACGATGACTCTTCTTCCAATCCCGTAAATCTGGATGCTCTTAAAGAAAATACGTCGGATAATAAGGCAGACGAAACCGCTAATACAGGGAAGACAAAAGAGCAGGAATTACAGGAAGAACAGAAGGCCCTTGAAAAGCAGAAAGAGCAAAAAGAAGCTGAACTGGAAGAGACTATGAAGCAGGCTGATTCTTTAATGTCGGAATTAGAGGACGCTGCCAAGTCGGGCAATAATGCCAAGATTCGTGATATACAGTCACAGGTAGGTTCTTTGACTGATAAAATTCAGAACCTTCAGGGTGAACTGAAGGACATTGGCGATCGTATAGACTCTATAAAAGGACAGCTTCAGCCTCCGCCTCAGCAAGGGCAGAACTTTGTGCCCTCTCAGGGTGGCGGACAGGCGCCTTCGTCTCAGCAGGCACAGCCTTCACAGGGAGTCGCGCCGCAGCAAAGCGGATCCACGCCGCAGAATTCCGGAAGTTCTCCATCCCAGCAGTCATCGCCTCAGCAATCAGGAGCCGTTCAACCGCAACAGCAGCCGTCTTCCGGACAGCAGTCCCAGGAGAGCGGAAATGCTGCGTCGGCGGGAGCGCTTGACGGTGTAAAACCTAAAAACCCGAATGTGGAAATACCTGATTTTGGCAGAAATCCCTCAAAAGCACAAATAGGTCAGCAACTGGAAGCTGCTGCCGAAAAATATGGAATTCCCCCGAATATCCTCAAAGCGGTTGCCTGGCAGGAAAGTACCTGGAATCCACAGGCTAAGTCTTTTGACGGTCAGCACGGTAAGGGAGTTATGCAGATCGACGACAGGTGGCATGAATTTGCGAAAACTGACGCCGTATTTGATCCGAAACAGAATATAGAATACGGTACTAAGTACCTTGCAAGTTTGTATGAAAAAACCGGTAGCTGGGAAGCGGCTCTGAAAAAATATAACGGCGGTTCAAGCTATCCTCCAAAAATAATGGCCCATGCCGAGAGCCAGCCCTGGAAACAGTATGTATAGCGGATAATTTTGTTTTACAGTAAAAAATTCCCTTTGCTAAGCGTTTTGAGGCGTTTTATTTAAGGGAATTTTTGTATGTTTACATTTCTTCGTTTTAGAGTGATAATATTTCTATGATATTATTTGAATTAGCTTGCGCTTATTAATTTTCTTCTATTTAAATGGGAGGCATTGTTTTTTATGGATCAATTAGGCTCTTCTTCTTTCTCACTTTATCCCAGAACTATTGACCTTTCCGGTCGTTCGCCTTTGCTTGGAGTGTCAGGCGATTCCGGTGTATCATCGACATTGAACCCTTATGGAGGCGCTTCCGATACTCTGTCTCTTTCGGCTTTTGGTTTGCGGTCATTGAACGGAGGCGATTTCAATTCGATGAGGGCGGAAAATGCTTTTCTGCAAACTCCGCTTATGAAAAATTCAATTCCCATGCCTGCTGCGGAAATGAAACCGGCCCAGCCTCAGAAAAGTGCCAACAGTGTTTTCACCGATGCCATGCTTGAGGGAACTAAAGAGGCTAATTCCGAAAAGGAAATACCGGATTTCGGCAAAAAACCGACAAAAGAACAATTGAACCAGCAGCTTGACGCCGCCGCTGAGAAATACGGCATTCCTCCGAAAATCCTCAAAGCGGTTGCCTGGAAAGAGAGCACCTGGAATCCGAAAGCAAAATCTTTTGACGGTCAGCACGGCAAAGGCGTGATGCAGATTGACGACAGATCGCATAAGTTTGCCAAAACCGACGCCGTATGGGACCCGAAAAAGAATATTGATTACGGTTCCAAATATCTTTCCGAGTTGTATGAAAAGACCGGCAGTTGGGATGCCGCCCTGAAGAAATATAACGGCGGTTCCAAATACCCCGGCAGAGTTGCCAAGATTGCCGGTGACGAACCTTGGACGGAGCATATTAAGTAATCACAGTTAAAAAGATTTTGTGTCGTGCTAAGCCGAGCTTAGCACGACACAAAATCGGGAAAAACAGTTGATTTTGCACTCTTGAGAATATTTTCTCACAGTTTTCCCAGATTTTTCTTGATTATATTTGTCCGGCAAATGCCGGAATTAGGCGCCCTATAGGCGCTGACTATTATATTTTATCATAATAACGGTGACGCCGTTATGTCGTGGTTAGCCATTTCCATTACGGTCGTTAGCCCGGCTTTAGCCGCCTTTTTCAGTTGTTCCTCATTATCTATATGCGTATGTGAATCGATCAGCCCCGGAAGCAGTGTACAGCCGCTTCCGTCGATGACATAATCTCCGGTTGTTTTTTCGGAAAACAGGCCGTTCTCTATTGCTACTGTTCCGGGAGAGGCTATTGTTTCTCCATCGAAGACTTTGGCATTGATAATTGTTGTTATAGGCATGCTTTATTTCCTCCGCTATTCGGTTGTGTATTTTTTATTTCAATACCATGTTTTTATCACCTTTATACTGGGCAGGATTAACGCCCGGAAAATTTTGTGCTGTTTGCATCGAAGTTTGGCGGTCTTTCCACGCTATATGGAATAAATGCCCCGCCATTTTATACAAAATAGGTCTGCGGGAGGAGATGAGCCTGTAGCTCTGAATATTTGGAAAATCCCTGTTGGCAGGCAAAGTAAGCCTCTCATGGGTGAACCCAGGAAGGCCTCAGGATTCACGCATGAGAAAAATTTTCTACAAAATTGCATGATAATTTGAATAAATATGGAATATGTTACACAACAAAAATAAGAGGTGTGACATATAAAATGGATTCGTTATTTGAAATGCTCAAAGCAATAGAAGATC